>CACMMX010000015.1 GCA_902614915.1 uncultured Cryomorphaceae bacterium
CAAGATTTTTTAAATTAATTGAACCCCATTTTGCTTTTTTTGGTGAGAAAGACTTTCAACAATTAGCCATAATTAATCATATTGTTAACCAAGAGAATTGGCCAGTAAAAATAATCCCTGTTGTAACAGTTAGAGAAAAAAATGGTCTAGCTATGAGCAGCAGGAATCGACACCTGAATTTAGCGGAAAGAGATAGCGCAAAAGAAATATACCGCATACTTCAGCTATGGATAACATCATCCTTCACAAGGAATACTGATGTTTCTATTGCTCAGAAAAATCTAATTGATTCCATCAATGCAATTGATTTTTTAACTGTAGAGTATCTGGAATTCTGCTGCGAAAAAACTCTTAAGCCCATTAAAGACTTTAATCATTCAGGCCCAATAAGAGTTTTCACTGCTGTGATGTGCGGAAAAGTTCGATTAATAGATAACCTTCCTCTTTTTTAATCTACTTTTATGCCATGCAAATTGAGGTCGTAAAAAGCAAAATACATCGTGTAAAGGTTACTGAGGCAAACCTTGATTATATAGGCTCCATAACTTTAGATGACGACTTAATGTCTGCGGCGGGAATAATCGCTGGTGAACGGGTTTATATCGTAAATATTAATAACGGGGAACGATTTGATACGTATACCATTTCTGGAGGATTCGGTACAGGTAATGTTGTTTTAAATGGTCCTGCAGCTCGTCGAGTACAAAAAGGAGATGTTATCATAATTATTGCCTACGCTCATATGACCACTGAAGAAGCTAGAGACTTTAAACCTCAAATTGTTTTTCCAAACGAGTCAAATAATCTTTTGAAATAGTGGTCTAGAATATGAAGAAGGCCTTTCAGTATATACTCTTTTTAAGTATTGGCGGAGGATTGCTTTTTATGACTTTCAGGAATACAAACCCAACTGTTCTTTGGGATAATATTAGAACCGTGGATAGTGCAGGGCTAATATTAACGCTTGTAATTGGCTTCATGGCTATTATTTTGAGAGGAATTCGTTGGGTACAATTACTTAACTCTTTAGGATATCAAGTAAAATCATTTAATGCAATTGCTGCTGTTGCTTTTTCTTACTTGGTAAATCTAGCAACTCCGCGAATTGGCGAAGTCGCAAGATGTTCTGCAATTAACAGAACAGATAATATTCCTTTGGACAAGTTATTAGGAACGGTGGTTCTTGAAAGAGTTGTAGATACTCTATTGTTTGGGATTGTTATATTAATAACTGTAGTTACCCAATTAAATCAACTAACAAATTTTCTTGAACAAAGCGGCGCTACAATTCCTGAATTATCTATTCTTTTTATTTCAAGCATTCTAGGAGGAAGCCTCATTATTATTGCATTTCTTTGGGCCACCAAAAAACATTGGTCTACACATCCTTTTACTCAAAAAATACGAGGTTTTCTTCGCGGTATTTCAGAAGGTCTTAAAAGTATCAAAAACGTACAGAACAAAGCATTATTTTGGTTCTACAGTATCGGTATTTGGATTTGTTATGTCAGTACTATTTTGGTTGGGTTTAGTGTTGTACAAGGCCTAAATGAGCTCGGAATAGGTACTGCATTTTATATAAGCGTTGCAGCTGGAATAGGTTATGTAATTCCTGTTCCAGGAGGAATTGGAGCGTACCATTATTTAGTTTCCAACGCTTTAACGATATTGGGATATAATAGCGATCTAGGCAAAGCATTCGCCACTGTAATTCATGGTGGACAAAGCTTAATGTTCATTACTACAGGTTCAATTGCAATGCTTATTCTGTATTTTACAAGCAAGAATTAATAATCCATGGCAAAAAATAAAAGCGTGTTTATTTGTACGAATTGCGGTACTGAACATTCTAAATGGATGGGGCAGTGTCAAGGTTGCAAAGAATGGAATACGCTTATTGAAGAAATTCAAACCAAAAATAAACCTGACCCAAGAGCATGGAGCGGAGACAGTATCTCTTCAAAACCAACCAAGATCGATCAAGTTAAGCACTCAACGATTGAGCGCTTTCCAATTCAAGATATAGAGTTTTCGCGAGTTTTAGGAGGAGGTATTGTGCCTGGCTCTGTAACGCTTGTAGGCGGAGAACCGGGCATAGGGAAAAGTACGCTTCTCCTACAAATGGCACTCAAATTCAGTGGTACCGTCGCTTATATCAGCGGGGAAGAAAGCCCTTCTCAAATCAAACTTCGCGCGGAAAGAATTGGTGCAGCAGAAAGTGAATTATTCCTATTAAGCGAAACAAAAACAGAGGCTATCTTTAGCCATTTAAAAAAATTGCGGCCACATTTAGTAATTATTGATTCCATTCAAACTCTGCATGTACCGCATGTGGATAGCACCCCGGGTTCAATTGCTCAAATAAGAGAAAGTGCAGGAAGCTTTATTCGGTATGCTAAGGAAACGGGTACGCCTGTTCTATTAATTGGCCATATCAATAAAGAAGGAAGTATTGCTGGACCAAAAATTTTAGAACATATGGTAGATATTGTTCTTCAATTTGAAGGAGATCCTAATTTACTGTATCGCATACTGAGAGCTCATAAAAATCGTTTTGGATCTACAGATGAAATAGGATTATACACTATGGAACAATCCGGGTTACTTGGCGTAGCTAATCCAAGTGATCTGTTGCTTACCAAACAGCATGATGGGTTAAGCGGTAATGCCGTAGCAGTGCTTTTGGAGGGCATTCGTCCTATGCTGCTTGAACTTCAAGCGTTATGTTCTACAGCGGTATATGGAACACCTCAAAGATCAACTACAGGCTTTGATACAAGAAGATTGAATATGCTCCTCGCAGTATTAGAAAAACGATGTGGATTTCGATTAGGTCAAAAAGACGTCTTTTTAAATATCACCGGAGGACTTCGAGTTGACGATCCCGCTCTCGATTTAGCGGTCATTGCTTCTATCCTAAGTTCCAATACAGACAAGCCCATTTCTCAAAAGTTTTGCTTCGCTGGAGAGGTTGGGTTGACAGGAGAGGTAAGACCCATCTCCAAAGTAGAACAACGAATTCGTGAAGCCGAAAAGTTGGGTTTTGAAAAGATTTATATCAGTGGACATCACCAAATTGAAAAATCTCACTACAACATTGCTATAGTGGGATTAAAAAGGATTGAAGAATTGGTAAGCGCACAATTCTAGCCTTTGTTTATTCTGCTCTGTCGAGCAAATTGGCCAATTCAGTTAAATCTGGTGTTAAAATAATTTCAGTTCTACGATTAATCGCTTTATTCTCAGAGGAATTATTTTCCACCAAAGGGACGTATTCACCCCGACCCGCCGCCGTAATTCGTTTTGGATCTAGGCCCGCATTCGATGTAAGTATTTTGACCACATTTGTAGCTCTCATAACACTCAAGTCCCAATTATCTTTTACTTGACTATGACCACGGTAGACATCATTATCCGTATGTCCCTCTACAAGAACACTAACGTCCTTATTTTCAGCCAAAACAACAGCTAAATTCTCTAAAGCAAGTTGTCCGTTAGTGGCTACTAGCCATGATCCTGGGGCAAATAGAAGTGAATTTTCTAAACTAACATACACTTTTCCATCGCGCATATTCACAGAAAGGCCCTTTCCAGTAAAACCTAATAAAGCATCCGCTACTTTTTGACGGACATACTTTACTATACTATCTTGGCGGCTTATCACACCTTCTAATTCTTCTACCCTGCGACGGCCGCTTTCCAAGGCTCTTCGCTCAGTATTCAAACTATCTTCTTTCGCTTGAAGCCTACTCTGGATAATACTTAAATCATCCATTAAAGCCTTATTTTCTCTTGCACTCGCTGCAATTAATGTGCTATTGTTGTCTAGTAAATAATCATATTGTTTGGACAATCGATCGTACTTCGTCTTTAACGCTCGAATCTCGTCGAACTTCGTAGTAGTATCCTCTTGAAGCCTATTAACATCACTCCGAACATTTCCGAGAGTCCTTTCTAATTCAGAGTTGACAGCCGCATTCAACTCACTCTTTTGTCTCAGTTGATCAGTCTCATTTAACAATAGGTCATATTTCTCTTGGAGTGTTCCGTGTACCTTAGTACTCACGCAAGATGTTCCAAACAATCCTAACACGATAATAAGAGTAATTTTCTTCATGATATTATTTCAATTCTACAGCAACAGTACCAAGAATATATGAATCTGTCATTACTGCTGCAGTATAGATTCCTGGCTCAAGTACAACAGGAGTATTAGTGGCTCTGTCTGCCGCTATACATACCTTTGCGGCATCACCTTGATACATAAAACTTACAACGCCATTGTAACCACTGTTTTCTCCTGCCACAACGGCCATATTCTCCTCAGGAGCATCTACTGCCTTTCCATTTGGCGAAAACAACTTGACATACAACGTACGTTTTCCTTCACCTGCAATTCTATTTTTAGCAATAGTGATACAGACATTAATTCTATCCGTTTTCTTCGCACGCTTAGTTTTTCTCTCTTTACCCCCTGAAGTTATTCTTACTGCCATTGCAGTAGATTGAGCAATAACTAACTGTTTACCTTTTTCAACAATATTGGAAAGCTCACTGTTTTTACCACTTAAGGCTTGGTTTTCTTCCATGACCGCAATAAGACTGTCCGCCACTAATCGCTCTCTTAGCTTCAATTGAGCGTAAACTGAATTCGTACTATCTAATTTTTCAACCAATTCGGCATTCTTCCTTTTTAATTTACTTAAACGGTATCGATAATTTGTTAACTTCTTTTCGCTATTCACATTAACCGCATTAATGCTGTCTATCAACATACCCAATCGGGCCGTTTCTGTTTCGATGAAAGAATTTAAACTGTCGTTCATTCCTATTTGACCAATCAAATCTTCCTTAAGTCCGCTCAACTCAATTGTTAATTCTTGTTTTTCCAATTCAAGCTGATGCTTTTCCTCACTACGTAAATAAAGTAATACGCCAAATAGAATAACTCCTATCAATAACAATCCGATAACCAATCCTGATTTTCGCTTGTTTTCTTCTGAACTCATGGGTTTTTTTGATTTAATTACTATAAAACGAAACTACCTTAATCTAAGCATAACTATCTAAACCATTTATTAAGTTTTTTAACAAGGCTGGCTATTCCCCAGTATTGAGTTTTATGCAAGACCACTTGAGAAAATGCAGAGCAAAGCATATGCCAAACAAATCTGCCATATTAATTCGCATGTTCTTAAAGTAATTCAGAAAGAGATACAAAAAATAATTCAAGTTTGCTTCAAGACTGATTCATAATTCAAAAATCATAAAGGAACACTTAGTTACATTCCTCGGTCTTATTGATCCTCACATTTGAGAATTAATATCTAATAATTATTGGTTTCTGAACCACACCTTGATCAGAAGCAATCTCAATGAGATATACCCCAGAAGCAAAATTGGTGCTTAAGTCGTAAGTCCGATTAAACACATTAGACGATGGGTTAAATTCATCTTTAAGTACTTCTTGTCCTAAATAATTAATTATTCGAATAGTAATTTCCGACTCTGAGGTCAATTCACCATTAATGACAATTAAGCCTTGTGTTGGGTTTGGATAAATCATCAATGCTACTATACCTCCATCATGCTTAAGGCCAATACCATTTATCTGGACGTTGAAAGTAGTGGACGCTGTATCACAATCACTATACAAAGTCAATGTAACCGTATAATTACCGTTGGCATTGTAAGTGTGATTTTCGGAATTTCCCGATCCACTACTTGAATTCCCGTCTCCAAATTCAATATTGAATCCTGTATAACTAGCACCTGTCCAATTAAAGCTTACGCTAGCATTAGTTCCAGTAACCGAGTCGACATTAAATTGAGTGCTTCCAATAACAATATTGAAACATGAATCTGTATTAAATTGTGTGGAAGCTGTAAAAGATGTATCCCCGGGAGCACAGACTTCTTTTACAAAAAAGTCGTAAGTAGTTCCTTGTTTTAGGCCTGTTAACGATGCCGCTGGTGTTATTGAAGTGCCATTGAACATATTCGTACCTCCTTGTTCTCTATAATCGTAGATAAAAGATCCGGAACCACCAGTCCAAGTTAATGCAGCTGAATAGGATGTCACATTGTTTAATGTAATATTGATTGGCATTGGACATGAGACAGGAACACAATTAGCCATTAATGTAGCTTGAGTACCTACTGCAAAATTTCCTGTAGTTACTGATGTTGTTTGTGTACCAGAGGCATTTGATAAAGTGTAACTCACCTCAGAAGGAAATGAACCGGCAAGTGAATTTAACACGGTAACCTGCGTTCCACTACAAATCTGAAAATCAACGATTGAAGAATCCCCGTTGGCAAATGTGAATGTTGGTCCCTGCTGTCCATTTAAAAGTAAACTAACCTGCGCACCATCCCAACCATCTCCGAAGGAATCGTACATACTCATAGTCCAATTACATAATTCCGATGTATCACAGCGATTAGTACAAAAGGTAATTGGCCCTACAGTATCGCTAACTCCATAGGTCCCACAATCAGCTATCATAAGTATATCATAACATGAATTAGAGGACAAACCATTAATGGTAAAATTATTTACAGTTGTTGAACCTGAAAAGCTATTTGAAACACCTGTCGATTGGGCAAATCCAACTGGGCCCCATTCATAGTTAAAAGTACCCGTATTTCCATTGGTATTGAAACTGAATGTTGCGTCATTTTTACCTGCAATAAAGGACAAAGAATGAGGAGTTGGACATGGAGGGGGTGCGCCCACATAAATATCGTCAATTGCCATGTCTCCAGTGAGAGAACCACCATAAGAACCGCCAAAACGAATATATGTAGTTGCTGACGTATTTCCAGTTAAGTCTACCACGGCGTTTAAGTAGGGATTCGATTGATTGGACTGTTGCTGACCACTGAGTGAATATAGCGTGGACCAATTCACATTATCAGAGGAAACTTCTACTGTTAAATCTCCCATAGCTGAACCGTGCATATGATAAGCGAATTCTACCACAGCATTAGGTATTGTATTCAAATCAAGAACGGGTAAATAAGCATAATCAACGTTATTTAATGGAGTCGCCGAAGTTTCCAAGTACAAGTAATAATCTCCGGAATTTCCAGTCGTCGGTCCTGTACCTAATGATCCAGTTCCCATTCCGTCCCACGTCCATCCAAAACCAGACAAATCTGTTTTGATGCCGTTCCAACACACAGGAATTACTCCGGCCCAAGAATCAAAATCTTCATTAAATGGTGGTATGCTAGCAGCACAAGCAGTGGTTAACATCAACGGACCGTTTGAAGGGCTCATAAATCCATTCGAACACATTTGATAGAAATACACATCATAGGTTGTACTCGGAAGCAAACCGGTTAACCAATGAGGAGAAGAAGTCGTAGAATCAATTACTCCAGTACTTTGTGAGAAGTTTGGCGTAAATCCAGTCGGACCATATTCTATGTAAGTCATTACACCAGTAGAAGAGAAGTAAACTTCAGCTGAATCCGTAGTTACTGCACCAACATTAGTAGAGGTTGGAGGAATACAAAGAGGTGCATTAGTAACGGTCACCTCATCAATGTAAACACCATTGAATGTTGACGCAGTTGTTGATGCTATGACTAAATGTGAATCACTCATGTTATAACCTGATGCTAAATCAATATAAACTGTATACTTGTTCCATGTCGCACCATTGGGGACACTAAGAGTATCTATGATATTTAAGTTTGTTAGATCAGAAGGATTGCCTACCGTACCCACAATGACATCTGTCCCACCCGAAAAGCCATCATTAGCCATGTAGAAGTCAAGCTGTTTATTCCCGCTATCCAGTCCCATGATTGCAGGACTAATCAATGCCTCCATGGCCGAATCACCAGAATTGTACAAGAAGTACATTTGATTACCTACATAAGGAGCTATATTAAATGTTGATCCAGCAATATAACCATAACCTTGGGCACCAGAATTCTCCCTGTAATACCAACAAGAAGGTGCATTAGTGTTATTAAATCCTCCTGTTGTATCTGTATCAAAACTCTCGTAAAGAGGCGTGGTAAATGCTAAACATGGTGTTAGAATTGTGAATGGTCCAGCAAAATTACTGGTGCCGCTTGAATCTGCAGTACAATCATTCTGTATATAAAAATCGTAAGCAGTATTTGGACTTAGGTTGTAAACCGTAACTGTTGTGTCATTTACAGACATAGCTGTACCATTTCCTGTTCCTTGAATAAAGCCAGATAGTCCGTATTCTACGACAAAATTAGTATCACTGGATCTCCATGTTAAAGTGGCTGAAGAATCCGTAGCAGTCAAGCTCGAAAACAAAGGCGCTGGACAATCTGTATTGCAGAAAGAAGTAAACTGGGCCATCTGTGTACCTAGAGCTGTTGCACTGTTTGGTAGGTATGATGCTATGTTTGTCCCACCAGAGGTTATATTAAGTCCAATCTCGCTGGCCCAAGAACCTGCTTGGCTAACTTCAACAGAAAAAGTCTCTCCAGAACATAAAAAAACCGTTGTAGTATCTGAATACCCTGTAGTAAAATTGGACCCTAGAGTGTATTCAACACCCCCAGAAGAATTTAAAATTTGTATCTCTGCACCGTTCCAACCATCACCGAAAGAATCAGTTAATTCAATGTCATGAGGGCATTTATCAATCAATCCACATTGTAAAGTTTTAAAATTGACCGGCCCACGGACTATGCTTATGGAACTATCCAGGCACATCTTATAAACATAAACGTCATAATCGGTGGCTGTATCTAAACCTGTTAACCAATAAGGATGGGTTCCTGGGATTACTAAATTCACTGTGGATGAAGAGAAGCTCGGGGTGAAACCTGCAGGGCCATATTCAAGATACACTTCAATCCCAGTTGTATCATAAGTTACAAGAGCTGAATCAATACCAATATTACTTACAGAGAGAGCAGTTGGATAACATGATGACGCAGATAAAACCTCTATACTATAATCTTCTACAGCTCCCCATAAAAAGGTGTTACAGGGTGATATGCTTGCTGCTGATCCTTGCTCCTCTTGCATTACTCGAAGTCTAGTTGAGCCAATATTAGCTCCAGTAGGAACCGTAAAATTAAACGTTTGAGTAACCGTCGGCGTACCAGAATAAGTACCCAGTTGTTCGCCTACATCATCAAAGTCACCGTCTGAATTAAAATCAATCCAAGCAGCAATTGCCCCACTATAAGCTCCACCACATGTACCCATTTCTATATCAATGGAATAAGAAGAATCAGGATAAACATCAGCTGAATAAATACTTGTAAAATCCTGTACACCAGTTGTACCACATGAATTACTTTGATTATAAATCGTGCTTGTGGTACCCACCAATGAAACTAGAGTTATTTCTGAATCATCTGTATCGGAAGGACCAGCGTTACAATAACTTTGTGCCTTGGTTTGTACAGTTACAACAACTAATAGCAGTGGGAGTAATTTTTTCATTTTGGTTTACTTTACAAAAGAGAATACAAATATCTGATAATAATTAAGAATTAAACTTCACGTTTATTTAGTATCAATTGTGCCTTGAAACCAACTTATTCTTTGCTAACCCATTCACAATCAATATCACAAGTTACTTTTTCTTGGAATAAAATCATTGTTATATTCTTTTAATTATAGACTGTTAATAGATAAGAGGTTAAATAATCATTTGACTGAACGTACTATGATTTGAATTAATGACCTTTAAGCCATGATACGAATTATTCACATTCCCGCATTAATTGCTATCGTTAGTTGTGCCGTACAGAGTAAACCTGAAGGTGGACCCAAAGACGAATTGCCGCCGAAAATCATCGCACAACAACCGTCTCCCGGTGCATTAAATTACGGTAATGGTTTAGCTTGGATTACGTTTGATGAATACATAAAAGGAAATTCAGTAAAAGGAAATATTACCTCAAGTCCGCCTCTGGACAATTTAGAGTTTGAAATCAGAGGGAAAAAATTGATTTTAAATTGGAACCCTGAACAGCTTTTAGAAGAAACAACCTACAGAATTTCTCTAGGCAATCAAATCGGTGATTTAAATGAGAATAATAGAGTTCAAAATCTTGAATTCATATGGAGCACGGGTAGTTCCATTGACAGCATGCAAATCAACGGGCACATAAATAAAATAGGAGGAGGTTCTTTTGAAGATTTATCAATTTGGTTATTACCTAAACGCTCAGATTCAATAAATATTCCATTGTTTAGTACTTCACCAAGTAAAGACGGCTACTTCTCACTAAAATATCTGCCCGTAGATACTTTTGACCTGCTTGTATTTGAAGATCTAAATTTTGATAAAATTTGGAACGATGAACTTGAAAACTTTGGGTTTCTGAAAGAAGTCTCTTCACAAGTCGACTCCCAACTTATAGAAGTAAATTTTTTTGTAGAAAAATTTGTCATGCCAGAACTAGATTCACTAGCAATAGATTCTGTTCATCTATTTCTAGACAGCGCTGATGACAACAAGTTGGGTTTTGTTAGCTACATTCTACCCCCGTCGACTAGTAACGTAAAAATATTTGCCGTAAATGGAAATATTGAACTGATTGACCTGAGCATTAATGCGACAAGCGACACCACCTATTCAGGTTATCAAAAGTGTTTACCAGGCACATATGAGATATTTGGATTTATTGACAATAATAATAATGGGAAATGGGACGGCCCTTCTTGGGAGTTGAATTTTCAAGGAGAACAACTTATTTCAGGACAGACCTTTGAGATAAGAGCCAATTGGGAATTAGACCAGCCAATCGACTATTATAATTCAAGTAAAGATGAAGAGTAAACTTTTAGCAGCACTTCTTCTTTTATCTACACACGCTGCTGCACAAGGAAGTTATATTAGCAGACTGTGGAATACCAAGAGCTACAATAAAATCATTGAATTCGCTAGTGGAGCTGAAACGCTAAGCGGGCGAGACAATATGATTATCGGCCGTGCATTTATGGCAACTATCCCTTCCCAACCGCAGCAAGCTATTATTCATTATGACTTAGCCGTTCAAAAAAGAATGAACAGCGAAGATCTTTACTTTTTTCGATCCGAAGCGCTTTATGAATTAAAGCTCCTAGATGCAGCTCTAGCAGATTTAGAGAAGTGTCTTGAATTTCGGAAAGACCATCAGAAGTATTTACTTTTAAAGGCTGCCATTCAATACGAAAAAGGCGACCTAAAACATGCTTATGAGACATACTATGCCATCTCGGAATTGTACGATAAACAAACCCCTTTTTACATGCTTGCTGTAATATCTCTGGAGCGAGAAAAATATTATAAAGCACGAGATTGGATTGATGCCAATATGCTTCGATTTGAGCCTGGAATGGACTTTTGGCGAATGACTGCCGAGCAACAAGTCGATATCGAATGGCGCATTTGGAAGGACTACGAGAAAGCGCAGAAAACTCTAGATACACTTTTAAGCTTCTTCCCAAGTGATGCAAGCTACCTTAAAAATAGATTAAACTTATACCGGGTGCGAGGGATGGACAGTTTAGGGGTATGGGCCGAAAATGATTTACTTAGCCGTTATAACAACAACAAATTGCCTCTAAATTATTACAAAAGAGGAAGTGTTAAAGTAGCTGAATATTCTAAAGATTTTGGGATAATTGAAGATTATCTAACCTTTCGCCCTAAACTTTTTGGAAATACCAAATACACTCGTTTCTACATTAGCGAATATGGTAATATTGTTGGTAAGCACTGGGCGGGTTTAGAAATACATCCTCAAGATAGTACAAAGAAAATATGGGACTTTCACCGTGGAAAGACTCGCTATGCAAAACTAGCCTCCGATACATCTTACCTCGGATTTACCGCGCTGTTTGACACACCAGATAGCGCTCTAATAATGTATAATGATTTCTTCATCTTACAATCGGACAGTAGCACAACCGATAGTATTGAAATCTCTTCTCCTGAAATATTACAAGAGGTCTCGAAAAAAAGGGAGGTTCTTCAAGTAGAAGAAATTCCAAAGGTGGACTCAATAGACTTTCCGGCGCACAATGAGACTCAAGATACAGCGATCATTCGTCAAGAGTAATTGACTTATTTATTTAGTACTATTATTTACTATTCAGAAGTATTTGGATGTCGTCTATTAATCGGTCTATGTCCATGTCACTTGTCCCATCATAGAAGCCACGAATACGCTTGTTCGCATCCACAAGAATAACATTTTCGGTATGGATAAAGTCGTGATCATCAAAGCTTGTTCCGTGCTCCATGACTGCAAAATATTCGCGACGTGCCATCCGATACAATTCGCGCTTTTCTCCTGTTAATAGATGCCACTTCCCTTTGATTGCGCCCATACGTTCTCCGTATGCATGCATTACTTCTACCGTATCCGTTTCAGGCATCACCGTATGACTTACAAGATTAAATCTTTCTTCTTCTTTATATACTTCTTGTATATATTGAAAGTTCTGACCCATATCAATACATATGGCAGGACAAGTTGTAAAAAAGAAATCCGCTATATAGATTTTATTTGAAAGTAAAGAAGAGTCAACGCTATTTCCCCATTGATCGATCAAATCAAAATTTCCAATGCGGTGACCTCTTCCAACACGTTCTAAATCATCATCAACTAACGACGGATTCAAATCGGAAGGGTTGTAAATAGGTAATTTCCGCTTGGGTTGAAGGATTTTATAGGCCGAGATTGAACCAATGACAAAAACTAAAATAAGTACGCCTATTTTTAACCATTCCGAAGGTCTGAGGTTTATCTTTAACATAATCCAAAATTACGGTAGATGAAATCCAAATCCACCTTCTATTATCACGCTTTTTATGGCTTTTTGTTCGCAATTCTACTCTTTAGTTGTAATAGCGAGTCTGAACAGCCTTCCTCTATTTCTTTCCTAGTAAATAGGCAGTCAACAATAGCAAATAAATCGTATATCCCTCCAAATATTAAATCGTTACTTGCGAAAAATACCTGTCTAGGTTGCCATAAGTTGGGAACCAAACTAATTGGGCCATCCTTTAAAGAAATTGCTGCTCGCAATTATAATTCAGAAGAAATGGTGGCTCTTATCAAACAACCAGTGCCTGAGAATTGGCCAGATTATCCGCCAATGGCTCCTGTAACCTGGATAGCTGACGAAGATATAGCTACTATTGTAAAGTGGATTGGTTCATTGAGCATAGATTAATAAGAATAGTATTTCAATTGGACACGAAAAACCTTCTTTCAGTACATAAAATTAGCAAGTCCTACGGTGTAAAAGCACTGTATAAGGATGTCACATTTGGCATCCACGAGGGTGAGAAAATTGCCATAGTTGCCAAAAATGGAGCGGGTAAAAGTACTCTTATGAACACTCTTATGGATTCCACCATCGCTGATTCAGGCGAAATCACTTTCCGTAACGGTATAAAGATTCGTTATCTCAGCCAGCAACCCTCTTTTGAAAATGGAAAGACCGTTCGTGAGATCCTATACCAAAGTGAACACCCTGGTCTTAAAGCATTGAGGGATTACGAATCCGTCCTATCCTCGGAAGACAGTGATCAAATACAGGCAACGCTTGACAGAGTTGAAGCTACCGGTGGATGGTATGTTGAGGGACGCATTCATGAAATACATGGCCGTATGAATCTACCTAATATGGACCGTATAGTAGATAATTTCTCAGGTGGAGAAATCAAGCGCCTCGCCATGGCTCAACTGTTCATTGAAGAACCCAGTCTCATTTTGATGGACGAGCCAACCAACCACTTAGATCTCGATATAATTGAATGGCTAGAAGAATATTTAATAAATTATAAAGGCGCCCTTTTGATGATTACGCACGATCGTTACTTCTTGGAACGTGTTTGTGGCACTATTTATGAGTTGGAAAATTTACAGCTCTATAAGTACGAAGGGAATTATAGCTACTACCTTGAGAAGAAAGAAGCGCGTGAAATAAATGAGGCTGCCAAAAGACATAAAACCAAGCAACTCTATAGAAAGGAGTTAGATTGGATGCGCAGAACTCCTAGCGCACGCACTGGAAAAGCTAAGGATCGTATTGATCGATTTACAGCCGTAAAGAAGGCTGCAAAAAAAAGCGTTGACCATGACGAAGTCACTCTTGAGCTAAACTCACAGCGTCTAGGCGGGAAAATTCTAGAGTTACATAAAGTGGCCAAAAGCTTCCCAAATAGGCTATTAATTGAGCAATTCAACTATATTTTCAAAAAAGGTGAACGCATTGGAGTTGTAGGTCCCAACGGTTGCGGAAAATCTACTTTATTAAAGATGATTATGGGAGAATTGGTTCCGGATAAAGGGAAAATAGTCACTGGAGATACTATAGTATTCGGCCATTATACTCAAGACGGAATAATCAATAAAGACGATTTCAAAGTTATTGAAGTCGTTCAAGAGATTGGTGAATACATCACATTGAAAAAGGGGCAAAAATTGACCGCTTCACAATTGTGTGAAAGATTCTTATTCGATAGACATCAGCAATACTCCTACGTTAGTACTTTAAGTGGTGGAGAACGTCGCCGATTATTCCTCCTCACCATCTTAATGAAGAACCCGAACTTTCTCATTCTAGATGAGCCAACCAATGACTTAGATATTTTGACACTTCAAGAACTTGAAAGTTTTCTTGAAGAATTTTCGGGTTGCCTATTGGTTGTAAGCCATGATAGGTATTTCTTAGATAAACTTTGTAGTCATTTATTCATTTTTGAAGGAGGTGGGCGTATCAAAGACTATAACGGTAGATACCACGAATGGCGAGAAGAAAAAAAGAAGTTAGACGCAATTCGTATCTCAGGTGATAAAACAGGCACGAGAAAAGAGCACAAAAAAGAAAAAGTTAAAACCAAATTAAGTTTTAAAGAAAAGTGTGAGTGGGAAGAATTACCTAACGAAATTGCGGCCCTAGAAAAGAGAAGAGATGAGTTAAACGCAGTTTTCGAGTCAGCACATCAAGAACCTTCTAAAGTAGAAGCTGCGGCTTTAGAAATTAAGATCGTTTTAAAAGCACTAGATGATAAAGAGATGAGATGGCTCGAACTCAGCGAGTTTGATTACGAATAGTTATTTTTAGTGTTCCTAACCTTCATATAGAAGCTAGATGCCAACTACAGACGCTATCCTTCAATTACGCGGAATCACTAAAGAATTTAAATTAGGTTCTCAAGTCGTACATGCACTAAAAGGAATCGATCTAGATATTGCAAAAAACGAATATGTTGCCTTAATGGGACCATCAGGTTCGGGGAAATCAACACTGATGAACTTATTGGGATGTTTGGACACACCTACCAGCGGACACTATAAATTAAACGGGATAGATGTGAGTTCCCTGAAGGATAACTCCTTAGCTGAAATTAGAAACGCTAAAATAGGTTTTGTCTTTCAATCATTCAATCTTCTTCCACGTTATACCGCCTTAGAAAATGTAGCACTACCATTAGTGTATGCAGGTTTAAGAAAAGAAGAGCGCCTAGCGCGAGCTGCTCAAGTATTAGACCAAGTTAGACTTTCCGACCGTATGAAGCATCGACCAAACCAACTTTCTGGTGGACAGCGTCAGCGTGTTGCCGTGGCAAGAGCATTAGTCAATAATCCTACTTTGATTTTAGCCGATGAACCTACAGGAAATTTAGATTCAAAAACTTCTATAGAAATAATGAAGCTTTTCGATGAAATTCAGGCGGCAGGAAATACCGTAGTACTGGTAACGCATGAGGAAGAAATAGCCCAGTATGCCAAACGCGTAATTCGTTTAGTAGACGGAAATATATATTCAGATATAATAAAATAGACCTTAATGAAAAAATCATTGATTTTAACTACTGCTCTTTTATTGTCCTTGGTAGGATTTTCTCAATCTAAATTGACCCTTAAAGATGCTGTACTAGGCGGAAGACAATATATTCCTCAAGGCATTTTAATGGCAAAATGGATTCCTGGTACCGACCTCTATTCTCATGTTATTGACAATTATCAAACCACGGTAATTATTGATGCTAATACTGGCAATGAATATGGAAGAATCACATCAGGTCAAATAAATGATGCACTAGCTAAGGGTAATTATGAAATTAAAGTCCGCGGAACATGGATGTTAGAATGGGTTGATGAAAACCTTGTTCATTTCGTTGAAGAAGGGACTCTTTATACCTATAATAGAAGATTGGAGGTTATTGAAAAGAAATATACTATAGTTGAAGAAAATAGTAATATTACTATTAGTAATAACCTCAATGCTGCTTACACCGTTGGAAACAATGTGTATATCAATTGGAGTGAGAATGGAGCTATTAAACAGGTTACCAATCATAAAAACCCCAATATTGTCAGTGGTCAAGCTATTGCAAGAAGTGAGTTTGGTATCACAGAAGGCTTGTTTTGGAATCCTGAAGGTACTGCTGTTGCTTTTTACGAAAAAGATGAAAGTGCGGTAACCAATTATCCTCTATTAGACATTGAATCAACACCGGGAACGCTGCGTGAGATTAAATATCCAATGGCTGGCCAAGGTTCAGAATATGCACGAATTGGTGTTTTTCGCAAAGGTCAATCAAAACCCGTATATCTAGAGACTGACGGAGAAGAATACGATCAATACCTGACCAATTTGAGTTGGTCGCCAGACGGGAAAACTATTCTATTGGCTATAATCAATCGTTCACAAAACAACTATGACGTTGTGGCTTTCAATGCTAAAAATGGAAAGCGAGGTAAAACCTTAATTAGTGTGAATAATGATAAATGGGCAGAACCAGAATTCCCCGCATTTTGGATAAGCAATAAAGAGTTTATATGGATGAGCGAAATGGACTCCTTTATGAATCTATACCTCTACAATACTAAAGGGGAAATGATACGTAAGTTGACAGAAAATGCCTTCGTAGCAACAGAAATTCTAGGGCTTGATAAAACCGGTCGTATTCTATTTATGGCAACAGGAGAAGATGCACGTGAATCACATTTGTTCAGCGTAAACCTCAAAGGCAAACAACAACAATTAACCACAGAAAGCGCATACCATAATCCAATTATACAAAAAGGTGGCACATACTTCATAGATAACTACAGTAGTTTGGATATCCCAACTAAGTCGGTCTTAAAGAATACAATGGGCAAATCGTTACGCATCTTATCTCAAGCAGATAATCCTTTTGAAGGCTCGAACATTCGCAAACCTGAAATGAATCAAATTATAGGTCCCGATGGAAGTATTTTATATACGCGTACATACAAGCCGTTTGATTTTGACCCGAGTAAAAAGTATCCTGTACTTATTTATGTATACGGCGGACCTCATGCACAAATGGTCACTAACCGTTGGAATGGAGGCGGACCACTATGGATGAATGAATTTGCCAATCGCGGGTACATTGTATTCACGCTTGACAACAGAGGCTCTGCACATCGTGGAACTGATTTTGAGCAGCAAATTCACCGTCAGTTAGGAACAGTAGAAATAGAAGACCAAATGGCAGGGGTAGATTATCTCAAGTCACTTCCTTACGTCGATGGAGATCGTATGGCCGTGCACGGATGGAGCTACGGTGGATTCATGACTATCTCACTTATGCTTCGCCAGCCGGGCACCTTTAAAGCGGGAGTTGCCGGCGGTCCTGTGACCGATTGGAAATACTATGAAATTATGTACGGTGAGCGCTACATGGACCGTCCTGAGGAGAACGAGGACGGCTATGCAAAAAACCGTTTGCACAACTACGTAAGCAACCTCCAAGGCGACCTCCTACTCATTCATGGCACCGTAGATGATGTGGTAGTGATGCAACACAACCTCAGTCTCGTGAAATCCTTCATCGACGCAGGCGTACAAATAGATTTCTTTCCTTATCCCATGCACCCGCACAATGTGCGTGGTAAGGATAGACTACACCTTATGACCAAAGTTTTAAATTATATCGTGGATGCATTGACGTCCAGAAAATAATAGAAGCAAGAAAAGATTGAGTTAATTCAAATCTATCTATACCAATTGGGATAAAACTTGAATACTTTAATAAACTGAAGGTTATGAATCCATTCCGAGCAAAAGACGATTCATAAAATAAAGGGCCTACTTTTTAATAAAAGCAGGCCCTTTGTTTTGTAAATTAAAAGTTATTTTGGGATTAAAATCCCCAGCCCATTGTAAATTGAAGGTTTGGAAGTCTTCTAGGCAATACATCAATTAATCTATACGTATTAACAATCGTTTGGTCGTTAATCGTTCGGGTCGTTACTTTCCAACCCCCAGTTTCAATTAAACCAATATCAACACCTAATCTTAATCCTTTCACAGGCCTATGACCAAGGCCAACACCGGTAAACATCCATGGACCACCCCCATCGCATATATATTTAACACCAGTCGCCTGATTTGTAATCTTACCTCGTAAAGAACCCACACCATAGGCAGCAACTACTCTAAAGGCATCAAAATTTTTGATTGGACGATAAGTAGCCCCAACGGCAGCCCAACTTCCATCTTCACAAAACTGTCCTGTAAAATCTCCTAATACTGTTCTACTTAAAGCAACGTCATATCTAGTTACATCAACACCTCTACTTCTTGAATAAAATGCAGATAATGTCAACTGAGGATTGACTTGCTGATCATATGATATCCCAAAAGCAGGAATAGGGCCGGAAGTATTGATACTTACTGCCCTTTCTGAATACTCACGTTCTTTTTTCCAAAAAGCAAAATCATTAGTTTCAAAAGTTCTACTTTTCGGTTCTGACTTATCATCTTCAATAATTGTCATTTCATCAACAAGATGTTTAGCTCCTGCGTATTTATCAATCAAAAACAAGATGTAACGAATATCAACTGATATTGTACGTTGTAATTCATCTTCGAAAAAGATATCACCGGACATTGCCTCCCAGTTACCGTCAAAAGCAGTCCCTATGAGATGTCCATCTCCATTAATTACTGGTGACCCAGAATTGCCCCCAGTAATGTCATTATTAGAAATAAAATTAACTACTAATTTGCCGTTTTCATCTGCATAAGGTCCATAATCATTTGATGCCCATAATTGCTTCAACCGACTAGGAACAATAAACTCTTCATCATTTGGATTTTCCTTTTGCATTACACCATCAAGAGTCGTAATGTAATTATAACGTTTACCATCCTGAGGTTCATAAGAACCTACTAGGCCCCACGACATTCTTGGGGTCGAATTTGCGTCAGGGTAAAATATTTTTTCAGGAAATGCTTTACGAAGTCCATCTGCGTACAAACGATATCCTTTAGACATTTTTTCAGAAACATCTTTATCGCCTTCACGTCTAGAATAATACGTCATGATAAAGTTTGAAGCCAGCTTAGCACCAAGATCTTCGGAGAGTGCGTCTTCATCCATATCCTCTAACCATGCCTTTAAATTATCTAGAGAGGCAAAAATTGATTTGTTGTAAATATCATCAACCATCGCATCAATAACTGCGTCAAAATCAATTCCGCTCTTATTTACTACCAGAGAATTTGCATTCATTTTTTGAGAGTCGATTGCTTCGTCAGTATCACCAAAATCATCTCTTAAAACAGTGAAATCCGTGCGGCGATTTATTTGATTCGCTACTTTTTGATCTTCCTTACTAAGATTCAAAATAAATTCTTCAGTTAAAGATTCGCCCTGCTCGAAAAGAGAACTTCCTAAACCATTGTAATTCACAGGAACCTTAAATGGTTGGCTTTCTCCCATACCTGAGGCTGTTAATCGCTCCTCCTCAATGCCTTTATTAATTAGATAGTCTACACAACTTTGAGCACGTTTTTGAGATAACAATTCATTATTCTCATCCGAACCTCGATAATCAGTATGTGATCTTAAACTTATTGTTATGTTTGGATTCTTTTTAAGAATTGAAAACAGCGTGTCCAAAGCGGTTTTGCTATCATTTCTTAGGGAACTCCTCGCAACGTCAAAATAAATATTTGGAATATTAATAACCATTCCTTTAGAAGGCTGAATACTACTTAAGTTATTCATATCAACAACAGTCATAGCATTACGCATATCCATGAAAATGGATGGGAGTTGATCAGTGGGAATATTTTTTACCCACATCTTCCAAAGTGCGGCTGCCAAGTCTTTATCCACGTCCGATTGGAATTCAGAGAAGTGACTTTCAGCATAATCCAAAATATCTTGTTTATCTAAATCCAAATCTTCTGATGTAGGTAACGCCGACAACATTCTATTTAATCGGAAGGCAAATAATGGGAGTGAAGCACCTCTTATGCCTGCCTCCATAAGATATACATCGCTCTTAACCGTCATATCTGTAGCAGAATAAGCCTCATCTAGCAAATTCAAAGCTTCGGCATAATCAGCCAAACTATCATGGGATTTTGCCCAAGCTAAATACTTTGCCTCTATACCTTCTTTCTTTTGCTTGACTTGATTTTTCTTAAGCTGTTCAGTTTGACCAATATAATACTTCCAATAATTTGCAGTGGACGCATAGTTCGATGCGAGTGCAATTCTAACTGATTCATCAGAATCCATAGCCCTCTTCATTATGGCTAATTTTTCATCACGAATCTCAACGACCGTTGGATTATATAAGTTAATTGCTTGCTCTATTCCTGTAGAAGTTAAAAATCTATCTGTTGAACCTGGAAAGCCAAAAACCATTGAAAAATCACCCTCTTTAACACCGCTTAAACTAATCGGTAAATGATGTCTTGGTTTTAAAGGTATATTTCCATCGCTTATAGCAGATGGATCACCATTTTCATCTGCATAAATTCTAAACAAGGAAAAATCACCTGTATGACGAGGCCACATCCAGTTGTCAGTATCGCCCCCAAATTTGCCTATACTACTCGGAGGAGCTCCTACAAGACGTACATCGCTATAAGTATTAAAAACGAATAAGTAAAACTCATTATTGTGAAAAAAGCTTCGGACATACGCGTTGTGTTTGGTACCAGAAGTAGCTTCTTTTGCCAAAGCATCACCAATTTCTTTTGCCTTTCTCGCTCGTTCAGCTTCCGTCATATCATCCGATAACTCCGCTAATATCTCATCAGTAACATCCTCCATTCTAACTAAAATTGCCGCTGTTAGACCTGGGTTGAATCGCTCCTCATCAGGAGTCATAGCCCAAAATCCATCAGAGAGGTAATCATTTTCAACCGTTGAGTGAGAGCGAATTGCGTCATAGCCACAGTGATGATTTGTGAGCATTAAGCCCTTATCAGATATGATTTCACCCGTACAAAAACCGCCAAGTGAAACTATAGCATCTTTGATTGAAGCATTATTAATATCATATAATTCTTCCGCTGTTAGATTTAAACCGTTTGATTGCATTTCTGCAATATTCAATCTTTTGATTAACATCGGCAGCCACATACCCTCATGTGCTGAGGATATTGAACTACTTAACAACAAAGACGCCGTAATAATCCCGATAATAAATTTTTTCATTTTTGTTGATTTCGTTGGTTCACTAAATAATTTTCACTAAAATGGACACGAATATAAACATAATGCTGTGATTTTTAAAGGTTAAGGGCTTTTTTAGCATTTCCAGACATTAGAACCTCTTCAGGATTTTCCAATGCTTCTTTGATAGCCACTAAGGTACCAACACTTTCACGACCGTCTATAATTCTGTGATCATAACTAAGAGCAACGTACATCATTGGACGAATAACGACCTTTCCGTCAATAGCCACAGGACGTTGGATAATGTTATGCATACCTAAAATAGCACTCTGCGGCGGATTAATTATTGGTGTAGACAACATGGAACCAAATACACCACCATTGGTGATAGTAAATGTTCCTCCGGTCATTTCATCAATAGTAATCTTACCGTCACGCACCTTCGTCGCCAAACGGCCAATCTCGCGTTCAACATCAGCGAAATCCATATTCTCAGCATTTCGCAATACTGGTACCATCAAACCTTTTGGACCGCTTACAGCAATACTTATGTCCACATAATCAAAACTAACCATGTGATTCCCGTCAATCATACTATTTGTTGCAGGATACATCTGAAGAGCACGGGTTGCTGCAAGGGTAAAGAAACTCATGAAGCCCAATTTGACACCGTGCTTCTCAACAAATGCTTCTTTATACTTATTTCTAATATCAAAAATAGGCTTCATATCGACCTCATTAAAAGTGGTCAACATCGCGGTTTCGTTCTTAACACTAACTAAACGACTAGCCAATTTCCGTCTAAGACTACTCATTTTCTTGCTTTTGGAACTACGCTCACCACCTGCAGAGCCCATAGAAGCAACAGCCTCAATAACGTCAGCCTTGGTAATACGTCCGTCCTTACCTGTGCCTTTATTCATTTTTAGCCCAGTCTCTGCCAACATCTTTTTAGCCGATGGACTGGCCGTTCCTGTTGCATACGTTTGAGAAATGGCCACAGATGCAGGTTTTTCAGATATCGGCGCAGGATTAGGCGTTGATTCTGGTGTTGGTGTACTGCCGGATGGTCTTTCTGCTGTTGTATCAATAATACAAACCACTTGGCCTACCTCTACCACATCTCCTTCTTCAGCTCTCAAAGAAATAACACCCGCCTCTTCAGCTGGTAATTCTAGCGTGGCTTTATCCGAATCTACTTCTGCAATCGCCTGATCTTTTTCTACATAATCACCGTCACTAACTAACCATGCAGCAATTTCAACTTCCGTTATTGATTCGCCCGGTGAAGGCACTTTCATTTCTAACATATCTCTAAAACTTAGATACTAAATACTCTTTCTATTGTTTCACGTTGACGTGCATGTGCAACTCGACTTGAGCCGCTCGCTGTGGAGGCACTCGGAGCCGGCGACACAAGTGTTAATTTTTGATGCATTTGCCAAAAAATATACGTCCACGCACCCATATTCGCGGGTTCCTCTTGCGCCCAGATATGCTGTTGTGCATTTGGATATTTTGCCACCTCCTCTTTAATCGCAAGGTCATCTAATGGGTATAATTGTTCTATTCTAATGAGCGCTACGTGAGCTGCTTTTTGAACTTCACGTTCTTCAAGCAATTCATAATACAACTTTCCAGAACAGAAAACTACCTTCGTCACCTCTTCTGAATTCAGCTGATTATCTGGAATAATATGCTGAAAGCTACCAGTTGCCAAATCTTCCAGCTTGCTTTTTACTCTGGGATGCCTAAGCAAACTTTTGGGTGACATCACCACCAACGGTCTTCTAAAACTCCTTTTTTGTTGCCTGCGAAGCAAATGAAATAGATTCGCGGGCGTCGTACAATTCGCAACAGTCATGTTTTCTTCAGCACACAACTGTAAGAATCGTTCTAATCGTGCAGAACTGTGTTCAGCACCTTGACCTTCGTAACCGTGAGGTAATAAAAGAACGAGACCGTTTTGAACTTTCCATTTATCCTCAGCCGCACTCAAGAACTGGTCAATAATTATTTGGGCACCATTTGCAAAATCTCCAAACTGGGCTTCCCATATGGTCAACGTATCGGGAGCGGCCATGGCATATCCGTAATCAAAACCCATAACTGCGTATTCACTGAGCAATGAATTATATATCGCAAAACGACCTTCTTTACCCGGGTATTTATTTAACAAACTCACCTCCTCTTCACTATCTTCAACCTTAAGAATGGCATGCCTATGTGAAAATGTGCCACGCTCGACATCCTCACCAGAAATTCTAATATTAAAGTCCTCAGAAAGCAATGAACCATAGGCGAGTAATTCTGCCATTCCCCAGTCCACGCTATTACGATTTTTGCTTACTTGATCGGCTCTATCCTTCATCAAACGCTCTGTCTTTCGCAGAAACTTTTTACCTGCAGGTAGCGTGGTTATGTATTTCGCAATATCGCTAAGTTTAGCAATATCAAAGGTGGTGTCAACCTGTTGCAGCATTTCACCGGGCTGGGCGCCCGGGTATTTTGTCCATTCATCATTCATAAATGGTACAATTTTGTTGTGCTCGATTTTTTTTGATTCATCAAAATCAAGCTCAAGCATTGCCTTAAATTCGGTCTGCATCTCTTGAACTATACCTTCATTAGCTACGCCCTCTGCCAATAGCTTTTTTGCATAGATTTCCCTAGGATTCGGATGCTTTGAAATGGCTTTGTACAAGATAGGCTGGGTAAATCTAGGCTCATCGCCTTCATTATGACCGTATTTACGGTAACACAAAAGGTCTATGAAAATATCTCGGTTAAATCGTTGACGGTATTCAATGGACAAGCGTATTGCATGCACCAAGGCTTCAGGATCGTCTCCGTTTACATGTAATACAGGAGCTAAAATCACCTTGGCTACATCCGTACAGTAGGTAGAAGAGCGAGCATCCTTATAATTAGTGGTAAAACCGACTTGATTATTAATAACAATGTGCAGCGTACCGCCCGTCTGATAACCATCCAACCGTTCCATTTGAATAGTCTCATAGACCACCCCTTGAGCTGCGATTGCCGCATCACCGTGAATCAATATGGGAAGTACTTTTTTGTTATCGTGTTGGTAATCGTTGTTGATTTTCGCCCTAGCTATTCCTTCAACAACGGGATCTACCGCTTCCAAGTGAGATGGATTAGGAGCAATATTCATCTTAACACTTATACCGTCAGATGTAGTATGATGAGTGGTGTGACCAAGATGATATTTCACATCGCCATCAATAGTGATATCGTCAAACGCTTTGCCTTCAAATTCAGAAAAAATTTGTTCCCGAGGTTTACCAAAAATATTAGTCAACACATTAAGTCTACCTCGGTGCGCCATTCCAAGAATGAACTCTTCAACACCTTGACGAGCTCCATGATTAATGGCTTCATCTAGTCCCGGTATAAGGGATTCTGCTCCTTCTATAGAGAAACGCTTTTGACCTACATACTTTGTGTTTAAAAAAGCTTCAAAGCTTACTGCCTCGTTTAGTTTATGTAAGATTTGCTTCTTATCTTCAGTAGATAATGAAGGTTGATTATCGTTTTCATGAATCCAATTTTTAATCCACGTTCTGCGTTCAGGATCACGAATATAATTGTATTCAACACCGGTGCTTTGACAATAAATTGCCTCTAGGTGCTCGACGATTTTTCGAAGTGTTCTGGGTCCACTAGCTCCTAATTCGGTAGCGGCGCTGAATTCTGTTTCTAAATCGTCTTGGGCTAACCCAAAATTTTCAAGTTCAAGCGTTGGTTTGTATTCTCGACGTTCTCTAACGGGATTCGTTTTAGTAAATAAGTGGCCCCTAGAGCGGTATCCTTGAATAAGGTTTAAAACATGAAATTCTTTTATCACCTCTTTTGGCACACCATTACCTTCAAGGTCATCCTCGGAATACACTTCTTTAGCAAAGTCAAAACCCTGAAAGAAGGATCTCCAGCTTGGCTCAGTATTATCAGGGTCATTAAGATATAGTTGGTACTGCTGGTCAATAAATTCAGCATGTACACTTCCTAAAAATGAAAACCTATCCATTTAAGAGTCTTGTGATTTCCTCCAAAAGTACAACACAAAATTGGGCTAACTATTTGATACCATTAATAATGCTACTGAGATTTTGGACTTGCATCAGAGCATAAATTTTTTTACAATAAAAAGAGACTAAAAGGCTCTGAGTTTTAATATTCTTCTTCGTTCCAAAGGAAATCCTCTTCAGAGGGATAATCTGGCCAAATCTCTTCGATGCTCTCATATGTTTCTTCCTCTTCTTCCTCAATTGCTTGGAGGTTCTCCACCACTTCTAAAGGGGCGCCTGTGCGAATTGCATAATCAATTAACTCGTCGCGTGTTGCAGGCCATGGGGCATCACTTAAATAAGAGGCTAATTCAAGAGTCCAGTACATAATTATATGGTATTAACTCGATTTGATATTTCGTGCAAATGTAATTGAAATACACACTTACGCAACTTTTTTGCAAAAATGTAGCTTGCTAAGGACTTGGATTCCAAATTATCTCTCCATTCCCCTCTACATTCAGGATGAACCTAGATTGAACAAAAAAGAAATCTGATAATCTATTTAAAAATATTGGAATTTCTCTTTTTACCTCAACCTCGTTTGCTAGTGCTACCACCCGACGTTCTGCACGTCGGCAAATCGTGCGGGCTACTTGGGCCATGGAAGAAGCCTTAGAGCCAGTGGGTAAAATAAAGTTTTTGAGCTCGGGAAGCTGTTCGTTCCAAGAATCAATTTGTCGCTCTAAAGATTCCACTAGACTAACATCCAATTTTGGCATTGGGAAACTCGCATCACCTTCCAAAGCCAAATAGGAGCCCATTGAAAATAATTCACTTTGAATCTTCGTCAAAAAAGGAAAACAATTATCTGGAACTTCTGCAGCAAGCACACCTAACCATGAATTTAACTCATCCAGGGTGCCGTATGCTTCCAAACGCATATCGCCCTTTGAAACCCGCTTACCTGTGAGCAACGAAGTAGTTCCTTCGTCCCCTGTTTTTGTATATATTTTCACTTAGTATGCTCTTTCTTTTCTTCCTTCAACGTAGAAGATGAAACTCTTGTTCACCACTCTATTTCCTCCAACCGTCGGATAGTCTCCAGTAAAATACCAATCACCAGGATTATTTGGGCAACTCAGGTGTAAATCTTTAATGTTCTGATATACAATACTTACTCTTGCTTTTACATCAGAAGGAGTCAAGAGTTCAGCTATCTTGTCACTTATTTCTTCTGCAGTAAACGGGGCATAGATTTCCTTGACGTAGTTCAATACCTCACTGTCTGGAAGTGATTCTTGTTTCTTACACTTCTTATATACCTCATCAATTACACCGGTCAACCCTCTTTCTTTTAGTAAGGCCACAGCCGCCCTAAAGGCTATAAAATCTCCCATTCGAGCCATATCAATACCATAACAGTCAGGATATCTAATCTGCGGAGCCGAAGATGCAATCACAATGTGCTTGGGTGATAATCGGTCAAATATTCTTAAAATACTTTGCTTTAAAGTAGTACCACGCACTATACTATCATCAATTGCCACAAGGTTATCTTCGGGATTCACAGCACCATGAGTAATATCATATACGTGACTTACTAGCTCATCTCTAGAACTGTCCTGAGTTATGAAAGTGCGCAGCTTTAAATCTTTCCAAGCTACTTTTTCAACTCTTGGTCTTTTTGAAAGCAGGTCTTTCAGTTCTGCTTCGTTCAAGTTTTTACCACTTATCGCCTCAAATTTGAGTTGATTAAAATAATCCTCCATGCCTTTGACTACTCCATAAAAACTCACTTCAGCCGTATTTGGGATAAAGGAAAAGACCGTATTGTCAACCTCGCCATTGATTTTTTCAATCAATTTTGGTATTAATCGGCGACCTAATTCAATTCGCTCTTTGTAAATGTCTCGATCATTCCCTCGTGAAAAGTAAATACGCTCGAATGAACAAGCCTTATATTCTAGTGGCTCTTTAATCTGCTCAATGCTTACCTCACCGTGATTTTTTACAATAATAGCAGCGCCTGGAGGCAATTCATTGACTTGATCCGTTTTAATATTTAACGCAGTCTGAATGACTGGACGTTCAGAAGCAACTACCACAATCTCGTCATCATAGTAGTAGAATGCCGGGCGTACTCCAGCTTGGTCGCGCAAAACAAAGGAATCTCCATGTCCCATCATCCCAGCCATAGCGTAACCACCGTCCCATTTTTTTGAGGCACTCCTTAAGACTTCCGCTACATCAAGTCGCTTGGCTATTTCTGCAGTCGATTCTTTTTTGGTATATCCCTTCTCCTTGAGTTCGTAATACAGACGGTCATTTTCTTCATCTAAGAAATGACCAATCTTTTCCATAATAGTGACCGTATCCGCCTTTTCTTTAGGATGCTGACCCAGCTCTACTAATTCGCCAAACAGTTCGTCAACGTTGGTCATATTAAAATTACCGGCTACAATTAGATTGCGAGTTGGCCAGTTATTTTGACGTAAGAAAGGATGACATGCCTCAATAGTATTCCCCCCGTAAGTCCCATATCTTAAATGGCCTAGGAATACTTCTCCAGTGAATGGTAGGTTCTTTTTTAGCCAATAAACGTCTTTAAGAAGTTCAGCATTGCCAGCAACAGCAACTGCTATTCGCTTTTGTACTTTATCAAAAATATCGCCAATACTGTTTGAATCTACAGAGCGATAACGAGAGATATAGCGAGTACCTGGCTCCATGTTGAGTTTCACGTTCGCCAATCCTGCACCATCTTGGCCGCGATTACGCTGTTTTTCCATAAGGAGGTACATCTTATTAAGGCCGTAGAATGCTGTTCCGTATTTCTCAACGTAATACTCTAGCGGTTTGAGGAGACGTAAAAAAGCAAGACCACATTCGTGTTTGATGGGATCACTCATAACGAGGTTTTCTGATGTTCAAACTTACCACAATTGGTGGGGCTGAACAAGTGCTATTAAATGAACTTGGATAAGTCTAAATTCAACCATTCCAAAGCAGCGCCGTGAAGAAGGTTGTCCTTTCTTTCCTGACTCCAAAGCATTGAACTTATGAGTTTTCCTGGGGCACGCTCTCCAAGAGGAAATGGATAATCTGTTCCTAATGCTACTCTATTTTCTCCAACCAGGTCTACAATGTAGTCAAGCATTTTTGGATCATGAACTAAAGAGTCAAGCCAAAATTTACCCAAGTATTTTTCCGGTGAAACTTCATTATCAATAGCACATAAATCTGGACGAACGTCAAAGCCACGCGTTATTCGAGCAAATGTGGCTGGGAAAGAACCTCCACCATGAGCAAAAGCAAATCGAAGATTTGGCAAACGCTCAAATACACCGCCAAAAATAAGTGAACATATAGCAAGAGAACTTTCCGCAGGCATTCCGACTAGCCAAGGTAACCAATACTTTCCCATTTTTTCTTTTGCCATCATATCCCAAGGGTGAACAAATACTGCCATATCCAAATCCTGACAAGCCTCAAAAATTGGAAATAGCTCTGGCGCGTCTAGATTCCAATCATTTATATGTGTGCCTATCTGAATTCCTTTCAAACCTATTTCTTTACACCGACCCAGTTCTTGAATCGCTAATTCCGGGCTTTGCATGGGCAATGTACCTAACCCAACAAATCGCTTCGGATACTTGGCACAAATTTCCGCGATATGATCGTTTAAAAAAATGGCAACTTCCAATGTGTGTTTTGGTTGAGCCCAATAGTTGAACATCACCGGGACCGTTGATAATACCTGCACATCTATATGATGAATATCGCATTCACTTATACGTATCGAAGGATTCCAACAATTGCTTTCTACCTCTCGGAAAAATTCATCGTCCTTGAACATTCGTGCACAAGAAGGCATGTGGTGTTCTAATCGTATGAATCCTCCATACCCAAATCGCTCCCTAAAATTAGGAATGTCCTTAGGTAGAATATGTGTGTGGATATCAACCGAAAAATTTCTGCTAATTACTTCACACATTCCTAGACAAACCTTGAATCCATTTCCATGATGGTCCCGCATTGATTACATGTCCGAAGTTCAAGGCTTGAATAGAAGGCTTTAAACCTTGGTAAAAAATCGGTTTCAATATTTTTGAGTTCAAAATAGGTGTCGTGAAGTTTATGATTACAATTTCCACAATACCATAAAAGGCCATCAGTAAAACCTCTTCCCGCTCTTACCCGCTCAATAACAAGACCTATACTTCCTTCACGGCGTACAGGACTATGGGGAACTTTTGCAGGTACAGTCATCATATCACCTGGGCCAAGATCTACGCTTTTAACCTTTCCATCTACTTGAACTTTAACGGTGATGTTACCTTCAAGCTGATAGAAGAACTCTTCAGTCTCATTGTAATGGTAATCGTTTCGGGCATTCGGACCTGCTACAACCATGCAAATATATTCATCACTATCCGGAGTCAAGTTCTTGTTTGCCACAGGCGGTTTAAGTAGGTCCCTATTTTCATCTAGCCACTTCTGGAAATTAAACGGTCTAAGTACTGACATGATTTGTTTGCTTTGGGATTTACAAGTTAGCGCAAAACTGAGCACTTTTAAAATTGCAGGCAAAGCTTCCTTATCTTAGCTACCATTGAGACCCCAAATGATGACTATTCGCAACTTTATAAATGGCGTATTTACTGCGCCGGTTGAAGGACAATATTTAGACAATATAGACCCCTCAACAGGGAATACCTATGGACGGATTCCACGAAGTCAACCAAGTGATGTAAACCTTGCAGTATCCGCAGCAAAAGATGCGTTTCATGCTTGGAGTTCACTGAGTATTCAGGAACGATCAAGGTGGCTAATGAAAATCTCCCATGCCATAAATGATAAGTGCGAAATACTAGCACTTGCAGAAAGTAAGGACAACGGGAAACCACTTAAGCTCGCAACGGCAATCGATATCCCTCGTGCTCGAGATAATTTTAAGTTTTATGCCACAGCTATATTGCACGATTCTTATGATGTTCACGATATGGGCAACAGCGGTTTTAATTATACGCTAAGACAACCTGTTGGGGTTGCAGGTTGTATAAGCCCTTGGAACCTGCCTCTTTATTTATTTAGCTGGAAGATTGCTCCTGCACTTGCTGCAGGAAATACGGTAGTGGCAAAACCTTCAGAGGTTACCCCTGCGACAGCTTACCTTTTGTGTAAAATTCTAGAAGAAATTAATTTCCCAAAGGGTGTACTTAACGTAGTTCACGGACTAGGCGGTGAAGTTGGTGCTGCTATTGTTGCACATGAAGACACCAATATTATTTCATTTACAGGTGGGACACAAACAGGTAAGGTAATTTCCTCTGTCGCTGCCCCTATGTTCAAGAAAATCACTTTAGAATTAGGTGGAAAAAATGCCAATGTGATTTTTAATGATTGTGACTTTGATGATGCCGTCAATACCGCTGTTCGTGCCGCATTTTCGAATCAAGGACAGATTTGTCTTTGTGGTTCTCGTATCTATGTTCAAGAGGGTATTTATGAAAAATTCAAGTCGGCGTTCTTAGAACGAGTCGCTGGACTAACTGTGGCAGATCCCCTTTCAGAAGAGTCAAAAATGGGGGCTGTTGCGAGCAAAGATCATATGAACAAAGTTTTGAGTTACATAGAGCTTGCAAAGGAGGAAGGAGGAAAACTTTTGATAGGCGGGAATCAAGTTAAATTAGAAGGCCGATGTGAAAATGGTTACTTTATTGCACCTACGGTTTTTGAAAACCTATCTGCTACATGCAGGACGAATCAGGAGGAAATTTTTGGCCCTGTAGTCACATTGACTCCTTTTGTAACTGAAAAAGAGGCATTAGAATTGGCAAATAGTACACCATATGGATTGGCTGCTTCAATTTGGACATCGGACCTTAAGACCGCACACAGAATGGCAAATCAACTACACGCCGGTATTATTTGGGTCAATTGCTGGTTACTGCGCGATTTGAGGACGCCATTTGGAGGCATGAAACAAAGTGGCGTTGGAAGAGAAGGTGGGTTGGAATCGTTGCGTTTCTTTACAGAACCCAAAAATATTTGTATAAAAATATAATGATAAGTATTTCCGAAAAAGCATCTATCCTGCATCGCGCTGCAAGAACTCAAACTCCCGTAAAACAATTCTCTTTGTCAGAGAATTATAGTTTAGAATCCGCATATCAGGTACAACATGAGTTAATCCGCCTGCGTCAAGAAGAAGGGTTCCCAATTGTTGGGGTCAAAATGGGATTCACCTCCCACGCCAAGATGAAACAGATGGGCGTGAAAGACGTGATTATTGGCCAATTGACAAGCGACATGCAGCTAAATAAAAGGGAACCTCTTTTGAAAGCTAATTGTTGTCACCCACGTGCAGAACCAGAAATTGCCTTTCGACTAAATACGGATATATATGAGCCCTTAACCGCCAATGAAGTTATCAATTATGTTGATAGAGTAGCTGCTGCTATAGAAATAATTGATTCAAGGTATGAAAGCTTTAAGTTTTCGCTTGAAGATGTTGTTTCGGATAATTGCAGCTCTTGCGCATTTATTTTGGGGCAATGGTGTGATGTACCTTTGGGCTTGAATGGATTAGACATGAAAATGAGTTTTGACGGCCAACTGGAAACGGAGGGTTCAAGTGACGATATTTTAGATAACCCTTTTGAAGCATTGGCAGCCTCTACTAGACTTGCATGTCGCTACAATATTCCGTTAATGAAAGGGATGATTGTGCTTGCTGGTGCATCAACAACTGCATCCTTTATTAGGAAAACTTTAAATGTTAACCTCAGGGTAGATGGTCTTGGAGAGGCCTCATTCACTATAATATAGAAAGCGAACGAGCCGCTCCGGGGTACGAAGCGGCTCGCTGAACAAAACCATGTCGCGTCAATGAAGTTACTCGCTTATACTCATCTAAAAACGCAATTTGACATGAACAAATCTCGTGCCAAAGCTTTAATTATTCTATCGAAACTATAGTTTGATTCCAAGACTAATCAACAGCTGAGACCTATCATAGCTCAATGGGATGTCGCGCCAACTTCCGGTATGATCTTGAAAACTACTATAATAAGTTACATCAAAACTTAGCTTCCATAAGTCTAAACCAACCCCAATATTATAACCCACAGAGGGGGACTGAAACGTTTGTTTGAATGCGTTATCGCTTATTGTTCCTTGATAATGCACGCCTGCTTCTGCCCTAATTAATTTTAATAATCGTATACCAAGATCAGCATCCAATTGAAGAAACTGATGGTTAAGTTGGCCATATACAGGACCATCGGCGTTACTTCCTTCTAAGAAATGAGTGTTCTTTGCAAATATCAAACATCCCGAAGTAAAAAGCTGATTACCTAAAAATTGACGGCCAAAAACACCTAAATGATAACCGTTATCTGCAGTTTGGCCTTCAAGAATTTCTTGAGCGGAGCTCGCTGCATCACTTAAACCAATAGAATTAATATTATAGTTTAACCCTGTTTTTATTCCCCAATTACTCTGGGCACTCATGGTAATTGAAATCAATAGGATAATACCAATAAAAATCTTTCTCATAAATTAAAATTTTTAGGTTGTCAATGAATAACATAGCCACAACTATGCCAATTGTAATAAATTAAAATTTGGATTAGTTTGAATTAAAATAAAAGTTCTAATCGTACTCAATTTATTTAGCACACCAACAGATGAAATAAATTTTAAAAGTTTTTTGTTTTTTAGCCTTCAAATTATGAGAATACCATAACCAGAATGCGGTGAGAATATATCAAAGCAAAACTTAAAGGGTTTTTAAAAACTCTTCCAACTCAATAAGTTCTCGATTATTGAGTTTCAATTCCTCTATTCCGTCGCTAGTATAATCGAGTCCAGAACCACCTAAATTGTATTGATTTAATACGTCAGAAAGAGAAGTTAAGCTGCCATTATGCATATATGGGGCTGTAGATTTAACATGCCTTAAAGACGGCACTTTAAAAGTAAAAAAATCGGATGAGTCCAATGTTAATTGGCCCCGACCATAATCGTTGATACTGGTTGCAGTACCGTTATTGTAAAACCCAAAATTTGTGAATAAGGGTCCGCTATGACAATGGCTGCAATTAGCCTTACCAAAGAAAAGAGCAAGCCCACTCTTCGCTTCTCTAGATATGGCATTTTCATTACCCGCCAAATAAGCATCTATGGGAGCGTTATTTGAAATCAAGGTTCTTTCAAATTGGGCAATTGCCCTAGTAATGGTATATGGCGTCGCAGTGTCATTAAATGCATTTCGGAATTCAGTCTGATAAGAAGAGTCCGAATTTAATCGCTTTGCTAAAAGTAGCATATTGAAAGCCATTTCATTGTGTTCGTGAACAGGAACAAGAACTTGCATTTCCAAAGAAGGGACACCACCTTCTCTCATGTAATACGGATGGTATCCAATATTCCAAAGTGACGGAGAGTTTCGTTTACCTAGTCTGTTTTCAATACCTAGGCTTACAGGAAGATTATCTGCCATGGCGTACTCCTCTTTATGACAAGAAGAACAACTGATAGAGCTATCTAAGCTGAGAATAGGGTCATGAAAGAGACGTTTGCCAAGAGCGATTTTTTTTCCGTTCGGCTGATTATCCAAAGGATATTCCATCTTTGGCCATTGAGTCAATTCAGTGTTAATTAATAACGAAGGCTCTTTTTCGCATGAAAAAAAAATAAGTACTGCTAACCAATTAAAATGGTGAAAAATATCTTTCATTAGAAATCAGTTCTCTATCCATTAGCGTTATGCGGAAAGTATCTCAAATCGCAGTCATCGCATGTTGGCGAGAAATTTTTTAGAACAACCCATAATTTCAGTGTAAACGAGGAAAATGGTCGTGTAAAATTTCATTTATCGAACCAATATTTTTGATGTTCTAATAAACCCATTCAGAGAAACTACACATAAATAAGTTCCGGAATCTTTTAAAAATATGGATTGTAAATTTTTCAATTTAGACTTGTGTACAACTTCTCCTAAGGCGTTGTAAATAACCAAATCTGCATTATCCATGCCTGTGAAAAATACTTCTCCATTTGAGGGGTTAGGATGAATCTTTAAATCAGTCCAGTCTTTTTCATTAAAAGCTAAAGCGGTAATCCCTTCTGCACTTTGGAATACATGATTATTTAAATTCTTCAAGGCTTCGAGGGCATCACCCGTTTCTCCGTGAGAAATTGTACCAGAAGCAACTGAAATGTTTTTAGTTAAATTACTGTAGTCTGCCTCAATATCTATAACCAATGTATCGTTACCTGATGTTGTACCTCTAGTATTAATAGTTTGCATAGCATAATTACTATTGCCTAGACCATGGAGTTGAAAAGTTTGATTAAATGACGCCCCACCAAGGCCTTCTGCACAGACAAACCTGTAGCCAGCAGCCCAGCCCCAATGCATTGACGGAAACTTTGGTGCTAGTGGATGTGAGATTGGGTATACAGATGGGTCTAAATTATTTACGTCAGGGCCTACACCAATAGCAAACCGAACGGCAGAAACGGAGTCCAAATTTAAAGATCCAAGATATACTTTGGTATTTTCTTCACTTAAGGCATCAATTAACAGAACATTGGTATAAAATAAGGTATCGCTTTGATTATAAATAATTTCGATATCATCCACATAGTATTGAAGTCGTGAAAATTTAAACTGATTACCTAAATTATTGACCCCAACTAATGTATTCGTGAGTGCCTGCCCATCCATTTTATGATGAAAATTTAATACTAATTCTTTAGGCTGTGCACTAAGCGCAAAAGTGCAAAGAATTAAAAAGAATACTATTTTTTTCATTCCAGGATTTTCTATTGATTTAAATTTTTCAAATTACTTCAGGTTATTTAGTCTGTAAAAAACATGCATAATTAAAATTAGGTAGAAAAATCGATTTGAACTCACGTTTAATGGTTTAAAACGCTCAATAATTTTATCACACCTTTTTCAACCCATATATCTCATAACTGTCCATAACCTCATCAAAAACTGGTTTTGAAACAGGATTTGTGCCATCTAAAAACGAATTCAAAGCATCTTCATCATGGACAGCAATTTTAAACATTACTGCACTTTTATCTGGAGAAACAGTACCTAAAGTTTTCGTTAAATCAGCTATTTTCTTTCTTTCATTTATTCCTTCTTCAGACTGCATAAAGCCCATAAATTTGTCAAACTTTCCTGCCTTTAGTCTTCCAACAACTAGTATATCTTTCATAATTATCTCTTTAAATTGATTCTATTAAACATTAACAACTTTTTCAGGTGAATTTTAATTTCTATTGCTTCGAATATTTTCCAGTATCAAGTACAAACTCGTAACTTGATTTCAATATACTCAAAGTATCTCCAATTACTGCATACTCACCAACCACGAAATACAAATTAACACTGCCAGGTACTTCTGAAAACTCAATGCTTAAAATATCACCGACAGTATACCAATCACCCATCAGCACCTCGTTTGATATCCCTCCGTCATTCAAGGTAGATTCAAGGTAAAGGGTGATTTTCCCATCACTTGTTAAAACATAGTTCCTCTCTTTAGTTAAATTTCTCCAATGACCAAACAACGCTGAATCTAAATTTTCTTGTGTTAATGTATTGTTCGGTGAACTAAAATAATTTTGCGTACAACTTCCAAAAAAAAGAAGATTGAAAATAACGCTACTCGATAAAAAATTTTCTTTGTTGTTATCCTATTTTTCATTTCTTACTAAGTTCATAGAGTTATCTTAAGAAAACCTTACTCAACGATACATTTGTTGAAAATGTCTATCCCTTCAAGGGCTAAATATTTCTGTTTTTTTTGAATTGAAATAACCGCAGCTAATGTTGATGCTGACGCTGCGATTGGTGCTATACCTAAGGGATCTCCAAGACCAACTATAGCTCCTCCTACGCCTGCTTCGAGGATTGCAACAGTGCCCCAAATCCACATCGCAGACTCTTTTTTTGCGGCCTTTCTAAAAAATGGTTCGGCTTCTAAACAGCCCTCTGCTTCAGCTAATTTGGCAGCCTTTCGAAACGAAATTCCATTATACCCATACATAATATCACCATCAATAAATTTCATTTCCTTGCTCTGAGAATAGCTCTGATTTAACAGCAAAAAAAAGCCTAAGCAAAATATTAATCTAATCATACAAAATTATTTTTTCGAAATTATAATATAATACATCAATGTAGCAAGTATCGCTTGCTTATTCAAGGGAATTAGAAATAGTCGAATTAAAAGAAGTGGATATTCCTAATATTTAATCCACAAAAACCGTATTCTCTATCTTGAATTTTTGAAGTTTATTAATCATCCAAAAAGAGTAAATGCCGACGGTTATAAGTGTTAGTAAATACCAAACGATAAACTTACCAAGCAAGGAACTACCCTCTCCGATAAATTTTATTTTTCTACAATCAATGGTCGTGTTTTTTGCTTTCCATCTTTCAAGCTTACAAAAAGCCCAAGGAGTTGCAATACCAAGGGTGAAAAACACCATTAAATAGGCCGCAATTAGATTAACAAATAATCCACCAACATCCTCATTGAATTCAAATTGTTTCTGCATAATCTGTCGTTATTAGTTCGTATCGTAAATGTATTAAAGTATCGATTACCTATTTTAAGGGGATTAGAAGTGAAGCAGTTAGATGTTGAGGATTTACCAAACAAAGAATACACTATAATGGAGATAATATTAACCAGACACCTTATGCTAATATCACCAGCCAAAGCAGTATAGATAATAAAAAAAGCATCTCTAAGTGAGATGCTTCTAATGTGGAGAAGATGGGATTCGAACCCGCAACCTCCGGAACCACAATCCGGCGCTCTAACCAGCTGCTCACCAGTCTAAACGAGTAACTCACAGCTTGAAAAGTTCTCGGGCAGCGCCCAACCTCAGTGTGTAGAAATACTAAAATCCGTAAGCGACTCCAAATTGAATATTTGGAAGGACCTTCGCAAAGAAAGGGTGACTAAGTACTTCCTCGGGAGAGGCTGAAGAGCATCCACCCTGAAGACCGGTCAATGCAGGACCTGAGCCATATAAGAGCCCCGCGTCAAAGCCATAGGTTAAACCTTTTTTTGGCCTTAAGCCAAATCCAATGCCCAAATAAGTTACAGGATTTTCCGTGTAATTGACATCATAGTTGGACCCTTGGTCACCTACTAAGCTATTAAAAATACTTCCTACGGCAATACCGGTATTTACTCTAAACCAATCGGCAGATTCAAAAGGACGGTGATTAATAAAAAAGCCCATCCAATCGCTACTAGATGTAACGTCAAATGTTTCTCCTCCTATTTCAGGACTAAACGGTGAGGATGATTCTGGTAGTGTTCCGACACCAATATTAAAACTAGTTTTTTCACTTACGACATAACCTAGTTGTAAAGAGCCACCAAAAGGGCTTAATCCTAATCCTACAGAGTATTGAGCAATCTCTTGCGCATAAGAAGTTGATATTCCAAAGCCAAATAAAAACAATAGTATTTTCTTCATTCTTTAAAAATTTTAGTAATAGTTCAAATGTGAGAAATAAATAATATCAGTTCCCGCAACTGTTCTTTAATTATTAACAAACTTTTCATACAACATAGGGGCAATTGCCTCAACTGAACGGTTTCCTAAAAAACAGGAAAATCAAAAATCAACTAAAAAAGAGCTTAAATCAACTAAAAAAGGGTCAAAATGAATCGAAATCAGTCAAAACAAAGCGATTTTTGACAAAAAAGACAAATTCTCACTTTGCTCATTTAAGTGTTTTGGGTATGATTATATTGTACGAGTTCTGAGAGCCATTATCACAAGACTGGACACCCATTTCATATTGTCGGGTATCATATAAACTTTCCTCCAAATATGTATAAATCGTTACGAGATGACAAAGGCTCGGGTTAGAATTATTTAAAAGTTGAACTGTTCCTTGTAAATTACTTCCTGTACTAACGATATAGTCATCAGAAATCAAAGAATCTAGAGGACTTGAATTACTAGACCCTAACCAAACAAAACCTCCTATTGGAATTGATGAAAACTGATTCCCTTGAAGATTTTCTAAAGGAGGGTTAATTGTAATTGTTTGAGAAAGTAATACCTCTTGATTATATGTTGGATTTTGATTGCACGACATTACAAGAGTCCCAATTAAAATAACAGGTACCACAAATAATAACTTCTTCATCTCAAATCAATTTGAAAACGAAAATACGAATATGTCAGCTCAGGCTGCTGCGGTGAATTCTTTATAACAAAGATGTATAATCTTCAAGCAACTCCTTGAGTTCAATTGCAAGTGAGTTAAATGCTTTCTGCTTTTTTTTTATTCTTCTATAACCCCAATATCCTCCATCTTTTTTACGGTTGTACCATAGAAAATACCACAAGGATATTGTACCAGGCACAAATAAATAGTAGGTTAAATCCTCCATATCATCCTTCATTCCATTATAGACGCTACTAATGAAAAATAAGCCAATAAAGGCAATTAAATAGCTTTTAATTTTTTTTGGACTAAAGTAAACCCTGTCAAGACCAAAAAGCGATAACAGACCAAATAAAGCCGCTATAGAATTAAATTTTACCTCAGGCAGTTTATTGACATCTAGTGAGGTATTTAATGTTTTTATGAAGTCCGAAATATCGGTAATTTTAGCATCTACTTTATCTGCAAAGTCTTGCTTGTCATAATCTAAAAGAGCACTTTTGGCTCTTCGCAAAGTAGGGATTGCTAGTTTGCTTGACTTTACAAGAAAAAGAAGCTCGTTAAGGTCAATAGTGCCATCAGTATTTGCTTCATCTACTAATTCAAAATACTCACTGTGAATATTCAATGCTTGATTAAAGGTTGCTTGAAAGCCTTTGATTTCAAATTTTTTAATCGCTTTATCTAAGTCATTTTGATAAATCCTTCCTCTTTTTCTATCAATAGCCGTGCTTCCCACAAGTCTATGAGGGGTAGAGTGTTTATCACCTAGTAAACTATTTGAAATAGCTTTACCATAATTTCTTCCGATCTCCCTTACTATTGAATTTGTAAAGGTTTTGCCTAATCCCATTATCTTTTTTTATTTAAGTCATATTATAAAAATGGACCTCCGAAAAGGAAGGGCCTCAATATTTAAGTCCGTTTGTTCTTCAAGGGCAAATACTCCAAACTGGATGGTTGGATGGAGTCAAGGCGCTATTAGCTGAAAATTTTCGACTTAACTACGTTGGCAAGTTTTAATACCAAAAATACGGGAGGTCCAACATATACCCGAAAGGGCATTATAAACAAGGATGAGCCCAGCAACTGTTTGTGTTACAGTGAATACATCATATCCATTAAAAAAAACTGCAGGTAATAAGAATATCGCAATTACTGCTCTGGCCCACCTTTCAGGTGTATTTAAATTTTTTGGGACGCTCTTCATTTTAGTTAAAAAAATTCAAATTAATAAAAAGTACAAGTTACTAATCTAGAAGTAAGTAATGAAGAAATTAAAGTGACCAATGTTCAGTCTAAAAAAGCAAAGAGCTAAACATATATTTGACAACGAAATTACGAAAGTGATACATTGAGTGAGACTATAAAAGATCTAGTGTGAGGTTAATGAGCTAAAAACTTATTAAAAATGAAGACCAAACCTCAAAACTATTCGTGAAAAAGAAACTCAGTTCTTCCTTGCATATCGAAATCAAAGTAGGTCACTATCTCAATCTCGCCTAAAGATTTATTTATACCCCTATATTCACTACACGCTTTAACTTTACCATCCAGTCCACCATAAATACTGAGCTTATCCGGCACGAATGTATAATAGGAATAGTTTTCTTCAATGACCTTTCTGCTTTTTGACATAATTCCTAGGATAGCGTTATTTAACGCGTCATTAGATAGCTCCTCTGTTTTTGATTTGTTAATGAATATCACTGTATAGAGTTTGTTATCACCACCCTGCCAATTAAAACTTTTACTATCAAGACTAGGAAACGTTGTAGTCTCTTGTTTTATTGTCTGTTGATGCTTTTTACTTTGAAACGTATTTGAGACTTTACAAAGGACTATCACAATGAGTGTGATGAGAAAAAAAACAAATAATACTTTTTTCAAATCAATTCGAGTAATCTTCAATCTACTTCAAAAGTACGAAAGTGTCACAAAGAGTGACACATTGAGTAAGAAACAAAGAAAGCAGGGGAAAGTATTCTGACTACTTGCCCTCCCTAAGGGCAAGTACCCCAAACGGGATGGTTGGATGGAGTCAAAGAGCTACCTGTTGAAAAATTTGTGGGAATAGAGGTTATTGAAGGAACGCACCATCCACTTAAGTCTTGGTTGAAAGCTGTAGCGTTTTCAAACATTTTTCTCATCGCCGTAACATTACCTACATTCCAATTCCCAATGTCTCGGTTGAAAGATGATGCATTCTGAAACATATAAGAAATATCTTCAACATTACTGACATCCCAATTACCAATATCTTGGTTAAAAGATGATGCATTCTGGAACATCTCTTTGAGGCTCGTTACATTACTAACATCCCAATTACCAATGTCTTGATTGAAAGCAGAAGCACCGCGGAACATACTCTGCATATTGGTCACGTTACTCACATCCCAACTCCCCAAGGATCTATTAAAGTTAGACGAACCGTTAAACATACCCTGCATATTAGTCACATTACTCACATCCCAATTTCCTATGAATCCATTAAATGCATCAGCCCAGTAAAACATATTTTGCATATCAGATACACCACTTACATCCCAAGAATTTAAGTTTTGATTAAAATATA
>CACMMX010000016.1 GCA_902614915.1 uncultured Cryomorphaceae bacterium
TCATAAGATTAGGGAAATTCCGGTTGGGTGCATCTGTTGTCTTTTCCTCCGTGGCAGGATATTTATTGGGTTTCCAAGAGTTTTCCTGGGAGGATATCTTATTACTAATCTCAGGAGGTTTATTGGTTGTCGCCGCATCGAATGCGTTTAATCAAATTTATGAAATGAACCAAGACGCGCTTATGGTCCGGACTAAAAATCGTCCTCTTCCGGCAGGAACACTGACTACAATTCAAGCTAACTTTGCTGCTTTAATGGCCTTGTTGATAGGACTCATAATCTTATACTGTATAAATATCATGTCGGCATTTTTCGGTGCGTTATCAGTAATTTTATATGCGTTTATATACACTCCCTTAAAAGCAAAAACATCATTAGCAGTATTTGTAGGAGCTTTTCCCGGAGCCATACCCTATATGCTTGGATGGGTAGCCGCTAGAAATGATTTTGATATAGAGACGGGCACATTATTTGCTCAGCAATTTTTATGGCAATTTCCTCATTTTTGGGCAATAGCTTGGTTTTCTTTTGAGGACTATAAAAGAGCCAACTATAATTTATTACCAACAGGTGCAAAGAATAGGGCTACGCAACTTTTAATTATGTTTTACACCTTTTTTATGATAATAGTTGGGGTATTACCTGCCTTTGGAATAACAGGTGACTTAAAATTAAGTATTCCAGGAGCTGTATTAGTCTCTATTTTAGGGGCTTGGGTTTTTGCTAATGCTTTAAATCTGCTCAAGAGCAGTGAAGATAGTATTGCTCGTAAACTAATGTTTAGTAGTATTGGTTACCTCACAGGTATGCAACTTATTTATGTTATTGATAGATTTATCTAAATAATGGAAACATTAGCACAACAACGAAGAAAAGCATCTAAACCGCTTTTGTGGATTGGTATTGGCTCAATCATTATGGCCTTTGCAGGCTTGACATCAGGTTACGTTGTGAGCCGAACTACCTTGGTTGCGAATGGACAATGGATAACTTTTGCCTTGCCATCTGCCTTTATGTACAGTACAATTGTGATGCTATTATCCTCGGCGATTTTCTGGTGGGGTAAGCGTGCTTTCAGCATGGGGAATTTAAAATTATTAACTCCTTCGTTGGTCGCTGTATTGATACTAGGTTTAGTTTTTATGCTTTTACAAGCAAAAGCGTGGGGTCAATTGATGGCAGAGAATATAATTTTTGCGGGCAAACAATCCCACCCATCAGGTTCATGGGTATATGCTATTTTTATCTTCCATGCAGCACATGTTTTGGGTGGAATTATAGCATTAATTAGAACACTTTTCCGCTCATTACGGGGGCATTATACTCAAGAAGATTGCCACGGTCTAAGCCTTACTGGTATTTATTGGCATTTTGTTGACCTATTGTGGTTGTATTTGTATGTCTTTTTAAGCGTTATACGTTAAATTTGCTTAAACTATGAAAACTATCCATTATGGCTTCGACCGCTGAAATGATGAAGGAAGAAAACAACTGGAAAGGGGGCTCTAGACCGTTAGGAGCGCGATATGGAAAACTAATGATGTGGTTTTTCTTGTTATCAGATGCTCTGACTTTTTCAGGCTTTTTGACTGCTTATGGATTAATGCGCTTTAAGTACGAGAGCACCTGGCCGATTGCTGAAAATGTTTTTACGCATTTTCCGGGTTTAGAAGGTGATCAACCTTTGTTGTACGTTGCGCTTATGACATTTATATTAATCATGTCTTCAGTCACAATGGTCCTCGCTGTAAATGCAGGTGAAAAAATGAATCGTAAGGCAGTAACAAATTGGATGCTCTGGACAATAGTTGGTGGTTTCATTTTTGTAGGCTCTCAAGCTTGGGAATGGTATCATTTTATCATCGGCGATAGTGGTGCTATAGAAACTTCTCGACAGGAAATACTTCACATATACAATGCAGATGGTGAACGATTAAGTTTTAGTCAACTCGTGCATGGTATGGAAGAAGGTCATGCCAGTAATCACGGCGAAATATTTAGTAAATCAGAGGTACTTACTTCCCTGAAGAGTAATATGGAATATTATCTAAAAGAACCTGGTAAAGAAGGAGAATCATTCACTCATCAACAAAGTGTTGTTTTTCTTGAGTCAGGCGATATCGTCCAAGGAGCAAATATGATACGAAACGAATACGGAAGAAAGCAGTTTGCGAACTTCTTCTTCTTTATTACTGGTTTTCACGGTTTTCACGTGTTTTCAGGGGTAATTATCAATTTTATTATATTTTACAATGTCTTACTAGGTACCTACGAGAAAAGGGGACACTACCGAATGGTGGAGAAAGTGGGGTTATATTGGCACTTTGTTGACCTTGTATGGGTTTTCGTTTTTACATTCTTTTATCTAGTTTAAATAACAGTAATCATGGCAGAACAAGTTGGAACATGGTGGATTTGGAAAGTTTTCTGGATTCTTTTGGTAATTACCGGAGTGGAGGTAATTTTAGGTATTATCAAGCCTGAATTTATGCTAATGCCTTATTTAGGTACATCCATCCTCAATATTGTGTTTATTGTATTGACGCTAGTCAAGGCAGGATATATAGTTCAGGTTTTTATGCACGTTAAGTATGAGAAAAAAGCTCTGAAGTATGCTTTGTACTTGCCTAGTTTAATTCTTATTCCATACCTGACATTCATTTTACTTACTGAAGGTACCTACCTCTTTACATAATGAAGATAATAAGCTCATTTCAACGGGTAGCACTAATAGCTGTATTGGTGCTACCCGCTTTAGTTTATATTATTTTTGTTTACGGGCAGAATGAAGTTTTCTTTAAGACCCTAGAGTACGTAGGAGAGAAAGTTTATGATGAGGCAAAAGAAGATACATTGTATTATGAAATTCCTGCTTTTGAATTACTTTCTAATCAAAATAAACGGGTTACTAAAGAAAGTTTAGATTCAACCATCTACGTAGTAAGTTTCTTCTTCGCAAATTGTCCTTCAATTTGTCCTGCAATGAATTTTCATCTTAATGAAATTGAGCACAGATTCAAGGGTTACCCGGATTTTAAGTTGCTCAGTATAACTGTTGATCCAGATAGGGATAGTGCTGAAGCCCTTGAGAAGTACCAGAAAGAGAGAAACTTTAGTATGGATAAATGGATGTTTACAACCGGTGCTAAAGAGCAAATATATGACTTAGCTAAAGGGCTATTTTTAAATGCTTTCGAAGATGAGACTGCTGATGGGGGTTTCCTTCATAGCACCAATGCTATCATTGTAGATTGGAATGGAAATATTCGCAGCAGAAAAGACGATTCGGGAAACATTATAGGTTCCTACGATGTTTTAGAGATAACGCAGTTAAATAATTTAGAATCAGACATTAAGGTGTTAATTGCAGAATACGAACGAGACAAACACAATTTGTTAGATGATTAAATTACCAGAAAATAAAAGGGTCTTAAATTCTATTTATATCGTTAGTGCGATTGTTCCTCTAGCTGTAGCGCTCATGATGATTATGCCTGTTCAATGGAAAGAGAACATAGGGTTAATAGAGAATAACGCTGTTAGCACCTTGCCACTCGTTCATGCGGTTCTCAATGGAATGACTTTTATATTTCTTATCCTTGCTGTGTTTGCCATAAAGAGTAAGAAGATACTCATACATAGAACCTTTATGCTAATTGCATTACTTCTAAGTTCTATTTTCTTGATTTCATACATTATCTACCATACTACCCATCCAAGTGCTAAATTTTTAGGCGAGGGACTAATAAGAAGCGTATACTTTTTTATACTCATATCTCATATTATTCTGAGCATTCCAGTCATACCATTAGCATTGCTAAGTATTTATAGAGGTTGGACCAATAATATTGAGAAACACAAAAAAATTACTAAGTTCTCATTTCCTATTTGGCTATATGTGAGTTTCACAGGAGTACTCGTATATCTGTTCATGCAACCCTATTATTAATGAGGTATATTCGGTCGATTTTTTTTCTGATGCTTATGCCTTTTGTGAATTTTGCCCAGTGCAGTATGTGCAAGGCGGTAGCGGAGAGTGCTAACGGTGGCGGATTCGGAGCAGGGCTCAATTATGGCATTTTATATTTGATGATTTTTCCTTATATCATCATGGGCGGCATAGCATATAGATTATATCGAGCACGAAAAACTAACTAAATATGCTAAATTCAAGAGCCACTAAACCGTTAAAATTATAAATGAAAAATTATAGCTTATTTGTTTATTTATTCTCAATATCAATTAGTTTACTCAATGCCCAAGAAAAGTGGTCATTGAATAAATGCATTGAATATGCATGGGAGAACAACATAGAAATTCAAAGTGGTTATAATGCTCTGGCTAACGCTAATCTTGCTCAATGGCAAAGTAAGCTTGCATTTTTACCAACAGCCAATATAAATGGAGGTTACTACTGGAACTTTGGTTTGACAATAGATCCTATTACTAATACACGTAAACCAGGTTCAAGACAAACGCTAGGAACAACGGCATCTATAAATTGGACATTGCTTTCAGGGGGTAGAAATATCTATCAATTGCAGCAATCTACATTAAATCAAGTGGCTGCACTCTATCAATTAGAAGAAATCAAGAATAATACATTTTTAAATATTACCTCTGCCTACCTACAAATCATTGTCAATATTCAATTAGAATCTGTTGCACAAGGTCAGTTATCTTCCTCTGTTAAAAGTTTGGAACGTACGAAGATTCTATATGAAAACGGTGCCATTTCTGAAGACAATTATCTTCAAAGTGTTGCACAAACTAAGGTGGATGAGGGTAATTTAACAAGTGCTGTCAATGCGGTTCAATTGAGTAAGTTACAGTTATTTCAAATTTTACAGCTTGAAACAGATTTTGAGTCTTTTGATATTGAAGTGCCGGAGGTAAATCTTAATCAACTGAGCATTATTGATTACGATAGAGATGATTTAAAAGATCAAGCTGTCCAAAATCAACCGGCGGTCCGGGCTGCACAGGCTAACTTGGAAAGTGCTAGGTATGGTATAAAACTTGCCAATTCCGCTAGGTACCCGAGTCTATTTTTTCTAGCACAATTGAATTCAAATTATGTACAAGGCTTACCTTATTTCACAGAGTTTATAGAATTAACCACTTATACGTTAGTCGAAGATCCTTTAACGGGAAATATTGAACAGATTCCTGAGGTGATTAATGTTCCTGATCCGAATTCTCAAACTAAGTATACCTTAGGTAACCAACTTTCAGATAACTGGAATCAGTTCATTGGCTTTGGTTTTCAAGTTCCGCTATTCAATGGTGGAACTACACATGCTGGGGTTCAACGGGCTAAAATTCAAGAAAACGATGCTTCTCTCGATAGGAAAGCTAGCGAATTAGCGGTACGACAAACTATAGAAAGAGCACTATTAGATGCGAAAAATTCACTGGCTTTGTTCAATGCAGCAAATGCCTCTGCACAAGCATCTGAATTGGCTTTGAATAATGCCCAGCTCAATTTTGATGAAGGAGTAATAAGTGCTTTTGATTTAGGGTTATCCAAGAATCAATACTTAGCGGCTAAGAGTCAAGAAGTTCAAACTAAATTTGACTACCTCTTCAAGGTAAAGGTCCTTGAATTTTATCTGTTCAACCAAATCTCTCTTTAACCTAAATTCCACATGAAAATCAATTATAAAATAACTTTACCAGTTATAATACTTGTGATGCTCGCCATCGTTGCAAAGAAAAAAGGCTGGATTGATAGCAATTCAAGCGCAATAGAAGTAACAACAGGATTCATACATAAAAGGACAGTAATTGAGTCGGTTATGGCAAGCGGTAAAATTCAGCCGGAGGTTGAAGTAAAAATGAGTCCAGAAGTCAGTGGTGAGATTATTGAAGTACATGTAGTGGATGGTCAATATGTAGAAGAAGGTGCTCTTCTTGTTAGGATTAATCAGGACTTATATGAAAGTGCAATTACCAGATCAAGGGCTGCTGTTAATAGCGCTAAGGCAAGCGTTGCTCAAAGCGAGGCGAGTTTAATCGAAGCGAACAAGCTCTGGTATCGAAATAAAGTCCTTTTCGAAAAGGGAGCCATATCTCAACAAGAATTTGATGCGGCGCAGCGCGCTATCACTGTTGCTGAACTGCAGAAAGAAGGTGCTCAATACAATTTACAAAGTGCAGAAGCGAATTTAGATGAGGCCTATAAAAATTTGAAGCGAACTTCGATTGTTTCACCTATTTCAGGTAATGTTACTCAATTGAATGTTGAGCTCGGTGAACGCGTTGTGGGTACTGCAACAATGACTGGTACTGAAATTTTACGTATCGCTGAATTGGGCGCCATGGAGGTATTGGTTGAAGTAAATGAAAATGATATCGTCAAGCTTATGTTGGGCGATACGGCACTTATCGAGTTAGATGCGTTTTTAGGCGAAAAATTCGAGGGTATTGTAAGTGAGATTGCTAATAGTGCAAATTTGACTGTGGGTGCTTCAGCCGATCAAGTAACCAATTTTGAAGTAAAAATCAGAATCCTAAATGAAAGTTACGTTCATTTAGAAGAAACGTACGGTGCGAATCCCTTTAGACCTGGGATGACGGCAACCGTTGAAATCATCACTAACAAGGTGACAAATGCTTTAGTTGCCCCAATTCAAGCGGTGGCTGTAAGAGAAGACACCGCTGCAACGGCAAGTACCTTTGCTAGTAGTGATAGACAAGATAAAAGTTTTGAAGTCGTATTTATTCCAGTAGGTAAAAAAGTTGATGTCAACGTCGTTAAAAGTAGTATACAAGATGATGAATTCATCATCTTGGAAGGTGTTGAAGACAGCACGGAAATAGTCATTGGTCCTTATAGTGCGGTATCGCGTCAGCTAAAGAAGGGTTCAAACATAAAACTGCAAGAAAAAAAATGATTTTATGTATTGAAACGGCAACCAAGAATTGTAGTGTTGCCCTTGTTTCAAAAGGTGTTTGTATAGCGCATCGTTCGCAATTTTCTAACCAATATATTCACGGAGAGTATCTGCATGTTTTTATCAAACAAATTATGGATGAGGCGAACCTCTCTTTTGAACAACTTTCTGGCGTTTGTGTGGGTAAAGGTCCGGGATCCTTTACAGGTTTACGCATTGGTGTAAGTGCGGCTAAGGGAATATGTTTTGCTTCTAGGAAAAAACTATACAGCATACCAACCTTGGCTTGTTTCGACTTCAATGCGATTCATAAAGATTTTGTCTTGTCTGTTATAGACGCAAGAAGAGATGAGGTTTATGCTTTAAAATGGCAACGAGAAGGGTCTTCTTTTGTTGCCATGGGTAAAGAACATTCAGAGGTGGTGCATACAGATTCTTGGAAAGAGTGGAAGGAAAAAGAAGTTCTTGTTATCGGTGATGCTGCCCAAAAGGTCAAAGAGTTGCACGGTTGTCCTCATTGGACCTATGACCAAAACAACTTTCCAAATGCTTTATTCATGCATCAAGGTATCCACACAGTAGGTATAAGTGAGGAAGACGTTGCTTATTTTGAGCCGTTTTACCTAAAGAATTTTATTGCCGTTAAGTCTAAGAAAAACGTACTCTAGAGATTCTTTACTCAACAATAGATTTACTCCATCCCATTTTATAAGTGCTATTCAAACTATAATTTTTGATTACATGAAACCAATTGGAAAGGGTTAGTTTCATTTCTCAAATTGTTTTCTGAATTCCATGTCTCCCTCTAAAAAGTCAAAAATTCAAATAGTTTTTGCTCGTCACGTATTGGTCGGTCCCTCTCAAATAATGATAATATTGATATAAATGAGAGCCTGTGCACCAAGCACATCGTTCATCTACTGCATCCATAACTCTAATGCATCTTGCTTTTTGCTTGTGGGGAAAGAACATAATCCATGATTGCAAATGAAGTATGCATTTTCTGACGGATTCCGACCATGTGTTAATGGTAGAGTACCAGCGGCTGGACTTTGTAAGTATAGCGTGTTAGGCCAGTAATTTGCATTCGTTAAGGCGCCAAGTAATTTACTAGGATGGGTACCAATTGCAACAACCTCTTTAGAGGAATAACTTTGACTAAGAGCTATGTTAAGCCAATGTGAATAACTTTGACCATTTTTAAACACTTTTCCATGGATAGAGCTCACCATATTCAAACTCTTTTCTTTCCAAGTTCTTTCACCACTATATGTAGCTAGCTCCATAAAAAATTGAGCAACAAATGAATTGGCACTTGGAATGACATTATCCTCAATTTCAATAACCTCTTGCCATCTAGCGCAAGCTTCGCTAGAATAGGTATAGAAAGGACTCCCGTCTATAGAAAACTGAGAATAAATTTCTTGTGCAACTTGAGTAGCCTTATAGACGTAGTCCTCAATACCGGATAAGGCATATCCTTTCAGCAAGGCAATTCCAAAGGTAGCATAATCGTCCAAAAAGCCCTTATTACCGTTCAATTCATGAAGCACATTATTACCGTTTATAAGTAACTTTTCAATCGAATTAAGTAATCGGAGCGCATGAGAATCGAATCCTTTTTCTGGTTGAGCAAGATGCATTTCAAAATACCCTTGAACGAGCATAGAATTACAATTTGTAAGTGCTTTGGTATCACGAATAGGTTTTGGGTGAGAGTGCCCTCTTTTTTTAACAGCTTCGATAAGAATAGTTCTCCATTTGTTTTCCAATTCTAGAGCTTCTGTATTTGATATTTTATGTTGTCCTGCAACCTCTTGAAGGGTTTTGCTGCGGTGTAAAATATATTTGCCTTCCCAGTCCGAATACGGGGTTATATTAAAGTAATCGTTGAAAAAGCGACGGTTAGGTAGGGAGAGTGCATTCAATTCATCCCCGCTCCAAGTGTAGTATCCTCCTTCTTCTTTTGGGTTTTGCGGCGTGGGTGAATCGGCATCTATTGCACTCGCGAATAAACCGCAATCTAAGCGCATTTCGTTTTCTAGAAAGCTACCAATGCTCACTGCCGTGTCTAAAAATAATTTGTTTTTGGTTGATCTGGATGCACGGGCATACAGTCCAAGTAGTTGAGCATTGTCATATAGCATTTTTTCGAAGTGAGGGACTTTCCAAAATCGGTCAGTACTGTAACGGGTCATTCCGCCATGAATCCAATCGTAGATGCCGCCAATAGCCATTTTTTGCAGGCTCAATAACGAATATTCTAAAACTTTAGTATTCCCTGAATAAAGGCTATAATCTAGCAGAAAACTATAATTCGAAGGCATCGGAAATTTTGGAGATTCATCAGGCCCGCCGTGTATTGGATCAATAGTGCGCATCCATAAGTTGACTACATCATCAAAGTCTTGCTTGCGAAATTTATCTTTCTTAGGGGTTAAACTAACTTCAATCATTTGCACCAATCCGGCTCGCATTTGGATACCAAAATCTAAGACTTGTTCAGGTTTTGTTTTCCAAAGTGCCGAAACTTGCCGAAGTACTGCTATCCAATCATTTTTTGAAAAATAAGTGCCACCAAATACTGGGGTACCATCAGGTAGAGCAATAATATTTAGCGGCCAACCCCCTGTTCCAGTCATCAATTGTAATGCACTCATGTATCGTGCATCTATATCTGGTCTAGTTTCGCGGTCCACTTTAAATGAAATAAAATATTCATTCATAACCGATGCAACTTCATCATCTTCAAAACTCTCTTCTTCCATGACATGACACCAATGACATGAGGAATAGCCAATAGAAATAACTAGTAGGCGATTACTAGGAATATTTTTTTTCAGTAAGTTTTTATCCCAAGGTTGCCAATGCACAGGATTTTTGGCATGCTGCTGTAAGTACAAACTGTTGGAATTCTTTAAGTTATTAAAGTACATACTAGAATGGGTAAGTAACTTGTATTCAAATTTAACCTTAAGTTCTCATTGAACATTCTCTTATTGACCTATTTTAGCGCTTGATTTTACCTTTTATGTGGTACGAGGTTTTAGTATTCGTTCTTTTTTGCTTGGCCATTATAGACTTAACAGTCGGTGTTAGTAATGATGCGGCCAACTTTTTGAATTCAGCAATAGGTTCAAAGGCAGCTTCGTTTAAAACAATTTTAATTATCGCCTCAATAGGTGTGTTAGCGGGTGCTTTATCGTCAGAAGGAATGATGGAGGTTGCAAGAAAAGGCGTCTTTATTCCAAGCTTCTTTACATTTGATAATATCATGTTGGTTTTTGTTGCGGTAATGCTAACGGATATTATCCTTCTAGATTTATATAATCGCTTAGGACTTCCAACATCGACTACAGTAAGTATTGTGTTTGAATTGCTTGGGGCAGGATTTATCATTGGTTTACTCTACAGTTACGAACAAAATCTCGATACGGAATTTTCAGCCTTTATAAATTTTGCTACCGCGGGTAAAATAATATCGGGTATCTTTTTGTCTATTCTTGTCGCCTTTAGTTCAGGTACATTGGTGCAATTTGTTACCCGTCTTCTTTTCACCTTTAATCTTAAGGTTGGTCTTAAGAAATATGGAGCGATTTTCGGTGGAATAGCTATTACGGCCATCACATATTTTCTATTAATTAAGGGATTGAAAGGAGCGAGTTTTATTAGTAGCGAAACGAGAGCTTCTATTGTAGAACATACAGGTACCATTTTGATTATTAACGCTCTTTTTTGGACGCTTGCGACGTTCATTACACAGCGAACTTTCGCGTTAAACCCATTAAAATTCATAGTTCTAGCAGGAACCTTTTCTTTAGCCATGGCCTTTGCAGGTAATGATCTGGTCAATTTCATTGGGGTTACGGTTGCTGGATGGCAAAGTTTAGAAGCGTGGTCACTAGCTGGAGTGCCAGCAGAATCTTTTTTCATGGATGTTCTAGGAGAAAAATCTAAGGCGCCAATGACCATGCTGCTCGGCGCCGGTGCTATCATGGTTATAACATTGTGGACTTCCAAAAAAGCAATAAATGTTAGTCAGACGGAGGTAAAGTTAGCGCGTCAGGGCGAGGGTGAAGAACGGTTTAATTCCAATGCATTATCTCGTGGTATAGTAGGGGTTTTTGTATCCCTAGGTAAATTTTTAGGGTTGATTATAGGTCAACAAGCAGTTCAGCGAATAAATATGAGATTTACTCATAATAGGGATGAAATGGAAGATGCTTCGGCAAGTTTCGATTTACTTCGCGCTTCGGTTAATTTAATGACGGCATCTGTTTTAATTTCTTACGCTACGTCTCTCCAGCTTCCCTTATCTACTACTTATGTGAGTTTCATGGTTGCTATGGGAACATCACTTGCTGACCGCGCTTGGGGAATTGAGAGTGCCGTTTACAGAGTTGCAGGAGTTTTACAGGTAATTGGTGGTTGGATTATGACAGCCATTATAGCCTTTACAGCATCTGCACTATTCGGTTTAATCATGTTTTATGGCGGTAAAGTAGGTGTGTTATCTATTGTTGCTTTTGCTGGAATTACACTAATTCGGTCACACGTTAAGTTTCGTAATTCTGATGATATTGACTTAGATGTTGATGCACTTGAAATTAAACCGGAGTTAAGCGAACAATTTGAAGTTCACAAGGAAAAAGTGGGAAGTGATTTGCAAAACTTGGACAAGATGGTTACGCTGGCACTGCGTTCACTTGTAGGTTCCAATAAAGATATTCTTTTGGAGTGTTCCACAAGATTAGCATCAGATAACAAGAAGCTAGATAAATCATTTAAGAAGGCCTTTGCAACGCGTGATATGTTTAATGCTGAAGACCAACTTCTCTACGCAGAATTACATATTAATGCCCATAGAGGTATGACAGAATTGTATAGAGTCGCCTTTAAGCTTAGTGAGAATTGTTTAAATCATATTACAAATTTTGGGGGTGTCCCTAGAAGCGAGTATATGGACCTTATTATTGATGCAGAAGATGAAATTAAACGTTACCTAAATGATGTACGGCGACAAATTTTATCTGGAAGAGATGAAGAGAGTGGTCAACTAGGGGAAAAAGCAAGAAGAGTAAAACAGAAGCTCAACGATGCTTTACGTAAAGAATTAAATTTTTACACATTGAATAGTGTTAGCAATCGATTAGTTCGATTACAAGTAAATATTATTCTAGATTTATTGGAATTGATAAAACATGCAGAGGAAGTGTATTACATTCATAATTCCTTTAACCAAAGAAACCTACAATCTTAATAGTGTCAATTTCTTTGTAATGTGCTTATCTAAGGATTAGTTCGAATTGAACTATAATATTTATAAAAATAAGGTATTGTCTCAATTCCTTTAAAATAGTTAAATAAGCCATAATGCTCATTTGGACTGTGGATTGCGTCACTATCAAGACCAAAACCCATTAATATGCTCTTGGCACCCAATACTTGCTCAAATAGGGCTACAATTGGAATGGAGCCTCCCGATCTAACCGGAAGAGCAGGTACTCCAAATGTAGTTTCATAAGCTTTTGAGGCACTTTTGTAAGCAGGGTCTGAAGTATGCGTTACATAGGGTAAACCACCGTGATGTGGTGTTATTTTGATACGTACGCTTGCCGGTGCTATTTTTGTAAAGTGGTTAATAAATTTCTGGGTAATTTCATCTGGATTTTGGCCCGGCACCAAACGCATGCTGATTTTTGCAAAGGCTTTTGACGGAATTACAGTTTTGGCACCTTCACCAATGTATCCTCCCCACATTCCATTAACATCTAAAGTTGGTCGAATAGAAGTCCGCTCGGGCGTGGTATATCCGGACTCGCCTTTTTCAGCAGGTATGGCTATGGAGGCGTTGAATTCCTCTTGACTGAACGGTGCTTGAGCCATAATTGCTCTTTCCTCAGTACCGACCGCCTCAACATCATCATAAAACCCCTCAATAGTGATTTTTCCTTGCTCGTCGTGCAAAGACCCAATCATATCCGCAAGTATGTTTAAAGGATTAGCAACGGCTCCTCCGTATAAGCCTGAATGCAAGTCCCTATTAGGGCCTGTTACTTCAACTTCAACATAACTTAGACCGCGTAACCCAGTAGTAATGGATGGTACATCATTAGCAATCATACCGGTATCGGAGATGAGAATCACATCACACGCCAATTTATCGCGATAGTTCTTTATGAATGATTCAAGATTCATTGAGCCTACCTCTTCTTCACCCTCAATCATGAATTTAATATTACAGGGAATATCTCCCTGCTCTTTAAGGATTTCAAATGCTTTGAGGTGCATAAACATTTGTCCCTTATCATCACAAGCGCCACGTGCGAAGATGGCACCTTCCGGGTGAATATCTGTTTTTTTAATAACGGGTTCAAAAGGATCTCCATCCCAAAGTTCAATAGGATCAGCGGGCTGAACATCATAATGACCGTAGACTAGTACGGTAGGTAATTTCGAATCAACTAAGCATTCTCCATAAACTATAGGATGGCCAGAAGTTGGGTAAATTTCCACATTTTCTAAACCTATTGATTTCATATGACCTTCAATTGCAACGGCACATTTTGCTACATCATCATTATAAGATGGATCCGCTGATATCGAGCGAATTCGAAGTAACTCGAATAGTTCGGACAAAAGGCGATCTTTGTGGTTTTCAATGAAGGACTTTGGATCCATAGGGCTTTAATGAGTTTTTATAATAAAGTAAATGCTTTTATGATTTATCAAGGGAATACTATATAACATGAAAATTTGGTTTTGTATTTTTTCGAAATCACATCCTCCCAATATTTCATAGGAAATAACATTAACTAAAGATAAGCTATGCGGATTATTCCCCCGCGATTAAACAATATAAACTAGTCTCATTAGATTTTTGCGAATACCAAAAGATTCATTTTTATAAAATCCTATTTGGGTTACTATAAGGTATCTAATCTTATTCCATTGAAATAAGAATGATTTAAGTAATAAAATCTTGTGAAAGCTCATTGTAAGTCTGATAACTCTCTCTTGTCAATTAATGCTAATTATTTAGTAATAAACTTAATTGGCGAATGATCACAGGAACGGAAGATTAAGTATACCAATTACCAAGATGATTTTGTAGATGAGGTGGGCCCATCGCAAACCTTTTAGTTGTGAATTCTTAAAGACTATCAGCGTTGCAACACTTAAAAGCACCAGAATAATAAATATTCCAATTTCGGCATAAGGGCTGAATAATCCCTTTACAAAGAAGGTAGGAATCCATGCGATAATTGCAATTGTCATTATTGCAAAGCGTGTTTTATCCTCACCAAACTCGCTGGCGATAGTTTTGCGGCCAATTATCACATCTCCTTTAACCATTAAAAGATCTTTTAGCATCTCTCGAGAAAAGAGACACAGGCCTAATAGTGCTCCATATACAAAAGTGTGAATTGAGCTAAAATTATGATATACTGACATCCCGAAAAACGGAGTGAGTGCAAGAATAGCAGCGCTGGTATGAGATACTAGGGGTAAATTTTTTAGACGGTGACTGTGATACCATAGTCCAATCGAAAAAAGTCCAAAAAACACGAATGCTTTAAAATTTACCAGGCAAGCACCAAATAAACCAAATATTAAGAGGAAAATCGCGGTTTTTAAGCTTGTACGTTTACTTACTAATCTTTCAAAGGCACTTTGTTTTGGACGATTGATTGTGTCAACAGCATAATCATAAAACGAATTAATTAAAAATCCGAAGGCCATTATTAAAGCACCAGACCAAGCAATTAAATGTGTATTTAAATCTAATAAAATATTCCATCGTAAATCACGCGGAGCAAAGACGAAACATGCGGTAAGGTATTGTCCAAGAAGTAATAACGAAACATTATACCAACGAACTTGGCTCAGCAAAGCCAGCAATTTGATTATTTTTAGGCGGTTACGGTTTAATGTTTTCAAAACCTATAGACTACTTCGGGTTCAAAGTCGTTAAGTAGTTTACGAGTCCTAGTGTAATCCCGAGTAAAACCCATTACAAAGCCGCCGCCGCCAGATCCGCAGAGTTTTAAATAATATTCTTCTGAATCTAATCCCTCTTTCCATAAATCGTGAAAGCCTTGGGGAATCATTGGTTCGAAATTTTCTAGAACGAGCCGACTTAATTTTTTAAGATTTGCAAAGAGCGGCTTAGTATCACCATCTACAAAAGCTTTTATACAGGCATCATTGTATTTAACGAATTGATTTTTAAGCATATTCCTGAACCCTTCTTCTTTGAGTTTATCCATGAAAATTTCAACCATGGGCTGAGTTTCACCGGGTAGACCAGAATTTAGAAGAAATACAGCACCCTCTCCACTTTCTTGAGTTGGTAAATCAATTGAGCCAAGTTCATTTTTGCTTTTAATCAATAACGGAAGTCCCATATAACAAATAGTTGGATCGATACCGCTACTCTTACCATGAAAATAATTTTCCATCCAACTAAAAATGGATTTCAACGCTTTAATATCTGAGGATGTCTTGGGTTTTTTTCCAATTTTATTTTCACAATAGCGGTCATAAATTGCAGCAACGAGCGCACCTGAGCTACCTACACCAAATCCTTGGGGAATCGAAGAATCAAAAAATAACCCTTGATTTAAATCTGTTTCGAATTGATTCAGATTAAAACGACAAGGAGCATCTTCTCTTTTTAAATATGCCAAGTAATCAAACAGGTTTCTGTTGCTTGAAGCTTGCTTTTCATTAAAAGTGTCTTCAAATTTAAGAGCGCCTTTATAGTAAGTATGTGGTATACTAAGGCCCATGCTGTCCTTTATTATTCCATACTCACCAAAGAGCAAAATTTTACCGTAAAACAATGGATTTGAGCGGTTCATATTTCTTTTTATAAAGGCGTTGGACCTAAGCCAACTTGGTCACAAAGATAACTACTATCTTTACAAAATGTTCTTAGCTCTGAATCTATGAACCTCATTATTAATTCTTTGTGCGATTCTGGATACAAAATATGAACATTAGCTCCGGCATCTAAAGTAAAATATATTGGATGGTTTGTGGCTTCTCTAAAAGACCAAATACGATTTATTACCTCCAAGGTATTTGGTTTCATAAGTATGAAGTATGGCTTAGATGTCATCATCATTGCATGAAGTGTAAGTGCTTCGCTTTCAACGATTTCACCGAAAACTTTTAAATCAGTATCAAGCATTGCCGTCAGTAATCTGCTTTGGTTCTCATGTGCTTGAGCAAACCTTTTAGATGCATAGGGGTGGTTTTTCATGAGACTGTGTCCCAATGAACTACTGACTGTTTTTTCACCCTTGTCGATTATTAAGATGGTGTCTTGAAAAGTTTTGAAAACATCTGACACATCTGTAAATGGAACTGCAAAATCATCATGACTTCCCTCTATTTCTGAATGTTTACCCCAGGCTGCTAAAGGACCATACACGGATCTAGAACCAGATCCCGAACCAAGTCTAGCAGCAATTGAAGCTTCTCGGAAGAAATCTTCTATGTCCAAACCTAATTCTTTTTTAATGTTCATCATACATAAAGCTAGCGCACTCATCCCGGATGCTGAGGAGGCAATTCCTGAACTGTGCGGAAAACTGTTTGAAGTATGTATTTCAAAATCCATTTGGTTGGTAAAAGGGAAAAGAGCACGAGTACGCTCTAAAAACAATTGAATTTTAGGTATAAAGGTGGGCGTTTCTTGACCATTTAATAAGACTTTAATAACTCCTTTACCCTGGGCGTATTTGAGCCGAGTGGTCGTAGCTGCTGAACTTAAGGTAAATGATAAGGATGGGTTAGCGGGTATTTGAACGTCGTACTTACCCCAATATTTTATCAGGGCAATATTTGAAGGACTTTTCCAAGCGGTTTCTTTCATTATTCGAAATTGACACCGCTCACCTCAGTGGTGCGATCGATTTTTTTAATGAGTCCTTGGAGTGTTTTTCCTGGACCGCATTCTACATATCTCGTAACGCCTAAAGCAATCATTTTTTGAACGCTTTGTGTCCATTTTACGGGAGATGTAAGCTGATCAATTAAATTTTGTTTGATTTCTTCAGGGTCTATAATTGCTTTTGCTACACTATTTTGGACTACTGGACAGATAGGCTTTGTAAATTCAGTTGAATCTATTGCTGAAGCCAACTCTATTCGAGCAGGTTGCATTAATGGACTGTGAAAAGCGCCGCCTACAGGCAATACTAATGCACGACGAGCCCCCGATTCTTTGGCTAAGTCACAAGCAGCATCTACTGCATCAATTTCTCCTGAAATCACCAGTTGTCCCGGGCAATTATAATTAGCGGCAACTACAATACCTTCAGTACGGTTACAGATATCTTCCACCAATTCATCATTGAGTCCTAGAACAGCGGCCATGGTGGAAGGTCTGGCCTCACAGGCCTTTTGCATGGCCATAGCTCTTGTGCTGACTAGTTTAAGTGCATTTTCAAAACTCAAAGCCTTCGCAGCGGTCAATGCAGAAAATTCTCCAAGACTATGCCCAGCTACTAAAGCTGGATTGAAATCGTTACCAAGTAAATTTGCCATAATAACGCTTAAGGTAAATATGGCCGGTTGGGTGACTTTGGTTTCCTGCAGCTCTTCCGCAGTACCTTCAAACATGACTTTACTCAGACTGAAGTCAAGTATACCATCTGCTTGGTCAAAGAGTGCTTTGGCTACATCATTATTATTATAGAGGTCTTTTCCCATTCCAGGGTATTGGGCGCCTTGGCCCGGAAATACAAACGCTTTGCTCATTCTCCGTAATATTCTATGATATTTTTATTTGTTTCAGCTAATTGAATTTTGTACAAAAGTGCACCATATTCCGCCACTTTGGGTGCAAGAATTTTCCAAAATTCGCAGGCAATATTTTCTGTAGATGGCTGTTTGCCTTTCATGAAGTCAATATCTAAATTCAAGTTCTTATGATCTACCACGTCAATGATGTGTGTGCATATCAATTCTTTTAAATCAAACAAGTTCATTACAAAACCGGTATCTGGATTGATCTCACCCCGAACTGTAACCTCTAATTCAAAGTTATGTCCGTGATAATTTTCATTGGAGCATTTGCCAAAAATACGCTTATTGGTCTGTGCATCCCATCTATCATTCCAGAGTTTATGGGCAGCGCAAAACTGTTCTTTTCGTTTGATATAAATCATTAAAAATTATTCTTAAGATTGTAAAGATACAATGCAAAACAGACGTTTTATGTTGTGCTTTATTTATTGATTAACGGATGGTTTAAAATAAAAACTTCCGAAGCTGAAAGTAATTCAGGATAAAAATTGACAAACCAATGCTCTACAGCAAGGTATTCTGTATCGTTTAATTTTAATTGAGAAAAGAAATCTGAAAGCATTGCTACCGAAGGGTGTCGTGCGCTAATGCCTCCTGCGGCAATTTTAATCCCTTGAATGGAAGAATAGTTCATTAACCAATTTTCTTGGTTCATATAGGGCCACATGTTTGACGCTTTTCCTTGAAGCAAATGACTGTTCCGAGAGATATCCTGAGTGCAGGTTTCAATAAAATCATAAATTTTCACGTTCAGAGTATTTTTCTTTAATGCGCGCATGGTCTTCCAATGTTTGTGCAAAAAGTAATCCCCAAGAAGATCTAATGCCACGGGGGCAGTTTTTCCCGCTTTAAGTCGAATGGATTCTTTTGCGATTTTCGATAACGGATGTTTATCTGTAAAGGAATCAATGAACCGATGAAGCTCTACACCAATAATCATTGCATCTATGGCCTGTAATTTCCACTTATTACCCCGGAATCCATCGCCAGTAAAATTATAAACCCGAATCAATTCTTGATTCGGGCTACAATGTAAATGTGCTAAAAAATTCATTCCATGTCTTCTCGTAGTTCCTAAAAATAGAATACGTCAATATTAGAATATTAATTTAGAGATTTAGTACCTTAATTTATTAGTAAACGGATTGATATAATCTTAAAATCCCAAAGAATTAAGACGGAGGATTAATTAAATTAATCTCGAAAGCTTCCATAACTGGATTAATCAAAAGTTTCTCACAAGCGTCTTTAACTAAGTTCTCAGCCTCTACCGCACTATTAGCATTAACTTCCATGGTTATATGTTTTCCAATACGAACATTACCACAGGCCTCGAGACCAATATTTTTCAGGTTTGCACTAACTGCCTTTCCTTGGGGATCAAGCAACGCTTTTTGCGGCATAATATTGATTTCTGCTATGAATTTCATGTTTGATTCTTTTTTTTAGACGATCTTATTTGGACTATTTTACTCGCTATTGGTATTAGAAGCACTGTCAAGGAGAATGCTAAAACTCCAACAAAAGTAATTAATACCAAGAAGAAAAGAACCACTATCAGCTGTGCTTTTCTCCTAAGTTTATCTCCATTGTCTTTAAAACTGAGAAAGTGAATAGAAGAATTAATCCAATAGCTACTCAACCCTAGAATGCTTACCAAAAGCAAGGTCAATACAAAACGTTCATTAGCAGATAAATGAACTATCCATTCCCACTGCTCCCACTCCCTAAGCCACATCCATATACCCAATACAAATAGTGCATTGGCTGGTGTCGGTATACCCTTAAAATCTATAGTTTCTTCCCTGATTATATTGAATTTTGCCAAACGATAAATACTAGATACCGCAACTCCCGCGCCTAAAATGATACCCCAGGGTTGTTCTAATATTCCAAAGTCTGTAAGTATATTCGACCAGAGAAATGCAGGTACTGTCCCAAATGAAATGGCGTCTGCAAGCGAATCTAGCTGAATACCGAGGTCTGTGTTCACTCCAAGTTTTCTGGCAATCATTCCATCAAAAAGATCAGCAATAGATGCCAATATAAGGCAAGCAGCTACTCCCGAAGTGCTTTGATTTAAGATAAAGTAGATCGCAACTACCCCGCATCCGGCATTTAAAAGTGTTAAAAGATTTGGAATGTGTTTCATGCAGTGCAAAGATGCATTATTTTGGCACTATGATCGATTGGAAAATAAGCAAACCACAATACTTGGCGCTTTTAGCCTCAGCCTGCTTAACCTTAGCTTGGACTTGGAGTCCACTATTTTTTTTGGTTTTCCCGGGTTGGCTGTTTCTTTTTGAGATTGCTTCGCAAAAAAGACGGCCATTGCTTTTCTTGTACTTAGCCTTTGCCATTTGGAACGCGGCGACCACGTATTGGATTGCCAATGCTCATCCTTTAGGCGTAATTGCAACTATAGGGATTAATGGATTTCTTATGGCTTTTGCCTTGTGGTTAGGTTTTCGTTCCAGAAAAATGATCGTTCGGCTTGGAATCGGTTCAAAGTTTTCTTGGATAACCGTCATAGCGTCTTGGATGGCTTTTGAACATTTACACGAATATTGGGGATTATCCTTTCCTTGGTTGCATTTGGGGAATACATTTTTTGATTGGCCAGAATTGGTTCAGTGGTACGAATTTGTTGGTACATCAGGAGGAACGCTTTGGGTACTTCTTGTAGTTATTGCATTCTTTACATCAGCTAAATCTTCGGTAAAATGGTCTATTCTTTTAGGACCCATTGTACTGAGCTTGATACTTTACATAATGCCTGAAAATACTTCAAGTAGGTATTTAAATGTTGCAGTGGTCCAACCCAATATTGATGCCTACAAGGAGAAGTGGACCACTCCAGAAAGTGAACAGTTAAGTAAAGTAGCCAGGTTACTGGCGGAAAGTGGTGAGTCTGACTTTGACTTAATTGTATTGCCTGAAACTTTTCTACCTAAGGCCAGACAGGAAAGCATGCTGGGTAAAGGGGTTGTTGATACACAGTTGATATCTATCATCAATACATATGGAAAATCCGCAATTTTTGGCAGTACTACTTATGATTTCCAAATGGAACAAACCTATTCAAATAGAGCTATGGGAGATCGTTTCTATACCATGTATAATACTGCTCTTTTTCATTCCAAAACCGGACAGCCTTGGCAAATTTACCACAAGGGTAAATTAGTGGTGGGAGGGGAAAGTATGCCCTTTGTCAAATATTTACAGCCTATTCTAGGTGATTGGTCCATTGAATTGGGCGGTACTTCTGGAACCTTAGGTGTGTCTGAAGAAAGATTGGTTTTTGAAGACCAAGCGCTTGGCTTGAAACTGGCGCCCATAATTTGTTGGGAGAATGAGTTTTCAGGTTATTTAACAGATTATTCCAAGAGGGGTGCAAATCTGCTTGCTGTAATAACTAACGACGGCTGGTGGGGCAATACCGACGGTCATCTGCAACACATGAAATTTTCTGGTTTAAGGGCCATTGAACATCGCAAATATGTGGTGCGCAGTGCCAATACAGGTATTAGTACGGTAATTGATTCAAAAGGAAAGCCGCGCGATCAACTTCATTGGGAGGAAGAGGGTGTTATTGTTGATAGAGTCCCTTTGTTGGAAGGTCAAACATTATACGTCCGAACAGGTAATTTCATTGGTCCATTAATGTCTATGATCTTTCTTTTAAATGTGCTCTTGGTCTTCCTAAGCAGATTTTTTAGAATTAAACCCTAGTACATAGGTCCTCTGTTTAACTTTGCATGAGCTAAAAAATAAAATTCAATGAGTTTATACGACGTAGTTATTATAGGTTCTGGCCCAGGAGGATATGTTAGTGCCATACGCTGCGCCCAATTGGGTATGAAAACAGCCTTGGTTGAAAAATACGAAACACTCGGAGGTACCTGTTTAAATGTAGGATGTATTCCTTCCAAAGCATTGCTAGATTCCAGTGAGCATTACCACGCTGCTATCCATTCATTTGAAGAACACGGGATAAAGGTGGATAAACCGCGTATTGATTTTGCTCAAATGATGAAGCGCAAATCGGGAGTCGTTGACACAACCTGTGACGGTATAAATTATCTAATGAAGAAAAACGAAATTGACGTTTTACGCGGTTTCGGCTCTTTGGTGGATAAGAACACGGTAAAAATTTCCGGCCAGGATAACACTAAAGTTACCGCGAAGCATATCATTCTTGCTACGGGCTCAAAACCTATCGAACTGCCTTTTGCAAAATTTGATAAGGAACGCATCATCTCCTCAACAGAAGCCCTTAGTTTGAAGGAAATACCAAAGCACATGATTGTTATTGGAGGCGGCGTCATTGGATTGGAATTAGGTTCTGTTTATAAAAGGCTGGGTGCTGAGGTAACGGTTGTTGAATATGCGAAAAGTATCATTCCAACTATGGACGGAGCAATGGGTAAAGAACTTATGCGAAGTTTGAAAAAACTCGGTGTTAAATTTAGTTTGAGCACTAAGGTGAACGGCGTGAGTCGGGACGGAGAGCTTGTGAAAGTTACAGCGGCGAATAAGAAAGGTGAAGAAGTTGTCTTTGAGGGTGATTATTGCCTCGTAGCGGTGGGTAGAGGCGCTTTTACAGACAAACTAGGTTTGGAAAATGTCGGCATTGAGACCGATGAAAGAGGACGAATTACCGTTAACAATCAATTGCAAACCTCTGTCCCCAATATTTACGCAATTGGCGACGTTGTTCGCGGTGCCATGTTGGCTCACAAAGCTGAGGAAGAAGGAGTTTTTGTTGCAGAATTAATCGCTGGTGAAAAGCCGCACATCAATTATGATTTGATTCCCGGCATTGTCTACACGTGGCCAGAAGTAGCTGCAGTAGGTAAAACGGAAGAACAACTCAAGGAATCCGGTGCCGATTATAAAGTAGGCTCATTTCCTATGCGAGCATTGGGTCGTTCGAGGGCATCAGGAGATATTGACGGCGTAGTCAAAGTTATGGCAGATAAGCAAACCGATGAGGTCTTAGGTGTACATATTGTTGCGGCCCGTGCGGCAGACATTATTATGGAGGCGGTGACTGCAATGGAATTTCGTGCTTCAGCAGAAGATATTGCTAGAATTTGTCACGGCCACCCAACGTATACTGAAGCGTTAAAAGAAGCGGCCTTGGCTGCAACAGGTAATAGAGCGTTACACAGTTAATGGAGTGCGCATCGACTCATATTGTCGATTCGAGAAGTTTAGAGAATCGGCTATTAGAATTATCTAATAGTCGATCTTTTTTTGTTTTGTACACTTCTAATGGCTACCCGAATTCAGAAAAATGTTACGAACTGATTTTTGGTTGGGGTGCAAAGGCAGTTTATACGGATCAAGAGCTTTTACCCGAGCATTTAGAAAATGGATGGAAATTTGGGTTTTTCAGTTATGAATTACGCACGCAATTTGAATCGGTAACCCAAGGAAATCAAGCTTTAGGAAATTGGCCCAAGATGCGATTTTTTGTTCCAGAAGTAGTAGGTGTATTGAATATAGATGGTCAATTAGACGTTTGGTCAGAAGATGCAGTTGATGATGTTTTGAGTGAACTGCTCCTTCCTTCCATTGAAGTGGAATCTGAAGAGACTTCGCTTGACTTTGAGCCGGTGGAAACAAAACAGGCGTACATTCGAAATGTAAATGCGCTAAAAGACCATATTCAACGCGGCGATATTTACGAGGTTAATTATTGTACGGGATTCAAGGCAGAGTTTGAAAAATTAAATAGTGTTGCGCTGTTTAAAAAAATGGTTAAAGAAACTCTTGCGCCTTTTTCTGCCTTTGTTAAGATGGAAGATTATGAGCTATTATGCACCTCTCCAGAGCGATTTATAAAACGCGAAGGACGCAAGCTTTGCAGCCAGCCTATTAAAGGAACCAATAGATACTCTGAAGAAGATAACGAATCCGCGAAAATAGCATTAGCCGAAAGTGAAAAAGAACGTGCGGAGAATGTGATGATTGTGGATTTGGTGCGGAACGATCTCTCTAAAGTTGCCGCTAAAGGTAGTGTTAAAGTGAGTGAATTATTCGGTGCGTACGCTTTCAAAAATGTAAACCAATTGATCAGTACCGTGCAGGCTGAACTACGCAAAGGTGTAACCAATTGGGAAATTATTGCAGCTTGCTTTCCTATGGGTTCAATGACAGGAGCTCCAAAGGTAAATGCCATGGAACTTGCCGAGCGTTTTGAAAAAGTGGCTAGGGAAGTGTATTCTGGATCAGTGGGCTATATCACACCAGAAGGTGACTTTGATTTCAACGTGGTCATTCGCTCTATTGCTTTAAATAGGAAAAAAGGTGTTGCTACACTACATGTAGGAGGCGCTATAACCATTCTAAGTGATGCAGAGCAAGAATATCAGGAGTGCTTGTTGAAAGCGGAAAGTGTATTGAAGGCTGCGAAATAAATTTAGTCGTCTTACATTCGTTTAATGGATACTCCTTTATTAATTCCAGGTTCAAAGGCAATTCTCGGCTTTAGCGGCGGGGTAGACTCTGTGGTTCTAAGTCATTTCTTGATAGAGCGCTATCGTATTCGTCCATATTTACTTCATGTGAATTACGGTTTGCGTGAGGAATCAGATGAAGACGAAAGATGGTGTCGTTGGTATGCAGAGGAGCACCGTTTTGAGATAGTTGTTTTAAAGGCGGATCCCAAAATGCGCAACGGTCAGAATGTCCAAAATTGGGCAAGGGATATTCGTTACCAGTTTTTTAGTGAGCAAGCGGAGTTGATTGGAGCGAGATACATTTTTACCGCCCATCATGGAGATGACAGGAGAGAAACGTTTTTGATGAATGCATTGCGCGGTAGTGGTTTGACCACGATAGCGGGAATGAGCAATAGTCAAATACTACGGCCCCTTGCTCATATGGATAAAAGTGCGGTTTTGGAGTATGCTAAGGAATTTGGCCTGAGCTGGGTGGAAGATTCTTCGAATGCTTCACTCAAATACAAAAGAAATAAAATACGTCATGTACTGTTTCCAATTTTGGACAAGGTAGAACCAAGATGGCGTGGGGGATTAAAAAAATCCATTGATAATTTATCCCTAGACAGTAAATTACTCGATGGTCTATTGTCGCGATGGTCACAGGAAAATGTAAAAGAAATAGATGGTGAATTATACATCCAAATGGGCACATGGTCCGGTGAGGAATACGCTCAGGTTTTATTGTATCGATTTGCTAAGCGTTTAGATGCTGGATTTTCATTTCAGGAGATAGGTCACGTACTCACTGGTGATAGCGGTCAACGAACTTTAGGTAATTCTCATCTTTTGATTAAAGATCGCGGGCAATTCATTTTTGGGCCTATTCACCCAATAGATAATCGGGAATATGAGGTTAAAAACATTCACGATACATCACATTTGCCTTTTGATTTGAGATTCACACCAAAGGCTATTGAGGAAGTTCAGTTTCAAAATAATCAAGAATGGATTTCTACGTCAATACCGTTTCCACTTATTATTCGGGTTTGGAAAGCTGGCGATAAATTTGTTCCTCTTGGCATGAATGGGCAAAAGAAAATTGCCGACTTTTTGAACGATTTAAGAGTACCTAGGCATCATAAAGAACGGGTATATGTTGCTGAACATCAAGGACAAATACTTTGGGTATTAGGTTATCGAATTGATGATTCTATGAAAGTTGCTACAGGCGCGGAGAAGGCCTATCTTGCAGAGATAAACCCAAGACTATGAAACGTATCCTTGCCCTTCTTGCGGTAATTGTAAGCACGGTGCTTTATGCACAACCACAGCCTGTAAAATGGTCAACTTCAAATACCATTGTTGAGGATAAAGTGCGCTTGATAATTCATGCCGATATTGCACCGGGATGGCATCTATACAGTCAGAATTTAGCAGACGGTGGCCCGATTCCAACTTCATTTTACTTAGATAGTTCAAGTGCCTTTATCCCACTTGGTAAATGGATGGAAGGCGAGCCTCATGTGGAATTTGATCCAAACTTTGATATGGATTTAGCGTTTTTTTCAGAATTTGCAGATTTCACCATCCTGCTTGAACCAAAGGAATCGAATTTCACCGTAAACGGTGAGCTAGAATTCATGGTGTGTAACGATGAAATGTGTTTACCGCCAACGTATGTTGATTTCCAAACAGAAGTATTAAATGCCCCATTACCATCCCCATGGGACGGACTTGGAACCACCTTTTGGTTGGGCTTCTTGGGCGGTTTTGCAGCGCTCATTATGCCTTGTATTTTTCCAATGATTCCACTAACTGTGAGCTTCTTTACGAAGCAGAGCAAAACACGTAGTGAGGGTATATTTAAGGCAGTTGTCTATGGTCTCAGCATAATCATCATTTATGTAGGTTTGGGACTTGCCGTGAGTTTAATATTTGGTGCCGACAGTCTAAATAAGATGGCCACTAATCCTTGGTTTAATCTTGCATTTTTTGTCCTTTTCGTCCTTTTTGCAGCGAGTTTCTTTGGTGCTTTTGAAATCACATTACCGTCCAGCTGGGTAAATAAAGCGGATGATGCTTCAAGCAAGGGAGGTTTGCTAGGAATCTTCTTTATGGGCTTCACGTTGAGTTTAGTGAGTTTCTCATGTACCGGACCTATTATTGGCTCTTTACTCGTTGAGGCAGCCTCCAAAGGTTCTCTACTTGGACCTGCCGTTGGCATGTCTGGTTTTGCGTTAGCCTTGGCGATTCCATTTACCTTATTTGCGGCGTTCCCAAGCTGGCTAAACTCTTTACCTTCTTCCGGCGGTTGGTTAAATACGGTAAAAGTGACCTTAGGATTTCTTGAACTTGCATTTGCTCTTAAATTCTTGTCTACAGCTGATTTAGTATGGCAAGCACACTTGCTAGAACGGGAGCTGTTTATTGCTATTTGGGTGGCGATAGCATTCATTACGGCTTTCTACCTCTTCGGCGCCTTCCGCATGCCATTGGACAGTCCTGTGGAAACGATTTCCGTTTCCCGTTTGGGCTTTGCAATGGTATTTATGATCATGGCTTTTTACATGCTTCCAGGAATTTTTGGTGCTCCGGTAAAATTGATTGCCGGATTCCCGCCTCCTGAGCACTACGCAGAAAGTAAGAATAGCGCTTATTCGAAGCCTATAATTCAAGCTTTAGGAACGGGTGGCGAAGCAGTATCAAATTCCGCGACTATTGGTGAGCATTGTCCAAACGATCTTCCGTGTTTCAATGATTACGAAGCAGGTCTCGCCTACGCTAAAGAGGTCAGTAAACCAATTATGCTAGATTTCACAGGTTGGGGCTGTGTGAACTGCCGTAAAATGGAAGAAAATGTCTGGAAAGACGAGCGCGTTCATCAGCGTATTCGCGATAATGTTGTGCTTATTTCACTGTACGTAGACGAACGTACGGATCTTCCAAAGGATGAGCAATATGTGAGTGAAATCACCGGGCGTAAAATCAAGAATATTGGGAATAAATGGAGCGAATTCCAAGAGGTAAACTTTAAAGAAGTAAGTCAGCCATTATATGTGATTTTAGGTCACGATGATTTGATGCCATTGGTAGAAAAAAACGCCTACAATCTTGATATTGAGGCCTACATCGATTGGTTAGATCGCGGCGTAGCATCCTTCAAATAAATAAACCCCCGTAATTATACTCATGTTAAAGAACAATTTCTTCTTTAGCCACGTTGTCTTTGTGTGTTTAGTAAACTCAATCCAAACGAAACGAGGTATCGCCTGCGAATTGGCGAGAATATTGTTGGTTATGCGCGTGAAATAGGAAGAACACGCTACTATTCGAAAGACCAATATTGGTGGAATGGAGCTGTTATTAAACACCGTCAGGTTGATGAGTGCATTGGCTTAAAGGACATCAACAATATTCCCTTGTTTGAATTTGATATTATTGAGTATGCGATTGAAGGCAACCGCGATAGAATGGGCTGTATTTTGTGGGAACACAAAAAAGAGCAATTCATTGTCAAAGATTTAGATGACATTTCACTAGACATTCCTTTTTCTGTAGACGGATTGGTTCTATTCGCTTCCGAGGACATAAAGTTTCGAGCCTATCTGTTTGCTCAGCCAGATTTAATGCATGCATTAGGGGTTAGAGACAATTAAGACCCTATTTTAGCAATTCTAAAAGTTGCTAATCAATTCAGATGAATACAAATTTTGTTGAAGAGTTGCGGTGGAGAGGCTTGCTTCATGATATGATGCCCGAGACGGAAGAACTATTGACCAAAGAAATGGTTAAGGGCTACATTGGTTTTGATCCCACAGCAGATTCGCTGGGTGTGGGTAATATGGTTCAAATAATGACGCTCGTTCACTTTCAACGTGCTGGTCACAAACCCATCGCATTGGTAGGTGGTGCAACCGGTATGGTTGGAGATCCTTCAGGTAAAAGTGCAGAACGTAATCTGCTAAACCTGGATACATTGCAACACAATTTGGATTGTCAAAAACGGCAATTAGAAAAATTCTTAGATTTTGATTGCGGTGCAAATAGTGCGGAAATCGTCAACAATTACGACTGGTTTAAAGAGTTTGATTTTCTCGGATTCATCAGAGATGTTGGAAAGCATATGAGTGTGAATTATATGATGGCCAAAGACAGTGTAAAAAAGCGCTTGAATACGGGAATGAGTTTTACTGAATTCTCCTACCAGTTAATCCAAGGCTATGATTTCTACCACTTGTGGAAGAATGATGGCGTAAAATTGCAAATGGGCGGTTCCGACCAATGGGGTAATATTACGACGGGCACAGAACTGATTAGACGATTAGGTCGTGGTTCAGCGCATGCGCTAACTACGCCGCTGATCAAAAAAGCAGACGGCACTAAATTTGGCAAATCAGAAGGAGGTAACGTTTGGTTGGACCCTGAACGAACTTCGCCCTATGCCTTTTATCAATTTTGGTTGAACACATCGGATGAGGATGCAGAAAATTACATAAAGATATTTTCGGTTAAATCTAGAGAAGAGATAGAATCGCTAATCATTTCGCATCAGGTAGCGCCGTTCAAACGTACACTTCAAAAAGCTCTTGCAGAAGAGGTCACGGTCCGGGTTCATAGTCAATCAGACTTGGAAAATGCGTTAGCTGCCTCGCAGATTTTATTTGGAAAAGCAACTGAGGAGCAGCTTCGTGCCTTAGATCGTACAACACTCGAAAGTGTTTTTGAAGGTGTGCCTCAGTTTGAATTGAATGAATTGGAACTTGAAGGAGGTCTAGATGTAGTGGAGGCTTTAGCGGAAAGTACATCTGTATTTCCCTCAAAGGGCGAAGCTCGCAAGATGCTCCAAGGCAATGGCGTGTCTATTAATAAAACCAAAGTAGGAGCGAACAAGGTGCTAACCGTAGCAGACGTTATTGCCGGTGGTTTAATCATTGTGCAGAAAGGCAAAAAGAATTACTTTCTTTTGAAACTAAAATAGAATGGAAGTTCACGCACAACCTTCGAGAATAGTGGTTTTGATTTTTCCTTAGAGCACCACGTAATCAATAACGATATCATCTATCTCTTTCAAAAAACTATTATTTGGACGTTGGAAAAAATAAAACATCCCATAATCTCTCATTTCTGCTCCTTTGAGCTTTCCGTATTCAAATTCTTCTCCTTTATTTACTAGACAGTATGGAATTCCGCTACGAAATATGATCAGCGTTTGAAAATCTGGTTGAGATGGATTAGCGCTGCGGTTTAGGTAAGCCCAGCATTCGTATTCGCCGAACTCCTTTCCTTCCCACCCTTTGGTTTTTAAAAGTTCTACAAGTGCATCTCTTACGGCACCGCCACGTTTGCCTTCAAAGAAATGTTCAACAGTGAGCGTAGGAAAACTTCTACGTTCTAATTGCCTACCCTTTATTTTACCACGAAGAATGACTTCATGGTACTTACTCATCCGGCGGGCAGTACTTTCCCAGAGGCTATCTATGGGAAATCCCTCATTGCAAAATCCTAAAGTATCCTTCTTTACAGAAAGCAATGCAGCACCAGCAATTAATCTTTTATCGAGTACATTGACATAATCGTCATGGATCCACATGTGCACAGTTGCTTCGTATTCACCCCCTTTGAAATTCGATGCACTGACTCTTACAGAATCTCGAAGTTCTAATCGGTCTTCTCCTGAAGTCATTTCTGCCTCTCGCCGAACGATTTGCGAATGCGCTGCGGTTGCCCACGATAATAGGGCAAGAACTGCTAATTTTCTCATAAACTAACCATTAGATTACAACCGCGTATCTCGCTTTTATCGAGCCGGCCATAGACGTCAAATGTACCATTATCAAAAACCCTGCCTTGGTCGCTAATTGCTAGAAAGCAACAGCTGTCTTCGTTGGCGAGATCTATGATTTGTAGGGCACCGCGTGAACCGTTTTGCATTGGATACCCGAGTGGATCCGAAATGTCTCGGGTATAAACACGCATCCATGGTGGACATACAAAGTGTCCGTTATTTTTCATATAAGCCTGTGACAGTATTTCGGTCATGCCGTATTCACTGTCAATAGAGCTTGATGGAAACTTCGCTTTCAACTGAGCATGCACTTGGTCGCGGATAAGTTCTTTGCGCCGGCCCTTCATGCCACCCGTTTCCATGACTCGTAGTTGCGGGAAATCTATGGCAGATATGGTTTCTGCAAAGTCCAAAAGTCCAAAGGTTACGCCTAAAAGTAAAGTGGGCCTCTGCTGTTTTTGAAGTTTTATAAGCACCTTCTCTAACGCTCCATGGTTGTATAGATAAAATCCACTTTCTTTCTTCCCGGAGCGCTGTATCATGCCCTCAGCCATTACAACTAAGGATGACCCGCTACGCTCCAGATAACTCGGAAGTAAGGCCAATACCGTCCAATCCTCCAAGGCGCCATATTCACGCTCAAAGCCTTCCACATAGACCTGCTCATAATGGGCCAATTCTCTCACCCAATGAATGCTCGGAGTTCCCCCCGACGTTGTGGATGAAGTGAATATTGTTTCCGGAGTAAATACTCCCGTGACTACCTCGTGTTTCTTAAAGAGTTCCACCGGAAGGAAGGGAATATTTTTAATTGCGTTGACGGTTTCTGGCGTACGCTTAATCAAGTCACAGAACTGACCGTACACTTCGTTGTTTGCGTACTGATAACGGTATATTTCAAGTGCCGCTTTTTCAAAGTTTTGATTTGTGATTTCTGTGAAGTTCCGCATAAAAAACCACGGTCTCGAGGGCCGCGGTTCAAAATTACGTTTTTGAATTCGCTTAAAGCGAGTATCGGAAGGTTAGTTTAAACGTTCTTCCCGGTGCCCAACGTGAGAAGTACGGGGAGAAGCTCTCGTAGCTGACAAAGATGCGGTCTCGGGTATCGTCAAGAATATTACTTACCGCAAAGCCCATTTGGTATTGACGCTCTTCGCCGAATCGCTTCATTAGGTTGAAGTTCAAGCTGTGGAAAGGAACCTCATAGACATCTGGGTTATCTGCAACACCAACGATGTAGAGTTTTTCACCTTGGACGTTGTAGAACAACGCACCTTGCCAGCCCTTCTTTGGGTTGTTGTAATTCAAGCCAAAATTTACCATGTAGGGGCTTTGTCCTTGCATAGGACGAAGTTCATCAATTACCTCGCCGATTCGTGCTGATGCTACTCTAGCAGCATATTCTGTGGAATCACGTGTTACAGCGGAGTGTATGTAGGAGAAGTTAGAATTGACTTCAAGGTTATGTAATCCTATAAAATTGAGATTCTTACGTACTTCAAATTCTACACCAGCAACGGTTGCATTCCCTACGTTACGCGGTTGGAAGTTTGACGGCGCAGCAGCAGAGTAAGCCACAAGTTCGATGGGGTTCTGGAAGTACTTGTAAAATCCGGAGAGGGCAACAGTCTGACCGCCTTCAAAGAAGTGTTCGTAGCGCACATCAAGGTTGCTGATTATGGTGTTTTGAAGGTCTAGGTTACCAATGAAAGTGATTCCCGTCAATACATCCTCAATCTGTGCGGCCGATTTCTCTTTAAAAGAAGGTCGCGCTACTGTTCGGAAAGCACCTAGACGTAGGTTACTATTCTCATTCAAACTATAGATAAAGTTCGCTGTAGGGAAGAGGTTCAAGTTATTCAGAACCGGCTCAAAGTAGTAATTCAAACCTGTACCCGGTGCAGCCGCCTCCTGCTGGTCAACACCCGTGTAAAATTGATCGTAGCGCTCCAGGCGAAGACCAACAACTACTTTCATTAGGGCATTCACACTGAACGTTTCATTTACGTAAGCTCCAAAATTACTCTGGATACCTTGGTAGGCGTTGTTTGCCTCGTAATTACCACTGTAATAGGTTCCGGCATCCGAGTTTACATCCCAGATATAGGCGTCTGAAAGTAACTCGTCCGCATCTCCGGTTAACTCGGGCAGCCGGCTCATTGATTTGGTGCGCAATTGATATCGAAGAATTTCATAATCTCGGAACTTGAAGGTATAACTGGCACCATATTTCAATTGTGCATCACGTTCTCTAACTTTGTGTTTACGCGATACATCAAATCGATTGGCAAGATTGAATTCATTAAGGTTGCGCCATATTCTGCTCGGAAAACCTGTTTCACCCGGTGCAATAGCATATGTGTTTTCTTCTGTTCGGTAGGAGGTTGATCGGATGTCTTTATCTGCAATTCGACTGTAGGTTGGTGCTATTCTCCAATCAATTTTTACCTTATTGTCCTGTCTGCTATGCTGGCCATTGAATAATACAGAAGAAATGGAGCGTTCAGAGTATTCTAGGTTATCTCGTGCTCCCACAAACGAATTTTCTATTGATGCTGTTTCAACGAATTTACCTGTGCGGGTTTCACCGTTTTGCAGGTGCATAATTGTCAATCGATATTTATCGTTATCATCTTTTATGGAATAACCGAATAAACCGCTCATGAAAACATTATTTATTGCCAATGAACCTACCTGTGTTCTATCCGCTTCGAGTTTTGTTCTAGTCGGTAGATTAGGTTTCCGGTAAAAGTTTTGTTCGTATAAACGGGTGGAGTCGCCATTTATACTTCCAAAGAAATTAGTATTTGCCTTGTAGGAGAATGAACCATTATACCCTATGGTTTTGCCTTTATAATTCTTGATTTGATTACCACCACTAATTCCAAGAGATCCGTTTAAAAGCATCATACGGGATTGGGCTCCAAGAATAGGTTTAAAGCTTTCAGTCAATTGTGTGGTAATTGGGTTATCCAATGCAGGATTGGGAATTCCTTGATAGATATATTGGATTGGAAGCGGATTGTTTCTAAACCCATTATCAAATCCCAAAAAGTCAGTACCTGAACCTCGGTGACCCAAGCCTTCCAAAAGGTGCATCCCAGGCGTATAAGCTAAAGATGAGGATATATTTAAGGTCCTCTTAGTAGGGAAATCTACTAATTCAATATTTATTAAACCACCCGAGAAATCAGCAGGTAAGTCTGCAGTTAGTGACTTAAGTACAACAATATTTTGAAGAATATTTGTTGGGAAGATGTCCATTTGCAACGAATTCCTATCTGGATCTAACCCTGGAATATCCATTCGCATCAGCTGAGTCTTAGTGTACCGGTCACCCAAACCACGAACAAATACATACTTACCTCCTTGTATACTTACGCCAGGTACACGCGTTACAGCAGCAGCAGCATTAGCATCTCCGATACGCTTAAAATTTTGAGCGGATATCCCGTCCATTACAATAGCGCTCTTTTTTTTTACATCTAAAAGTGCACTCTCTGTATTTCTCATCGCAGATGCTGTAACAGTAACAGTCGTTAATTCATTGGACGCTGGCTTTAAACGAATATTCTCAAAGGCAGTTACTTCTCCGGCAATAACCTCTACATCGGGAATGATTATTGTTGCTAATCCTAAAAAACTGATTTCAAGTTTATATTTACCTGGCTCTAAACTCAACTCGAAGTGTCCATCAAAGTCGGTGAACGCAACTGCGCCTCCGGAAGCTACCTGCACGTTGGCATAAAACAAAGCTTCACTCGTTTCTTTTTCGTAAACAGTTCCCCT
>CACMMX010000017.1 GCA_902614915.1 uncultured Cryomorphaceae bacterium
ATTGAAGAATTTCGCCCAAAGGGTCAACCTTACCTAATCCCGTAGTCCCCATTGTGACAACCACAAGAGGAGGAGTTTTTGCCTTTCTTAGAAGATTTTGTAATTCATTTACATCCATTCGACCATCAATGTTTGTTCGAATTTCTTGGAAGGGCATACCTAGAACTTCAGACATTCGCTGGTGAGTATAATGCGAGGATTTACTTGCGAATACTGAGGTTTCGGAATTCACTTGTCTGGCAACCCAGAGAGCTTCCATGTTACCAATGGTGCCTCCAGAGGTTAAGTGACCTATGCAGGAAGTCCAGCCAAACATTAAGGCAATGGATTGAATAACTTCAATTTCAAGAGTAGACGTAGCCTTACCGCCGTCTAATGCATGATTATTAGGATTTACGTACGTAGACATCCAATAAGCAGCCTGCGCTAAAACATGTGGCGGTTTAATCATTTGTCCCGCATAATTAACACTGTGATAGGGATAATTATTTTGTAGCTTTTCAGCTAGGTTGTCTAATATGGCTTTGTCCTCTTGATCTAAATGTAAATCTGAAAACTTAAGTTTATGAAGATGCTTCCAATCCATGAACTAGAGGTCATTTAAGTCCATGTATTAACAAATTCACCTTTAGGGTCATAGCGTTCCGCTTGAATTTTGGTATTGAATTTTCTAAACGGTCGAGGATCATTGCCTCTCCCGGCATTATATAACCAATTACCATAATTCGAGGCGGGATCATAATCAATAAGATGCTGCTCAAAGTATGCCGCACCAGCGCGCCAATCGAGCCCCATATCATGAATGAGATAGGATGCAACATTTTGACGACCACGATTGCTCATGAATCCGGTTTGAGCAAGTTCTTTCATGTTGGAGTCAACAAGCTTATCCCCTGTATTTCCTGAGGTCCATTTTTCAAATGCACGTTCATTGAAGCCTTGTTTAATCGGTTTTTCCGGCTTTAATCCGTGAGCAACGAATAAGTCCTTCCCGTGTTTTAATGCTATCCATTGAAAATATTCACGCCACAATAATTCAAAAAATAACCAATAGGTGCTATCGTTACTTTCTATTTCGTCTTCAAATCTATTTAGTTCGCTTTTTATTTGTCTAGCGCTCAAACAGCCCAATGAAAGAAATGGCGAGAATTTTGAACTGAATCCTCTGCCCAATAAACCGTTTCTAGTTTGTTTGTATTCCAAAATCTTTTTGCTTTCCCAGAAATAGTAGTCTAATTCTTCCCAAGCGCTTAAATACCCCCCTTTAAAGGGTACGGCTGATCGGTCATCCTTATAGATTTCAGGTTTGATAAGCGAAATACCCCTCATATTAAAATCACTTGGTTCAAAGGGAGATATATCTGCTTCTCCAATTGGTAACCGAACACTAGAATATTTTTCAACTTTTCCTCTAAATCGAGAAAAAACCATGGGTATTTCATCTAGAGCAAATGGCAGGTCATTTTGAAGGAACAAGGTTTTTTCGTTGTAGAAATTAATCTTAATACCTTTAAGCTTTCCCCAATGCTCTAAAGTAGTTTCTTGCTTTACCTCATTAAAGGCGAATTCTTTAGGTCCAATAATCGCTATTGCACCTATTTCAATCGCTAAAGTTCGTATGGTTTGTACAGCATCTTTCTCGCGTAATACAATGAGTTCGCTATCATAAGCCATCAATCCCTTGTTTAAATCTATGAGGCTATCTATTAAAAATGCCTCACGATATTTCCCGCGGGGACCTTTAGCCCATTTTTGGTTATGTTGGGAACCTTCATCTATAAATAACGGAATAACCAAGTCATAATTGGTGTAAGCTTCAACAACTGGCCAATTATCGCTAAGCCGAAGATTATTTCTGAACCAAAGAATACAAATCTTCATTATAATGCCTCTAAATTTTGCATAATATATTGTGCTCTTTCTCTGAGCTCTTCTTTCTGCGCGTCCTTCATTTTTTCGTAGGTGCGATAAACCATTCCTAACCTAAAATTATTGAACAACTTTTTTCTGTGCCTATCAAAGAAATCCCAATACAGTGCATTAAATGGACAACTATCTGAGTCGGTTTTTGTTTTGTAGTTATAGGAGCAATTTTGGCAATAATCTCCCATCTTGTTGATGTAATTCGCGGAGGAGACGTAGGGTTTTGTCGCTATCCATCCTCCATCAGCATATTGACTCATACCACGAGTGTTAGTGATTTCTACCCATTGAAATGCGTCAATATAAATTCCTAAAAACCAGAAATCAAGTTGGTCAGGGTGCACACCTGCCAACAAAGAAAAGTTACCAATAACCATTAATCTTTGAATGTGATGGGCATAGGCATATTTAAGGCTTTGCTTAATACTGTGCTCCATACATTTCATTTTAGTCTCGCCATTCCAAAACCAATCGGGAAGTTTTTTCGAATGCTCAAAGAAGTTTTCTTTACTAAATTTGGGCATTCTCTCCCAATAAATTCCTCGCATATATTCTCTCCAACCTAAAATCTGTCTTATGAATCCTTCGGCTGCATTTATAGGTATATGTTCGTTTTCTTCAAAGTAGGACTCAGCTCTTCGACATATAGTATACGGGTCCAACATTTTCGTATTTAGGGCAAATGAAATTCGACTGTGGTATAAGGACCAATCATTCACTGTCATCGCATCCTGATAATCTCCAAAAAACTTAAATTGATGCTTCAGCCAATAATCAAAAATGGCTAGGGCTTGATTTGTATTAGTAGGCCAAAAAAATGTTTTTGAATCCCCTATAGATCCAATTGTGGGAAGATTTGCCTTAATAATTTCTTGATATACTTCTGTAACATCTGTACTTGGTAAATAGGGTTTTTGTAATAGATGATCCTTCGGAATTTTATTTCTATTTAGGTTGTCGAAATTCCATTTTCCACCCTTAGGTTGATTTCCTTGCATTAGAATCCCTGTCTTTTTGCGAAGCTTTCTGTAAAAACTTTCCATTAGATATGTCTTCTTGCCTGCAAATGTTTCGTGAAAATCTTCTGGAGTAGATATAAAATGTTCCGTTGATGAAAATGAAACATGGTAACCTCTTGTTCTCAGAAGTTTAAGATTATTGAGCATTCTAAGTTCATCCGGATGCTGGAAATATAAATTCTGCACACCTTTTTTTTGGCATATAGAATCTAAAATGTCAATGAGTTCAATTTCTTTCGACTCAAGAATTTTATGATAAATTACGTTATGCCCCTGCTTTTTTAGGGTATTAGCAAATTGTCTCATAGAATAAAATATGCCTACAACTTTTTGAATGTGATGAGGTGCGTAAGAGCCTTCACCCTTGCATTCAATGAATACGTAAGTAATTTCAGAATTGATGACTTTAAACCAGCTATGATTGGGATTTAGCTGATCACCAAGAATAATTCGAAAGGATTTAACCATGATTTTTAAACGCGAAAAAGGGCCAAAAGTTTAGGGCATAAAAAAGGAGCCAATTTCTTGGCTCCGTACCCCTAACCTAATTCAAAGATAACTTTGAATTAATCGAAGATAGTACTAAAGATTAGTACAGAGTGTATACTTGAGTTTTTTTGAGTGTAAAAACTTAAAGCTTCCTTTGCGAAACGAGTCATTTAGTCAATTGTAAATTTTGAATGAATTTAATATATCATCCAAACAATGTTCCTGAGTTAGTGAAAAAGAATCAGCCTTACATTGCATTTGAAGCTCTAATATCAGGCTGTTTTCAGTTGTATCATTACAAATAAGTTTATGAGCGATGATAAAATCCGAGGGTTCTTGTTCATATCTACCATAATTTACCCACCAACTATCAATGGTATCTTGAGATTCGGTGACCCATGAATCTCTTCTCGCTATATTTAGATTTGTATGAACAATGGCTTTACAATGTTCGGATATTGTGATGTAAGCTCCTTTGCGCTTTAAAGGCAATACCTTGAGAAGTATAGATTTGGTCTTTGCTTTATTCAATCCTGCTGCTTGAAAATAATAAAAATTTTGCTCCGCAAAAACTGGTAATTTTACTTCCCAGTCATAATTGAGTTTGAATCTAAATTCAATTTCCGGAAGGGAATAGTATTGAGCTTGCTCAAAATTGAACGAGTAAGGGGCTTCTAAGGAGCATTTTCTCTGGCTAAAAGATTCTGTTTTACCGGAGGGCGAGCAAGAAATTAAGAATAAGGTCAATATAATTGAACTTATCTTCGCTAGGCGATATAACATCTATGAAACATTTTTTTGTCCAACATGGTGACTCTGCCATTCCTTCAAAGATAATGAAGGACTTCTTTTATGGTGGGGTATTTCCTCCTTACTTCGCTAGTAAAATTAATAATGATGAAGATTTAAGATTGATTTATACTGAACGGAATAATAATTATTCTAGTGAAACTCGAAGTATGGTTCATGAATGCATATTAAGGCAAAACAAAAGCCTAAATGCAAGGGAGAAAGCAAATTTGCATGCTTTTGCAAAAGGAGCATGCACAATTACTACTGGACACCAATTGATGGTTTGTGGAGGAACAGCTTTTTTCGAGGTCAAGATATTATCTGCAGTGGCTCTCGCCAAAGAAGTTCATCGAATATGCGGACGACCCGTTGTCCCCATTTTTTGGATGGCTTCTGAAGATCATGATTTTGAAGAAATCGCTTCATTTCGTGTTAATGGTCAAAAATTCACATGGAAAAATAAGTTTGCTTCAGGTGCCGTTGGAAGACTAAGTACTCAAGACCTGGCAACTCAATTAATTAGTTTTGTGAAAGAAGCTAGGTTGTCTGAAAGTCAGAGGATTTTTATCAAAAAAAGAATTCAAGCTTACCGAGAAAGTGATTCGCTTGCTGAAGCGACGAGAAGAATTATTCGAGAATGGTGTGGTGAATATGGAGTATTAGTTATCGACGGTGATGATCCGAAATTGAAAAGTATAGGACAGAAAATCTGGTCAATGGAATTGAATGGAGAGTTAAGTTCGTTAATTCAGGAGAGAACTCAAGAGATTATTAATTTGGGTTATGATGCTCAAGTAACACCACGTCCAATTAACCTTTTTGAATTGAAATCAAGGGGTAGATTACGAATGTTGAAGCCAAAAAAAATTCAGTCGAACCGTATAAGTCCTAACGCTTTAATTAGGCCTGTTTACCAGGAGATGCTCTTGCCTAATATAGTTTATGTGGGAGGTGGAGGAGAATTAGCATATTGGCTGCAACTAGGTAAAGTCTTTGATGCTTTAGCTATTCCAATGCCGAAATTATATCTGAGAGATTCTTTGTTGGTTTGCCCCCTAAAAATAGATTCGGTCTTAAATAAAATTAAATTAGAGTGGATTGATATACTCAGTGAAACAAAGGAATCTATAATCAAAAGGCTTTTGGAATACGATAAATTAAAAAATATTGAAACTGCACAATTTGCTAAGCCACTGAAAGATGCAATTTTATTTTGGTCGCAAAAGATGAACGAATCCTATCCAGAAATGAAATCACACACGGAAGCACTAAAAAGAAAGATGGATAAACTTTCTTCTAATTCAATTGAACACAGGTACAGAACGCATAAACGCAGAAATATTGATTTTTTGCATCGAATAGATTTGGTATTTGATTCAGTCTTTCCAGGAGAAATATTTTGGGAACGGACGTCTTCCTATGCCGATGTCTTGGGTTTGTTAGGTAATGATCCAAAAGATATTATAGTTGAAAAGATGTCAACAATAAAGGCAGGTACACACATATTGTTAGCTTGAAAATAGGCTTATTTTCGCATTATGCAAGAAACTTTACTCATTCTCGATTTTGGTTCTCAATACACTCAACTTATTGCTCGCCGCGTTAGAGAATTAAATGTGTATTGTGAGATTCATCCTTTCAACAATCCACCTGAATTCACAGATAATATCAAAGGAGTAATTCTTTCAGGCTCTCCTTATAGTACGCTTCAAGATGATGCTCCCAAGATTGATTTAACGAAGATTAAGGGCAAAATACCCTTATTAGGCATATGTTTCGGAGCACAATACTTAGCTTTGACTAATGGCGGGTCTGTAACGAAAAGTGAAATTCGTGAATATGGCCGAGCAATTCTTAGTTCAATCCATGATTCTGTTCTTTTTGATGGTGTTGATTTAGGATCTCAAGTTTGGATGAGTCATGGAGATACTATTACGAAATTGCCACCCGACTTTGAAATCATTGCTTCAACTGCTGACGTTAAGATTGCTGGTTACAAAGTGGCTAACAAAAACACTTACGGAATTCAGTTCCATCCAGAGGTCTATCATAGTTCAGATGGAAAATTAATACTACACAATTTTCTCTTTAAAATTGTTGGTATGTCTGGTGATTGGACCCCTTCGCATTTCGTTAGTGAAACCATTGCAAAATTAAAAGTAAAGCTCGGTAATGATAAAGTTCTTCTTGGTCTTTCCGGCGGAGTAGATAGTTCGGTCGCAGCCTTACTTTTACATCGTGCCATTGGAAAAAACCTCTACTGCATTTTTGTGAATAACGGTTTACTTCGCAAAAACGAATATGCAGATGTTTTAGAACAATATAAAGGCATGGGTTTAAATGTTAAAGGCGTCGACGCTGCGAATCAATTCATGTTTGCACTATCAGGTATATCGGAACCTGAATCAAAGCGTAAGATAATTGGAAAAGTTTTTATTGAAGTGTTTGATCAAGAAGCTACATTGATTAAAGATGTTAAATGGTTGGCTCAAGGAACAATTTATCCTGATATCATAGAAAGTGTTAGTGTAAACGGCCCCTCAGCTACTATAAAGTCACATCACAATGTTGGAGGATTGCCAGAATTTATGAAATTAAAAATTGTAGAGCCACTCAAGACTTTATTTAAAGACGAGGTACGTCGTGTAGGTTCATCAATGAGTATGCCTCAAGATTTGTTGAAAAGGCATCCTTTTCCCGGGCCGGGTTTAGCCATTCGTATTTTGGGAGATGTGACAAAAGAAAAGGTACAGATTTTGCAAGAAGTAGATTATTTATTCATCAATGAGCTCAAAAAACAAGGTCTTTATGACAATGTGTGGCAAGCAGGCAGTATTTTACTTCCAATAAATTCAGTTGGTGTAATGGGAGATGAAAGAACTTATGAAAAAGTTGTCGCTCTAAGAGCTGTTGAGAGTACAGATGGTATGACTGCCGATTGGGTGCATTTACCCTATGATTTTCTGGCGATGATAAGTAACAAAATAATTAATCAAGTAAAGGGGGTAAACAGGGTTGTTTATGATATTAGCTCTAAACCGCCAGCAACAATTGAATGGGAATAAATCAGTTTTCATTTATTTTTTTATCCTCACTATTAGTATCCTTGCACGGACTTGCTAAGAATGGTATAATTTCTAAGATTACCCAAGGCAAGTTTGCATATGAACTAGCTAGAGAAAATGATAATCCTGCAAGTGTTGTTTGTGAAGCCAATTACAGTTTCCAAGGACATAGTTTGGTTACATATGAAATCGCCAATAATACAATTCTTCAGAAAGAAATCACAGACTCCTTGGAATACATCTTTCATGAAGTTCAAAGTTTCGAAAGTGTCTACAGCATATCTAGCAAGTATGGACTTAAGGATAGTATCATTTTTTGGCACAACAAATATTTGAGAGGCAATCCTGTTTTATCAAAGGGTCAAATCATTAAACTTCCAATATACTTTGCCAATATGAGTAGAGATTGCATTGCATTAGGCAATGTTGGAAAGCCGGAATATGAGATGTATATCATCAAGAAAAGAGATACACCGAAATCACTGACAAAAAAATGGGGAATGTACTCACTTGATAAGTTTTATACTTTAAATCCTGAAGCTCGAGTTAACTGGTTCAAAGGGATGAAGCTGCTGAAACCAGTATCGCAAAATATCGTGAATTATAAATTTCGTACTGAGGAGACAAGGTTATTAGATGATTTATCTCATAAAAATGATAGTTTCAATATTGCATGTGTTTTACCCTTTTTTATAAATCAATATGTAAATCAGGGCCCTGGTAAAAAACGTTCAGAACTTACGTTTAGCTATAGACAAGGAATTGAATACGCTATTTACTCGTTTAGTAAAAGTACCAAAGCTAAATGTGAGGTTAGTTTTTATGATTCAATGAATCAAAAAGATACAGTGAGTAAGCTTATTGCCTCTCTGTGTGATAAAAGGCCAGATATCATCCTAGGACCATTGTATAGTTCTCGTATTCTACAATTTAGTGGTAGTGAATTAGAAGCTGTAACAGTTAATCTAATTTCAAGGCAGGAATTAATAGAAAGCACTAACATTTGGAATAATATCGTTTCGGAAGACATTTTCTGGCTGTCCATACTAAGGCGGCATCGAAACCGCAAAAAGCAGCAATTTTCAAAAAACCAAAAATCATCAAGAAAATTGTTGATTATGGGTCTAGATTATGGGTATAGCAAAAAAACTTCACAATTTTTAATGGACAGTCTTGAAGGTAATGAGTTCTTTTTATGTGAGGGTGATGACTCTTGGGCTCATCATGAAAAATTAGGAGGGTTAGACACCAGTATAATTTATGATTTAGTGATTACAAGCAATGACCCAGCATATATTTTGGACGTACTTCGAAATCTACGGTCCATAAACCTGAATTATCAATGGTTAACACACGAGTATCAAGCACTTAATAACGGAATCTTCAATGATGTATTTGCAAAAGAGCAGGTGACCTTATTTACTTCAAATTATACGGACTATAGCCAATTAGATGTTTTAGAATTTATTGATGGCTTCAGGAAATACTTCAATCGGGAACCTGACGAACATTCTATGGAGGCTTATGATAATACGATGTATCATTTACTACGTTTATTTGATGGGAGAACAAATTGGAGAGGAGTTCGAAAAGGATTCGATTTTAGTGAGGAAGGAGAAAAAAGAAATATCTATGTTGAATCTCGGAGATTTAGAAATCTCCGTTGGGAACTTTAGTGGATAATGATTAACACATTATTGAATCCAAAATCTGTGCGTTAGTTTATCGAAATGTATCCTGTGTTCACTGATACTACCGAGGTAACTTGGCTTGACCTCCTATTGGATTGCTATTTGAGTTAACTTTGATTGTATATTTATCTCATGGTTAAAAATTTATCTAAGGCAAATAATTACGCTTACGGCAGTCTTAATTTTCTGCAAATTTATAGCTTATGAATGTATTAGAAATCTTAATTGTGTTTCTAACATTTCTCTGTATGGAGGGTGTTGCATGGCTTGCCCATCGCTATCTTATGCATGGATTTTTATGGTTTTTGCATAGAGATCATCATGTCAAAACCCCCGGCATCCTGGAAAAAAATGATACTTTTTTTTTGATTTTTGCGGCTCCTTCGTGGCTATGTATAATTCTAGGTGGTGCTCATTCAAGTGGATATTCTGTTTCAATAGGATTAGGAATTGCCTTGTATGGATTGGCATATGCCATTGTTCATGAGGTTTTTATTCATCAAAGACTTCCTTTCCTTCGTTTGACAAAATACACCTATTGGGAAGCGGTTAGATTAGCCCACAAAATGCACCACAGCCACCTAGATAAAGATGATGGTGAAAATTTTGGAATGTTATGGGTTCATCCCAAATATATCAGACATGTTCGTAATTTAAGAAAGAACGACTGATTGTGTATGCTTGAAACAAAATGGTTATATATCATTCTTAACTTATTTACCATTAGTATTCCTTTATTAAGGAGTTTTGAAAGCAGAGTGGGCTTTTATAAAAGATTTCCTTCACTATTCAAGTCAATCTTAATAGTCAGTGGTGTTTTTCTTATTTGGGATGTTTACTTCACCCATCGAAAAATATGGGGGTTTACGCCACAATATGTTTCTGGAATTGATTTCTTTGGACTACCACTTGGGGAATATTTGTTTTTTCTAACGGTCCCATACGCATGTATTTTTATATACGAATGTTTAAAGTTTTTTAAACCAAAAGGTATTTTGAGTTCCAAAACAACTAGAGTTATTAGTTTGGTATTGATGATTTTTTCATTCATAATGGCATTTTATGGATTATTCGAGAATAAATGGTATACGTCATCTACATTTTTGTTTCTAGGTATAGCAATCTCTCTTGTGCAATTTCTTGTAGAATCAAATTGGCTTCACAGATTTTATGAAAGCTACTTTATCGCTCTGCTGCCTTTTTTTATAAAGAATGGAATTTTGACTGGTATGTTAATTGATTCTCAAGTAGTTTGGTATAACGATCAACATAATATTGGTTTTAGATTAGGTACAATACCTTTTGAAGATATCTTTTATGGTATGCTTCTTATTTTAGGGACACTGTACTTTTATGAAAATTTCGAATCAGAAAAGGAAGAAAGATAGAATTACAAATTCTTATTGACTTTATTAATCATATCCTTTACAAAGAATTTATAATTTTATTTTAACGGTAATTAAAATATCCTCATTAATCATCAATTGGGTAGAGTTCGAGAATTGGCGATTATCTTATTAATGGAAAAAACATATTTATAACATGCTTCTTGAGTCAATCTTTAGTTTATCAGGTGTCGTATCACTTTGTACGCTTACATTACTGGAGATCGTCCTGGGAATAGATAATATTGTTTTTATTTCTCTAATTACGCAGGATTTAGATGAATCAAAACAGCCAATGGCGCGGAGGCTCGGATTGATTTTAGCATTAGTATTTCGTGTTATCATGTTATTATGTATAACCTGGATAATAGGTTTAACAACACCATTGTTTTCTATTTTAGAGCATTCTGTCAGCGGTCGTGATGCTATACTTTTTATAGGTGGTGTTTTCTTATTGTATAAAGCCTCTGTAGAGATTGTGCATAAAACCGAAGGCAAAAAGAAAAAAGAAAACACAAAGGCTGATAGTGTTGTAAACGCAATAATTCAAATAGGATTACTTGATATAGTTTTTAGTTTTGATAGCGTACTTACTGCTGTTGGGATGACAGATGAAATTGAGATAATGATTATGGCTGTGGTTATATCGATGCTTGTAATGCTTTCTTTTGCTGAATCAATTAGTGCCTATATTAAAAAACATATTTCTCTTCAAATATTAGCTTTATCTTTTCTAGTTTTAATAGGCACAGTTCTTATTGCGGAAAGCGCCCATATAGAGATTCCAAAGCCCTATATATATTGTTCTGTTGGTTTTGCCCTTATGGTTCAAATCTTGAGTATACGAGCTAGAAGAAAAACCAATAAATAAATTATCGAAATTTACCGATTAAGCGGAAATAATCTTTCAAGGTTATTTCATTGATTTTCGTGTTTGCCTTCGTTCCGAAAAGAAACGACGAGTCATTATCGGATATTGAATAAGGAATTTCATGATTAAGACTTCGCTTGAATATTTCTGACGCAACATTGTAGTGATCTTTATAGTCCATGCGATTAATTGATATACGCATTAGGGTATCGCCAATAGTTATAGAGATAGTATCCGCGAAAAAAGATGAATTGCTGGGTTCTAATACGATATATGCACAATCCTCTTTCCAGTGGTTGATAATGGCGAAGTTAAAATAGTTAAATGAAGTATCTTTTAGACTCTTAGAAATGCGATGTACCCTAAAGCCTGCTGTGTTTAAGTCCTCGTTTTCAATTGTCCGGTAATGTAATATTCGAGTATTATTAAAAAATATCTCGTCACTTTCTAAAGTTTTAAAATCCGGTTCTTTGCTGTCGTCAATTAATTGAGGTTTGTAAGGCCATATAATGCTCAATAATAACAACCCTAAAATAAAACCTATTGCCGATTTGTAATACATATTCATGACATACAATCAACAAATGTGACGGGAGGATGTTTAAGTACGAAGAAGTAAATCATTTATGATTCAGAAAAAGGTAGCTGTTGTTGGCTCAGGTATTGCAGGATTAGCCGCAGCCATAAGGTTAGCGAACTCAGGAATTAGGGTGGACTTATTTGAGAAGAATTCTTACACAGGAGGTAAAATGACAGTTTATGAGCAAGACGGATATCGTTTTGATGCAGGCCCCTCCTTGTTTACTTTGCCTCATTTGGTGGATGATATTTTTGAGTCATGCGGCAAAAATCCAAGAAACTATTTTCATTATAGACAGCTAGATAACGCTTGCCAGTATTTTTGGCAAAACGGTAAAAAGATGCTTTTAAAAGCGGATTACGGCGAGAACATAAAGGCAATCAAGACTAATTTTGGTCATTCTGCAGCGCAATCGGCGAGGAAATATTTTAATGATTCAAAAGAAAAATACGAGCTTACCGAACCCTTTTTTCTTCAGCAAAGCCTTCACCGGTTCAAGACTTTCCTCGATTTTAGAGTGATAAAGGTTATTGCTGCGATTCCTAGGCTTAAATTATTTCGTAGTCTCAACAATATAAATGAGCAATATTTTAAAGACAAGGAATTAATTCAACTCTTCAATAGATATGCTACTTATAACGGTTCTTCACCCTATCAGACACCTGGAATAATGCAAATGATTAATCACCTTGAACACGGTGAAGGTACTTTCTTACCTATTGGAGGAATGCATAAAATTGCCCAGAGTCTAACTCTACTCGCAGAGGAAATTGGGGTTCGAATACACTTAAATCAAAAAGTAGAAGAGGTGTATTCCCAGGGTAAGGTGATTAATTCACTTTCCATAGGCGGTAAAATGAAAATCTTTGATTCAATCATTCTGAATTCAGATGTTCATTTTGCATACGAGCACTTACTAGATGAAAAAATAAAGCGACCAAAAAAAACTCTTGCTCAAGCCCCTAGTTCAAGTGCTGTAATTTTCTATTGGGGAATAAATCGCAAGTTTGATGAATTGGATTTACACAACATTTTCTTTTCTAAAGATTATAAAAATGAATTTGAACAAATAGCCAAAAACAACAACTTTTGGGTAGACCCTACTATTTATGTAAATATTACCAGTAAAGTGGAGTTGAAAGATGCACCTGAAGGTTGTGAGAATTGGTTTGTAATGGTTAATGTGCCACCAAATCAAGGTCAAGATTGGAAAAAAATAACGAATAAGTTGAGAGATAAGATTCTCGATAGACTTTCTATGGAGTTGAATGCGAATTTAAGGCATCATTTGGTGACAGAGCGCATTTTAAATCCGATAATGATTGAAGATTTGACCTCAAGTAAAGGTGGTTCACTGTACGGAACGAGTTCAAATAATTCGTTGGCTGCTTTTATTCGTCATCCCAATAAAAAGCTTAAAGGATACAGAGGTCTTTATTTCTGTGGAGGTAGTGCACATCCTGGAGGGGGTATTCCATTGTGCTTACTAAGTGGTAAATTAGCCGCGAATTGGTGTTTAGAGGATATTTATAATTAAAAAGAAAGTGCAAAAATTAGCGCGTGCACATGGCGGCTGGATACTTTTGTTAATTCATTTTATCGGAGTCTTATTGTTAAGCAGTAAGTGGAGTGATTCCTTTGTCTTCCTTACACCAATTAACCTATCAATTATTGTTACATTATTCCTTTTATCTTCTGAACTCCCTAAATCGATTATCTTTTATTTAATGCCGGCTCTATTGGGATGGTTGATTGAAGTACTTGGGACCAATACAGGTTTTCCTTTTGGGGAATATACATACAGCGATATACTTGGCCCTGGTCTATTCGGCACGCCAATTATGATAGGTTTGCTATGGTGGGTACTCATTCGTTCAGCTTATGATTTAATGTCCTACGTTACTTCGTCAATAGTCATTAAAAGCATTTTGACGGGTTTATCAATGGTTAGTTTGGATTTTCTTATAGAACCCGTAGCCATTGAACTAAATTTTTGGCATTGGAAAAAGCAAATAGTACCAATTGAAAATTACTTGGCTTGGTTCTTATGCAGCTCACTATTTGCAGGTTTAACTGATAAAGGATCAGTTAAAAATCCCTTAAGTCATTGGATTTGGATTGTAATGGTTTTATTTTTTGGTGCTCTTAATGCAATTGTCTGAAAGTCGATTAAAACAATCTTTTTTCATTACGAATGGCGTGGTTTAATTATAGTTTTTTATCGCCTCCTGTCGCTTTTTGTTTCTCTCGAACTCCTCGTAGCACTCTAGAAGAGAAATTAGGAATTGATAATCATTCAACGTCCTTATTTGAGTATCAGAGTATTTGCAATAGAACATAAAAGCCTCCATTTCTTCCCTTGGAATCCCAGTTAATTCTTCAAGGCTTTCCCTATTGTTTCCTTCTTCTAATTTTTGTCGATAATAATCTTCTCGTTGTAATCTGCGTAATGCAGCCAATTGTTTCGGACGCTTTCCGAAACTGTAGTACAACAAATCTAGAGGATTAGCTAGGGTTGGAGCCACTGCTTGAGGAATCCTAATATCATCATTAGAAGGTACACGAGGCTTCGATTTAGGCATGGTTCTGGAGTTGTTGGAGGTAATTGCATAGATGCTAACTTCATCTAATAGGTAATTGCGTCGGGATAATTTTATTGTCTTAGCTTTTTTGATGTTCGAAATGACGTTAGAATCGATTTCCAAATACTTAAATTGATAGCCAACATTCGAAAATACAATAGTATCTCCTTTCGCAACTGAAATTTCAAAATAGCCTATACCATTGGTCACGGTACCTGTAAAGGTCTTATTATTTACGACATAGGAATTGGGTAATGTAAAAGATGAGTCTTTATCTAAAACAGTACCTTTCAGTATGTAAATTTGAGCAAGGGCTTCATTACTCACCAGCAGTATTAGGAGCAATTTGAATAAAATATTTATAAATCGTTTAATTCTATTCCACATGTCGGACGACGGTAAAAAAGTCATTTTTTCAATGTCAAAAGTGAGCAAAATATTGCCGCACAATAACAAGGCCATTTTAAAAGATATTTATCTCTCTTTTTTCTATGGAGCCAAAATAGGTATACTTGGTTTAAATGGTTCAGGTAAATCGACTCTATTAAAAATTATAGCTGGTGTAGAAGAAACATATCAAGGAGATGTCGTCTTTACACCTGGATTGAATATAGGTTATTTAGAGCAAGAGCCGACATTAGAGGCAGGAAAAACGGTTTTGGATATTGTAAAAGAGGGTGCTGCTGAGACTGTTGCTATTCTACAAGAATATAATAATATCAATGAAATGTTAGGACTACCTGAGGTGTATGAAAACCCAGACAAAATGGAAGAACTCATGTCCAAGCAAGCAGAACTTCAAGACAATATTGATGCTTCCAACGCATGGGAGTTAGATACTATGTTGAATCGCGCAATGGATGCACTGAATTGTCCACCTTCAGAACAGCTTGTTGATGAGTTAAGTGGAGGGGAAGCTCGTCGGGTAGCCCTCTGCCGTCTTTTGATACAACAGCCAGATGTACTTCTTTTGGATGAACCAACCAATCATTTAGATGCTGAAAGTATACTATGGCTGGAGCAACATTTACAGCGGTATAAGGGAACTGTTATTGCCGTCACGCATGACAGGTACTTTTTGGATAATGTTGCGGGCTGGATTCTTGAATTAGATAGAGGAGAGGGTATACCTTGGAAAGGTAATTATTCCTCTTGGCTAGATCAAAAAACAAAGCGTCTTGCTAAAGAGGAGAAACAAGCTTCCAAACGCCGGAAAACTCTAGAACGTGAATTAGAATGGGTTCGAATGAATCCTAAGGGTAGACAGAGTAAGAATAAGGCACGTTTGAGCAACTACGAAAATTTGCTTTCCCAGGAACAGAAAGAAAAAGAAAGTAATCTAGAAATATTTATTCCCGCAGGTCCTCGCCTAGGGACAAGTGTAATTGAAGCTAAGGGTGTAAAAAAAGCTTTTGGTGAAAAACTCTTATATGATTCCTTAAATTTTAAACTTCCTCCAGCCGGTATTGTCGGGATAATAGGCCCTAACGGAGCAGGTAAGACGACAATTTTCAAAATGATCATGAATCAATTATCTCCGGATGAAGGTTCATTTGAAGTAGGTGAAACAGTAAAAATTACCTATGTAGATCAAGGTCATGAAAAGATGGACTTACAAAAGTCAATTTTTGAAATTATTGGTGATGGTACAGAAGAAGTTTTGCTTGGTGAGCAGCGCGTTAATGCTAGAGCATACTTGAGTAGATTTAACTTTTCTGGGGGAGATCAAAGTAAAAAAGTAGGTGTTCTTTCTGGGGGTGAAAGGAATCGGCTTCATCTAGCGATGGCACTCAAAGATGGTGGTAATGTATTGCTTCTAGATGAGCCTACTAATGATTTAGATATTAATACATTAAGAGCATTAGAAGAAGCGCTTGAAAACTTTGCGGGTTGTGCAGTAATTATCTCGCATGATCGCTGGTTTCTTGATCGTGTCTGTACTCATATTTTAGCATTCGAGGGTGATTCAGAAGTTTATTCCTTTGAAGGCACTTTTTCTGAATATGAGCAGAATAAATCAAATAGACTTGGTAATACAGAACCCAAAAGATTTAAGTACAAGAAATTGATGAAATAGCGGATAATTATTTAAAAAAATTATAAATTAACGAGACTCTCAAATAGTTTTGAGAGCTTCATTGTAAATTGAGGCATACCTATCAATTAAGATAACTAAATTATGAGAATCACCATGAGTGATGAGCGTCAGGAAACGCTTGAACTAATCCGTCAATCTGCGAAAGAATTTGCCCGAGCAAAAATTCGTCCTAATATGATGGAATGGGATGAAAATCAACACTTTCCAATTGAAGTATTTAAAGAATTAGGCCAGCTAGGATTTATGGGTCTTTTGGTACCTGAACGATATGGTGGCGCTGGATTGGGTTACCAAGAATATATTACTGTAATCGATGAAATTTCACAGGTATGTGGCTCTATAGGCCTTTCATTAGCGGCACACAATAGCTTATGCACTGGACACATTCTTCAGTTTGGAAACGAGAGTCAAAAAGAAAAATGGTTACCAAAGTTAGCTACCGCTGAATGGATTGGTTCATGGGGGCTAACTGAGACAGGCACTGGATCTGATGCCGGTGGAATGGATACGACGGCAAAGCTAGATGGAGATTATTATGTTTTGAATGGTTCTAAAAATTGGATTACGCATGCTATATCATCAAATATCTCTGTGGTTATTGCTCGGACGGGAGAAAAAGGAGAATCAAGGGGGATGACCGCTTTTGCTATAGAAAAAGGAACTCCAGGTTTTACAGCTGGTCAAAAGGAAAATAAATTAGGAATGCGTGCCTCTGAAACAGCTTGCTTGTTCTTTGATAATTGCAGAATCCCGAAAGAAAATATTTTAGGAAATATTGGTGAGGGTTTTATTCAAGCTATGAAGATTTTAGATGGAGGAAGGATTTCAATTGCGGCATTATCTCTCGGAATCGCAAGAGGAGCAATGCTTTCAGCTATTGAATACGCAGATAATCGGGAGCAGTTCGGTAAAAAAATACGTTCTTTTCAAGGAATTAGTTTTAAGCTTGCTGAAATGTCTACGAAAGTTTACGCAGCTGAATTGATGACAAGGCATGCAGGTGCATTAAAAGAGGAGGGGAAGCCAATGACGCAAGAGAGTGCAATGTGTAAATTATATGCTTCTGAAATTTCTACTGAAATTGCTAGTGAAGCAGTCCAAGTGTTTGGGGGTTACGGCTACACGAAAGATTATCCAGTTGAAAAATTTTATCGCGATTGTAAACTTTGTACCATAGGTGAGGGGACTTCGGAAATCCAAAAAATTGTAATTTCAAGAAATCTATATCGTTGAGTTAATTTTTGGAACACCTTTTACTACAATACTTTACATCTGGCCAATTTTTTTTCCATTTTTTGCGCCATGTAAAGGATCTACCGCAGGCAACACAAACTTTTTCTGGTAAATAAGGTTTTCTATGCATCAAATAATGAACAAGGCAATAAATGAAAGGTTCCCGTATTGTAAAAATGTTTCGAGAAGACGAGATTGACCGTATTGTTGAAATGGCTTGGGAGGATAGAACACCATTTGATGCCATCACTGCACAATTCGGATTGACAGAATCTGAAATTATTGTTTTCATGAGGCATCAAATGAAACTGAGTTCTTGGCGTCATTGGAGGGCACGTGTTCAAGGTCGAAGCACAAAACATAGAGCTCGTCGAGGATTCGAATTAGGTCGCCATCGAAGCTCGAGACAAAGACATATTTCTAACAATAAGATATCAAAACGATAATTGAATGTTGTAACTAACTGGTTTACAATGTATAAATCGTTTACTCATTAGTTCAAATACTATCTTAATCGAGATATAATTAATGGAATAAATCCATTATTTTAGGAGTTCTATGATAGTATGAATAATATGAAGAAGATTTTATTGACCCTTGTAATGCTGTTATTGAGTCTTCAAGGCATGGCTACTCACGTATACGGAGGAGAACTTGTTTGGAAATGTTTGCCAAATGGTAACTTCAAGTTTTTTCTAACGATGTATCGAGATTGCGGCGGAACAGATTATAATGCAACATTTCATACTATTACCACAAATGCCCCTTGTGGTAATTTTCGAGTCGATAGAGTTTTTCCGGATCAATTTGTGGCACCGATATGCTATTCTTCGACAAACACAGCGCAAGCGCAATGTAATAATACCTCTTTTGGAACTTATGGAACAGGAACATTACAGAAAATAGTCTTTGAATCAAGTGAAGTGACTATTAATGGTACGCCTCCGGTAACTGGATGGTATTTTTACCATCAAATTTTTGCAAGACCATCGCAACTTACCAATGGTGGAAGCAATCAAAACTTTATTGCAAGAGCCGTAATGTATCCTTACACAGCATCAGGTGCCACTGGACCAACAGTTGCTAACCCTTGTTTTGACAGTAGTCCAGATTTTTTAGAAGATCCAGCATTGTTAGCGGTAACCAATTCAGAAATTATCTATAATAATTTGGGCTACGATCCTGATTTAGATTCACTCTACTACGATTGGGCAGATCCACTTATAACATGGCCAAGCACGCCTATTTCGTGGAATACTGGCTATAGTTCTTCTTCACCCTTACCTTCTGGTTCTGGAAGTACAGGAGCAAACTTGATAAATGAAACTGGTGAAATTTCATTCGTATCTGCACAGGCAGGTAGTTTTGCTACATGCGTTAAGGTAGAATCGTGGAGATGTGGTCAAAAGATAGGTGAAATTTTCCGAGATATACCGATCAGCATCTTATCCCAAACAACACCTGTAGGTTTTTGTGCGCCTACTTACCAGTCTGGCCCACCATTACTTTCTTTAACCCCTGATGCTTCTCTACTAACGCCAACTTCACTGACACCAGTTACGAACCTGATTGGCGATACAATTGCGTACGAAACGTCAGCTTACCCTGGAGATACAATTAAGTTTGAGGTTCTTGCATCTGACCCCTATCCAAACCCAAGCTGTGATGCTCAAATAATTACACTTAGTGCGGCTGGTGGTAATCTCAGCAGCGCTGCTAATTATGGAAATTCCAACAATTGTTTGTTCAACCCTCCTTGCGCTACTCTTACTTCAAAGAATACAGGTGCTTATGCAGGTTCGTTTAGCTCAGCACAGATAAATAAAGCAGATTTTGAATGGAAGATTGATTGTAATCACTTGTTTTACCAAGAATTCCAATGTGGTGCGTTGAAGTCAGATTATGAATTTTACTTTAGAATGATTGATGACCAATGTCCAATTAATGAATTTTCTTATGCAAAGGTACGAGTCAAGGTACTTAACTATATGCCACAAAATGTGGATATTACCAATGCCTGTATTTCACAAGATCCTATTAGTGGTTCAGTTTCCTTTGATTGGGTAAACAATGTAGATACAGGATTTAACTATGACTACTACTTAATTAGTCACATTGATGCGTTGGGTAACACGACCATTTTGGATACCATAAGAGATTGGACTGTACAGTCATACACTCATACTGGAGCCAACCCTAACCAAGTAAATAGGTACTTTATTCAAACGGGAGGTGGTTGTGGCTTAATTACGCCGCCATCGGATACAATTCAAAATATTAGAGTTGCTCTTCAAGCTTTTCCACCCCCACCAAATAGTAGCATAGCCCGATTGGATTGGAACAGGTGGCTGCCCGGTGATACATCCACGAGTTACGATATTTGGGTTGAGGCGCCTTCAAATTCTAATCAGTGGACTCAATTAGGAACAACTAGTGACACTTCTTGGATTGATACCGTTGCCTTTTGTGGATCATGGTTGAATTATCAAGTACGTTATAATTCGACTTGCTTAAGTTCGCTTGATTCAGGATATTTTTCTGATAAAACTGAACCGAATAGGATCCTTTTCGATTCTGTTACAGTTGCAGGGGGTAATATAGCTTCCATTGCTTGGAGGCAGGCAAACGAGGGTGACGTTGCTTACTATCGTATATTACGAGAGGACAATAATGGATTTCCAGTTCCAGTAGATTCCGTCTTAGCTGCGAACTGGGCTACTGCCATGCCTTGGGCTTATGTGCTTAGTAATGCTGCTAATCAAAGCGAAAAATATTGGATTCAGGCTGTAGATAGCTGCGGGAACTTTAGCTCTCTTGGTACAACTACTCCTTCAAGTACAATTTTCTTGCAACTAGGTATTGATCCTTGCGATGGATATGCCCGTCTGCGTTGGAATTCATACAAGGAATGGACACAAACACTACCACTTGAATATAATCTTTATGCGGATATAACTGACCCAGCAGGCGGAACTATTACAGGTGTATTGCTCAAAGGAGGTAACTTAGATACGACCTTTAATCATTACGGTATTCTTGATGGATTTTCGTATTGCTATTATGTGCGGGCAGTGGATACTTCGAGAACTATTACCTCAACATCTAATCGAGTTTGTAATAGTTCAGCGATTGTTCAAGGTTCACAGGTGTTATACCTTGGTAGAGCAACGGTAAATAGCCAAAACGGCGTGAATTTATATGCTTATATAGATCAATATGCGGATGTAATTGATTATCAAGTACAACGCGCAGATGATGAAATAGGCCCATATTTAACTATTGGTAGTGTTGTAAAACCGTTATTAGGACCGTGGGAAGTAAAGTTTGTGGATTATACGGCAGACCCAATGTCCCGCAAATACTACTATAGAATTACTTCAAGAGACTCGTGTGGTTCTCTAGATACGATTTCAAATATTGCTACGAATATACTTTTGAATGCAGAAGCAGTAGGTAATTTAACTTGTTCAATAACTTGGTCGGCCTACCGCGATTTTGATGCCGGAGTTGATGAATATGAAATATACAGGTCAATTGATGGAGGTAATTCCTTCAACTACGTTGCATCAACAGAAGACACAAGTTTTATTGATGATATTAAGCCATTTACAAATTCTCAAGGTAAATATTGTTACTATGTGCGAGCAATTGCCAAAGATGGTATAATTCCTTGGAGAGATGAGTTTGGTGAGAAATTTAATGCTCGATCAAACGTAGCATGTGCAGTTCATAAAGCACGCCTTTGGTTCCCAACAGCATTCACTCCTTATTCTACTAATTCTGTAGATAACAGAATTTGGAAACCTCAAGGTGTATTTGCACGACCAGATAGCTATATGATGTTCATCCTGGATAGATGGGGACAAGAGGTTTTTAGAACTAATAACATAAATCAAGGTTGGGACGGCAAGATTAATGGAGAGGATGCTTTGATGGGAGTATACACCTATTACGTGAAATATCGTTCTATAGAGGATGTGCCAATAGAGGAACGGGGTAACTTTACTCTGCTCTATTGATTGTTAATTTTTCAATAAATCAATCGCGTGACTGTTAATCGTCCGAACTATTGGTAGAAATTGTGTAATTTTAGGCGCAATTCAAACGAGAATTGCCATGTCAGATTCAACCCACAAGGTCATAGGTCTTGGACTTACTTACGACGATGTTCTTCTAGTTCCAAATTATTCGGAAGTTCTACCTCGCGATGTAGACTTGTCATCGAAAGTTACGCGTAATATTGATTTGAATACTCCTATTGTATCTGCTGCCATGGATACAGTAACGGAGAGTGCGATGGCCATTGCTATTGCTCAAGAGGGAGGAATAGGAGTTATTCATAAAAATATGACTATTGAACAACAAGCCATTGAAGTTAGAAAAGTAAAGCGTGCAGAGAGTGGAATGATTCTAGACCCAGTAACTCTTTTGAAAGAAGCTACTGTCAAAGATGCCAAAGAAATGATGGCTGAGTTTAAGATTGGAGGTGTTCCAGTTGTAAATAGCAATAAGAACTTGATAGGTATAATTACCAATCGTGATTTACGTTTTGAAAAAGACAATGATCGATTAATTGATGAAGTAATGACTAAGGAGTCGTTAATTACAGCTTCTCCTGATACTACTATGGAGGAGGCAGAATCCATACTTCAAGAGCATAAAATTGAAAAATTACCCGTAGTCAATTCCGCGGGCCTCTTGGTCGGTTTAATTACCTACCGAGATATTACTAAAAACAGAGTTAAGCCAAATGCAAATAAGGATAAGTACGGTAGATTGAGAGTAGCAGCAGCAGTTGGTGTTACAGGGGATATCGTGGAACGCGTAGAAGCATTACATGAAAGTGGCGTTGATACAGTAATTATTGATACCGCACATGGACATACTAAGGGGGTTATTAGGGCCTTAAAAGGTGTCAAGACCAAATTTCCTGAGCTTGATGTTGTAGTTGGAAATATTGCAACTGCGGAAGCTGCAAATTACTTATTGGATGCTGGTGCAGATGCTGTCAAAGTGGGTATTGGTCCTGGGTCAATTTGTACGACTCGAATTGTTGCAGGCGTTGGATACCCGCAACTTAGTGCTATAATGGAGGTTGCCAAGGCAATTAGCGGAAAAATACCTATAATCGCTGATGGTGGTATCCGATTTACTGGGGATATCGTAAAGGCTCTTGCTGCTGGGGCAGACTGCGTAATGCTAGGTTCTATGTTCGCTGGAACAAAAGAAAGCCCCGGTGAGACTGTAATTTATGAGGGTAGAAAATACAAAACGTATCGTGGTATGGGTTCTGTTGAGGCTATGTCGGATGGTTCAAAAGACAGGTACTTCCAAGATGTTGAGGATGATGTCAAAAAATTAGTTCCAGAAGGAATTGTAGGTCGTGTTCCGTATAAAGGAGAAGTTGGTGAGGTAATGTACCAATTCATAGGTGGATTACGCGCTGGTATGGGATATTGTGGCGCCTCCAATGTTGAATCATTAAAACGTAACGCAAATTTCATACAAATTACTGCAGCTGGTATGCAGGAGAGTCATCCACATAATGTGAGCATAACAAGAGAGGCACCAAATTATAGTAGAAGATAAATATGAAAAAAATAATAATTTTGATCTTATGCCTATTCGGCATGCAATTACAAGTCAAAGCACAAAGCCAAGAGGTATTATTTACAGTCGGTAAGATTCAAGTAACTCCAGAGGAATTTAAAACGGTATATGAAAAGAACAAAGGAGTTGGAAATAATATTGATCCTAAAACACCCGATGAATACTTAGATTTATATATCAACTTTAAACTCAAAATTGCGGAGGCATTAGATCAGCAACGCGATACAAGCTCAAAATTTATAAAAGAGTTTGGTGGATATAGAACTCAGTTAGCTAAACCATACTTGAGCGACTCAGGATCGGAAAAAAGACTCTCTAAAGAGGCATATAAACGTATGCAAGAAGAAATTCGGGCATCGCATATTATGTACGAGATGGCTTCTAGTGCCCTTCCTTCTGACACAATAAAGGTCTATACAGCCATGATGCAGCTTCGTGATGATATTGTAAATGGAAAGATAAGTTTTGAAAATGCGGCTCGAACTAAAAGTGCAGATACGTGGAGTGCAAATAGAGGCGGCGACTTAGGATATTTTACTGCGTTTAATATGGTTTATCCATTTGAATCTGGGGCATACAACCAAGATATTGGAAAAATTAGTAAACCCATCCGATCTCAATATGGTTACCACTTGATTAAAACGACAGACAGAAGACAAGAAAGTGGAACGGTACGTGTTCGTCAAATCTTCTTTGCTGCAGGTGAAAGAGCCAATCAGGAAGAGAAAGACCGGGCTCAAAGAAGCATCAATGAGATATACCAAAGGCTCGAAAATGGAGAGAATTTTTTAGACCTTGTTACTTACAGTGAGGATAGGAAAACCAAGAATAGGGGTGGTGAGATACCTGAATTTGGAATCAATAAAATGATGCCAGCTTTTGAAATAGCAGCTTTTGACTTGAAACGACCAGGAGATTATTCAGCCCCAATCCAAACAAATATAGGTTGGCATATTATTCAATTGATAGAGAAAAAGACATTACCTTCTTTTGAAAGTCTAGAAAAGGAAATATTGGCAAAAATTAAAAGAGACAATAGGAGTCAGCTAGGAGCTGCCAAATTTGTAAAGTCGTTAAAAATGGATTATGACTTTACAGTCAAAGAACGCGATTATAAAAGAGCACTTGCCTTGGTAAATAGATCGAGTTTTGCAAAAGGTAATTGGCAAATTCCTAAAGTGAGGTATGACCCAGTAATTGCCACTTTTGCGGATGAGGAATTACTATTGACAGAGCTGTTAGAATTTTGGTCAATCAATCAAAAGCCTATGGAGGAATCATCGGTGAATGAATATTTACGATTGTTATTTGATGTACATGCGAACGACAGAATTGTTGGTTACGAGGATAGTCAGCTAGAAAATAAATATCCAGATTTCAAAAACTTAGTGAGGGAATACCGTGAGGGAATTTTACTCTTTGACTTAACTCAAGAAGAAGTTTGGGATAAGGCAGCCAAGGATAGCTTGGGTATTTACAATCATTATGAAAAAGTTAAGTTTGAATTTAGCTGGGAAGATCGAATTAGGTATAAACTTTGGCTCACGGGTGACAAAAAAATAGCTAGAAAGATATACAAACGAGCTTCGCGCAATAAAATTGATAAACTCAAGAAGTTACTGGAAGATAACGAGGCACTTACTGTCGTGGTTTCAGAAGGTGTTGCTGAGCGGAAAGATGAAATTGTTTTCAATACCATTTGGGAAAAAGAAAAAGGAATATATGGCCCTGAAGTTGTCGGTGACGAATTTGCTGTATTGCAGGTTTTTGATTTTATTCCAGCCAGTCCAAAGGCACTTAGTGAGGTGAAAGGGCTCATCATTGCGAGTTATCAAAATGAGATTGAAAAAGGTTGGATTACCAAGTTAAAGGCCCAATTTCCAGTGAGCATAAATAAAAATGTTCGGGATCGTCTCTTTCAAGAGTTAGCTGACTAGAGGATGCGCAAAACAATATTTTTTGTAATACTATCGCTTTTCTCATGCAAGCAACAAATAAAGAAGGATGGTGAGGTCATAGCCAGTTTACATGGAAAGAAATTGTTGTTTGAAGATATTGCAAGCCAATTACCTAAACCCGGTATTCTAAATAAAGCGGATAGCTTGGCTTTATTGCAGACTTTAGTAAGAAACTGGGCCAAGAATGAGCTGTTGGTCAAAGCGGCTGAATTTAATCTTAAAGAAGATTTATTAGATTTTGAGGAATTGGTGATTCAGTACAGAAATGATTTACTTAAGCATGCTTACATTGAAAGGTTTGTAAATCAAAATTTAGATACCAATGTGAGTTCCAAAGAAATCAGTAATTACTACTATAAAAATTTGAGCAATTTTGAACTTAAAGAGAGTATAATTCGTGCAGAGTTTACTGCAGCTCCACTCGAAGCTCAGAGTGTTAGTGAAGCAAAGCGCTGGTTTAAAAGCAATTATTACGAGGAGCGGTATTTGGATTGGATAGAAGTTTTTGCAACTGACCAAAGTACTTACACAGACTCTTCCTGGGTGCCGTTAGATGAATTTCTTGAGGACATACCATTGGAGTCGAGTAATCCTTACAGTTATTTGAAAAGAACTCCGAGGTTTACTTGCGAGGACTCTATGATGGTTTATTTTGTGACAGTAGGTGAACTTAGGATTGAAAATAGTTATTCACCATTGGAATATGTGCGGGAAAGAACCAGAAAAATGATTCTCAATAAGCGCAGAATGGATTTAATTGAGAAAGTCGAAGAAAACATAATAATAAATGCAATTGAAAAGGGCGATTTATATATTCATTAGTGCTTTAGGATACATAACCTCTGTATTTGGTCAAGGCCAGACAGTGGATGGCGTTGTTGCAGTTGTGGGTGGCGATGTTATACTTAAGAGTGAAGTTGATGAACAATATGATATGATGCGTCGTCAAAACTTTGGTGAAGACGTCAATGAATGCATTGTTTTCGAAGAATTACTCTTTCAGCGACTTTTGATTCACCATGCGAAAATTGATTCAGTGGCAGTGGGAGAAGAAGAGGTCGAGGCTAATATGGATCGTCGGATTCAACAGTTAATAGCACAAATGGGTGATAAAAAGAAACTAGAGGAATTTTACGAAAAATCCGTTATCGAAATTAAAGAAGATATGCGAACGCTGGTAAGGGATCAATTGACCGCCCAACGTATGCAGATGAGTATAGTTGAGGGTATTGAAGTAACTCCTTCAGAGGTACGAGAATTTTATAGAAGTCTACCAGCTGATAGTGTTCCTTTAATTTCTGAAGAAGTAGAGTTGAGTCATATTGTGAAATATCCAGAAATTTCAAAAGAGGCAGAGACTGAGGTTATTGAAAAATTAAAAAACTTGAAAGACCGTATAGAAAATGGAAGTTCATTTTCATCAATGGCCATACTTTATAGTGAAGATCCTGGTTCAAACAAGAAAGGTGGTGAATACAAGGCCATACAAAGAGGAGTTTTTGTCAAGGAATTTGAGGCAGTTGCCTTCAATTTAAAGAAAGGAGAAATAAGCGACCCGTTTAAAAGTGAATTTGGATACCATATTGTTCAACTCCTTGATAAAAGAGGTGAAGAGCTAGACTTGCGTCATATTTTGATAAAACCGAAAATGACTCAAACCAATTTAGCTGAAGCCAAAAAATTCCTTGATAGCGTTTCGGTGGCCATAAAGAATGGCGATATAACTTTTAAGCAAGCTGCAAGAAAGTATTCAGAAGATGAACAAACCAAATTTAATGGTGGTCAAATGAGTAATTTTCAAAGTGGTAATAATAGATTTGAAGTGAGTAATTTGGATAGAGGATTATTTTCATTAATCAATAATATGGATGAAGGTGAACTCTCTGAGGCTAGTTTTTATCAAAGTCAAGACCAAAAGGAAGCCTTTAGAATAGTTCGAATGGATAAGAGGTTTGAACCGCATAAAGCCAACCTTGATATTGATTTTACACGAATCAAGGGCTTTGCATTACAGGGTAAACAAAATAGAATTATAGAAGAATGGAAGGAGGAAAAATTGTTGGAAACATTCGTGAAAATAAATTTCGGATACTATTCTTGCGAAAGTAAATTGGCCGATTGGAATAGCAACAGAGATGACTAATCAAGAAGTAATACAAATATTAGAGTCGGCGCCGGAAAAAGTTAAAAGGTTTAAAGGTGAAGTAGGTAAATTAATCGTAGGTCAAAACGAAGCTATTGAACTCATTACAATGTCTATCCTTGTCGGAGGTCACAGTCTTTTAATTGGTGTTCCTGGACTTGCTAAAACTCTACTTGTTACGACAGTTAGTGAGGCTCTAGGGTTGAAATTTTCAAGAATTCAATTCACTCCAGATTTGATGCCAACAGATATAACAGGGACTGAAATACTTAATAGAGAACGTATATTTGAGTTTAGACAGGGTCCTGTTTTTGCCAATGTAATCTTGGCAGATGAGATAAATAGAACCCCTCCAAAAACACAAGCAGCTTTATTAGAATCTATGCAAGAAAAACGTGTTAGTGTTGGGGGTATAACGTATGATTTACCGATGCCATTCTTTGTTTTGGCGACACAAAACCCAATTGAGCAGGAGGGTACGTATCCTCTACCCGAGGCACAGCTTGATAGATTTTTATTTAATATTAGAGTTGGTTACCCAACTCAATCGGAGGAAGAAGATGTAGTTAAACAAACCACAATATCCAGGGAGGTGAAAATTAATGAGGTGTTTACAGCAGAAGCTATTGGTAAACTTCAAGAGGCTCTGCGGAAATTACCTGTTGTTGATGAAACCATTCAATACGCTGTTGGTCTTGTCAGAAAAACAAGACCAAATTCAGACAGTTGTCATCCAAAAGCTCAAGAATATTTGAATTGGGGAGCCGGACCCCGTGCCTCGCAGAACCTCATTTTGGCTGCTAAGGCAAAATCAATAATGGACGGACAAGGGTCACCTACAATATCACATGTTAAAGCCGTTGCTAGACCAATATTACGTCACAGAATTGTGATTAATTATAAAGCCAAGGCTGAAGGGATATCTGCTGATGATATAATTGAACAGTTATTGTAGATTGTTAAACGGCGTTAAACTTCATCTTTCAAACTTAGTGTATAGTACATTCGCTATATGTTAAGCCGACTTATAGAAATTTTTAAGGCCAATTCAATCACCGCTGTTCTTACCGCTGCTGTTCTTGGTGCTTTGTTACTTCAGTTAAATTTGCTTTACGGACAACTGGAATTGCAACGTCAACAGTTTGAGCAACAAGTAGGTACTGCATCTACGAGTTTGAATGAACGCGTAAGGCTGTATGTTAGGAGAAAGAGCATGGGGCGTTTCAAATCCTCAAATTCCAACGATAGTACAGTCACTATAAACACTCCCATGGGTCAGACTATCTTAAGCTGGTATTCAGGACAGCAGAATTTTACCCCGGGTTTTGGAGATTCTTCCATGTTTAGCGGTTTTATTGATAATTTTCAAAATTCACTCCCGTGGGCTGCTCAGTTGACTGAATTGGAGATGGATAGCATTATTACAGCGCAGCTTAAAATCAACGGGGTAAGGACATCTCCAAAGTGGGCTATTATTGAAAATGGCTATCTAAGTCAATTGGTCTCTGAAGATTTTGAACCCAACCAGACCGCGTTTAATTATGTATTAGCGGAAAGTTTTTTTGGTCCCACTAGACAACTCCTTCTTTATTTCCCTTCGGAAAAGATATACTTGGCTAAAAGTGTTTATTTGTCTTTAATCGCTTCTCTTTTATTCTCAGCGGTTATTCTTGTAGCCTTTTTTGGGGTGCAGCGCCAAGGAAGAAAACAAAAACGATTAGCGCTCGTAAAGAGTGATTTTATAAATAATATGTCGCACGAGTTTAAAACACCCTTAGCTACCATAAACTTAGCAGTGGATGCATTAATGAAAAACGGTGAACAGATGACTTTAGAGCAGATGCAGAGTTATTTATCAATCGTGAAAAAGGAGAATAAACGAATGAATGCTCAAATGGAATCGGTTCTTCAAATGTCTATGCTAGATAAGGAGGAATTGACATTAGACCGCTCAACGATTGATATTTCAGTGGTACTCCAAGAAGCTGTAAATCATTTTAAGTTGGCTGTTGAACAGCGGAATGGATGGATTGATCTCAATATTGCTGAAGGTATTTATGAATACTTTGGAGACCGAACTCAATTTAAAAGTGCATTGACCAACCTGATTGATAATGCGGTAAAATACAGCAAAGCAAGTCCAATGATTAGCGTTCAATTATCGGAAAGCGACACTGCGTTTATTATCTTCGTGAAAGATAGGGGTATAGGTATGGACGAAGACACTCAAAATCAAGTATTCGACAGGTTTTACCGTGCTACCAAAGGTAATATTCATGACGTTAAAGGCCATGGCCTGGGTTTGTCCTTTGTCAAGGATATAGTTGAGAAACACGGTGGCACAATCAATTTGAAAAGTCAATTAAAGGAAGGCTCGATCTTCACAATACAATTATTTAAAAACTCTAAAGATGACTAGGCAACGCATTCTTTTAGTAGAAGATGACACAAATTTTGGAAACCTCCTTCGTGATACACTGGTATTTAACGAGTATAAGGTCGATCTTGAGCGTGATGGTGTTCAGGGCTTGAGAGCATATAAACAGGGGGAATATGATCTTTGCATTTTTGACATCATGATGCCAAAGAAAGATGGAATCACTTTGGCGACAGAGGTTAAAGCAATAGACAATGGCCAACCATTAATCTTTTTAACTGCGAAGGGTCAGAAAGAAGATATAATTGCAGGTTATAGTGCTGGCGCGGACGATTATTTAGTAAAGCCTTTTGATACAGATGTACTGCTCTATAAAATCCAAGCAATAATTGGCCGTAACCTTGCTGATGTTGAGGAAGAACCGGATGAAATAGAGATAGGTGTATTGATGTTTAAGCCTAAAATTCGTCAACTAATTTACCGCGACGATGTAATTCGATTGAGTCCAAAGGAATGTGATTTATTAAAGCTTCTTAGCATTCATAAGAACCAACTGCTTCCACGCTCTAAAGCGCTGCTTAAGATTTGGAAAGAGGATAATTATTTTACTGGGAGGTCAATGGATGTTTACGTAGCAAAGCTTCGTAAATACCTTAAAGTTGATCCTTCACTACGTATTGAAAATGTTCACGGCGAGGGCTTTCGATTAGTACAGGAATAATCATTTACTTGCTTGGGCTAATGTGTTTGCAGATAATTCTTTTAGATTCCTTTTTGGTAAATGCTTCTTGCTTTTTTGCATAAAGTATATGGCTAGCACGCTTTCGGGCTTCCTCTAAAGATACTATAGGCGCTTTCGGGTAGCTTCCTAAATGAATTTCCTGCATAGCCAATTCCATGGGTGTCATTTTCCACGGTTCATGTAAATAAGATGCTGGTAGCTGAAATAATTCAGGAATCCATTGCCGTATAAATTTTCCTTGAGGATCATGTTCTTTACTTTGTTTCACAGGATTATAGATACGAATGGTATTTACTCCAGTATACCCACTTTGCATTTGGAATTGTGCATAATGAATTCCAGGTTCAAAGTCAGTAAACAAGGAGGCTAAGTAGTCCGCACCTGGTTTCCAAGGAAGCCATAGATATTGACTGTAAAAACTCACAATCATTGCGCGCATCCTAAAGTTGAGATACCCAGTTGCAGTAAGGCAGCGCATACAAGCATCCACTAGTGGTACTCCGGTTCTCCCATCCTTCCAACGATCAAAAAAAACCTGATTCCAAGGCTTTTGCTCATCAATGGAAGAATACGCTCTGTTTATTGTTACATACTCATACTCCCATTCGCTTTCAAATTTCTGAATGAAGTGTGCTTGCCATCTTAAACGGTCAGCAAATGCTTTTATGTTTCTTTTAGATCCGGGAATATCCGTTTTCTTCATAAGTTGATACAACTGTCTAACGCTTATGTTTCCCCAGGCTAAATGTGGAGATATTCTACTGCAGCCCTTTCTAGAGGCTTGCGGTTTGGAAATACTGCGGGCATATTGAACAATCCTCTCATTGAGAAAGCTGCGAATTACCTTGTGAGCGCGTTGTTCTCCTCCTTTTTGAAAAAACGGATGGGGATCAAGTGGTTTAGAAAACTGCTTAGCAATACCCTCTCCGTTTAAAGCGTTTGTAGTAATAAGATTAAGATCGGTATTCAGAAGGGGCTTACTTGCATCAATGTACCAGTTTTTAATCCAATCATTTCTATTTCTAATGCCTCGTTGCACCCCATTTGCATCTGATTGTATCCACTCAATCTGTTGTGATTGTAAGTATTTATTTACGGCTATATCACGATCATAGGTGTATCTGATACCCGTTTCTTTGTGACTAAGGACGCGGACCACATCATACTTGGCAATCAATAACTGGAAGAACTTTACGGCTTCGGAGTGGAAGAAGTAGACTGCTTTTTTCCCAACTTGATAATTCATGTCTTCAACAGAATCCGCAATGAATCTTAAATGACGCTCATCATATTGGGGAAGATTAAAAAGAGAAGGTTCGTAAAGAGTGAAATACAAGGTAGGAATCCCGAAATAGATACTTTGATGAACGGGAAGGTGATCAGACCAACGCAAATCACGCTTGAACCAAACAAGTTGAATTTTTGGCTTCATTCAAAGTTATAATTTTCTGTTTTCGGATAGGGCTGGTGTTTCCCCTTAGTATGGAGAGAGGTATAATGTTGCAGCCCAATGGCAAGAACGGGACTTTCCTGAAAAAGTATTTGTCCTTTATCGTTGATATGAAGTTTTTCACTCCATCTTAATTGTTTAATTGAACCGACCGTGTAAATACATTGATTATTTAAGGTGAATTCTTCAATATATTCTATTTCAATCGCATAAATAAAGTCTTTGGGTATAGGGTGGTCCCAACCTTCAAAGTTCTGAATAGGTTCGTCAAGTAATTCTAGCTCAAAAATATCCTTAGGGGCATTGACACTGACTTCATGAACCGTATCACATTTATGGAAAGGCATGCAGATTAGTGTCATAATTCCACTATTCCGATAATTTTCCAGGGTATGACTATACGCACTAGGGGGTCTGAAGAGCACGCTTAATTGTGGTGGATGCGCACCAACATGAGTAATATTTGAAAGCGTTGTAGCATTCCATTGTCCATGGCCGCCCGTAATACCTATAAATGCTGTTCGAACACCAGATAAACTATTGATTAGCGCAGTACGATAACGCTTATCTAGGTCAATAATTTGTTCCCGATTTAAAGAAGTATCCATGCTTAAAGGACACTTTGACCGCCATCAATGTGAATAATTTGTCCCGTCATCCAAGAAGTTTTATCGCCCAACAAAAATGCCGTCATTTCTGCAATGTCAGCTGGCGCTCCAATTCTTTTCATGGGGTTGTTATTCCCTAATACTGTTTTCTTTTCTGGAGTACTCAAAACCTTTGCAGCAAGAGGAGTATCTGTTAATGAGGGTGCTATACAATTAATTCGCGCTTTAGGTGCCCATTCGGAGGCAATAGCTCTAGTAAGACCTTCGATTGCTCCTTTGGATGCACTTACAGTAGCGTGGAAAGGCATACCGCGCTGAACGGCAACTGTTGAATACAGCACAACGGAAGGAATACTCTCTGTATTAAAGTTTTTATAGGCGGCCTGAAGTGCCTTCACTGCGCCAATGACTTGTAGTTGATAATCTGATTCAAAGATTTCTGGTTTAGAACCTTTAAACGGTTTTAGTTGGATGGATCCTACGCTGTAGACGAGTCCATCAATGTTTTCAGGCATTCGATCTTCCCAATCGTCGCTGAGGACATCAAATTCTTCCCAATCAATGGAATGAGCAGGTCCCTCATACGGTGTTCTACTAAAAACAATGACCTCATTACCTTCTGCTGCAAGTAATTCTGCAGTTTCTTTTCCAATTCCCTTGCTACCTCCTATTATTACGTATCTCTTCATTATAGTATGTTGTTCTAAGATTCTAAACGCAATTTTTAAAGACGGGTTCAGATATTGCTTAAAATTGATTATGCGTATTGTAATTTTAAGAGAATAAAACACTGATATGATTCAAAAGTTAAAAATCGGTTCTTCACCGCTTACATATGCTCAATATGCTGAAATAGCCTCTGGAAATGTTAAAATCGATTTAGATTTTGATGCGGCAGAACGCATTCGGAAGTCACGCGAATTTCTAAAAAGTCACACGCAAACTAGTAAAGCACCTATCTACGGAGTGAATACTGGTTTTGGTGCATTGTGCAATGTTGCGGTAGATGCTGCCAATCTTAGTAAACTTCAAACAAATTTGGTCCGTTCGCATGCGTGTGGTGCCGGATCAGAAATCAGTCC
>CACMMX010000018.1 GCA_902614915.1 uncultured Cryomorphaceae bacterium
ACGTCGCCATGAGGGGAGCATCAGGGATGATTTTCTCTAAGATGAACGGCGAGCAGTTCGCAAAATGCCTTCAAAGAGAAGGTTATGATTTAATCATCATGCAGTTCGGTGGTAATGGTGTTCCGTACCTAAAAGATGATGCGCATGCTGGGCGATTCGCTCGTGCCTTAGGCCGCCAAGTGGGTCATATTCAGGGTTTGTATCCAAAGGCAGCAGTGCTGTTTATTGGACCGTCTGACATGGCCAGAAAGGAGGGATTAGAAATGAAGACGTATCCGCTGATTGCCTCGTTAAAAGATCAGATTAGGGCTGAAGTCCTCCGCAGGGGAGCGGGGTACTGGGACCTTTATGATGTGATGGGTGGCGAAGGGTCTATGGTGCAATGGGTAGAAAATAAGCCCGCGTGGGCCGTAAAGGATTACATTCATTTTACACCAAAAGGTGCCTCCAAAGTGGGTTATGCTTTGGTAGCTGCACTTAAAGAATTAGAAATGGAATACCAAAGTATTTTAGCTGAAATAGATGCAGAAAAGCAGCGCATACAGGATAGTATCACTTCCTTTAAAATGACCCAGAGTACTGGAGTTGAGCTATGATGGGATTATTGGTCATAGCCTTTCTTTTCGGTACTGCCTCTGTGCACGGTCAAGACCATATGGAAGCCCTGGCTTTGAAATACCCTTTCTTAGATACAGCTAAAAACCACTTAGCCTATTATGGGAGTGAACAGGCACTTGAAGGGTTCTTCAAAAAACTAGACCATGTAATTTTTGAGCACAAAGGCAAAGTCAATGTGGTTCATATTGGAGGTTCTCACGTTCAAGGCGGTACCTTCAGCCACACCTTGCGAAGGCACTTCGGACAATTGGCACCCGCACTAAATTTAGAAAGAGGTTTCTTCTTTCCACACCGATTGGCAAACACCAATATGCCGAACAACATCTATATCAAGAAATCCGGAAAATGGGAGGGATGCAGAAACAGCATTCCTAAAAATAATTGTCCTTGGGGTTTTTCAGGTATAGATGCCATTACTTATGATAAGGATGCTGGTTTTATCCTTCAAAGCTTCATGGAGAATGAAAAACCCTATCGATTCAATGAATTAAGAATCTTTGAGCACATGCCTTCCAACACCATGCAGCCGATCAGCCAACCTCCTCCAGACAGTATCATGCTAGATACGGTAGCCGGCGTTCGCCGGTGGTTCTTCAATGAAATGATTGATAGTATTACCATCCAATTTGATAGCGTTAAGGGAGGCGCCCAATATATTTTACAAGGTTTGCAAATGGTACGCCCAGAAAGCGGATTGGTATACCACGCGCTGGGCGTAAACGGTGCAGCCACTAAGTCCTTTTTGCGTAGCGAAAATTTTATAGCACAGGGAAAGTACGTGGCGCCTGACTTGGTCATCTTTGGTTTGGGGATTAACGACGCCTACAAGCCAGACAATGCGTGGTTTCCAAAAGAATATGGTGCACGCTACGATACGCTAGTGGACTGGTTCCGTGTGATTAATCCAGATTGTGAATTCATCTTCATGACCAATAATGACAGCTATTACAACCGCCACACCCCTAATGAACACGCGTTGGATGTGGTAGATCAAATGCAACAGCTCAGTAAGCGCCACAACGCTGCAGTCTGGGACTTGTTTGGGGTAATGGGCGGGTTGAATTCAATCTCTATTTGGGAAGAACACCGTTTAGCCAAGGCGGATAAGATTCATTTCACAGGTAAAGGTTATCGGCTAAATTCTGATTTACTATTCTGGGCCATTTGGGAGGAATACGAGAAACACTTAAAAATGTTGCAGGGCTCATGAATTCTGGGCTACTACAAGGTTGGTTGACCTACCAAGAAAATAGTCCGCTACTTTTTACCCAAAAGTACTTCTGGATCTTCTTTGGGTTAGTGTTAGGCATCTATTCAATGATGTATAAGCATACGGCGAGAAGAAACATTTTCTTATTCCTGGTGAGCTTATTCTTTTACTATAAAACGAGCGGTTTCTACTTCTTCATCCTCCTGTTCTCCACAGTGGTAGATTTTTTCATTGGCCGTGCAATATATGAGAACAAGGTCAATTGGCAACGTCAATCCCTAGTTGCCTTATCTGTTGTTTTAAACTTGTTGGTCTTGGGCTACTTCAAGTACGCCTACTTTGTGGCCGATTTTATTTACGACCTCACCGGTATTGAAATTACCGTACAAAATACATTTGCCCTTTGGACCAATAAAGCATTGGGCACCAATTTTATCTTTGAGAAGATTTTACTCCCCGTTGGCATCAGCTTTTTTACCTTCCAGACGATTAGTTACAGCGTAGATATTTACCGAGGTCATGTAAAGCCAGTTAAAAACATTCTAGATTTTGGCTTTTACGTGAGTTTTTTTCCCCAACTAGTGGCAGGTCCTATTGTTCGAGCTTCTGAATTTATACCGCAATTATACGCTCCCTATAACCTCACCAAACAGCAGGCCGGTTTGGGTATATTTTGGATTTTAAACGGTTTGCTTAAGAAACTCTTCTTGGCAGACTACTTGGCCGTTCAATTCATTGATCGCGTTTTTGACAATCCACAGCTCTACAGCGGTTTTGAAACCATGAGCGCACTATTTGGCTATTCCATGCAGGTTTACGCGGATTTCTCTGGTTATACAGACGTGGCCATAGGCATTGCCGTGCTCCTTGGATTTACGCTACCAAAAAACTTTAACAGCCCATACAAAGCTTCCTCTGTGGCCGATTTTTGGCGCCGCTGGCACCTATCCCTATCTACCTGGCTCAGGGATTACCTCTACATTCCCTTAGGAGGGAATAGAGAGGGCTCTACTGCGTCTTACCTCATTGTATTTATCTTTTTTGTTTTTATTTCCCTAAGTGTTGGTAGTGCCATGCTGACTTTAGTGCTTGCAGTAGCCTTTGGCAGCGGTTTCTTAGCTATGCGCTACAGCAGTGTTGCCGCACGCTGGGTAAACACGAATATTAACCTCATGTTGACTATGGTGCTTGGCGGTCTGTGGCATGGCTCTTCGTGGAACTTTGTTACTTGGGGTGCCCTGAACGGAGTGGGGCTAGTGATTTATAAAAACTGGAAGAAAATCAGCCCTTGGGCGGACCGTAATAAATGGTACAATAGAGCCATAGGTCTGATATTGACCTTGGTCTTCATCACCTTTACGCGCGCTTGGTTCCGCGCGCCAACTTGGGACGGGGCTATTGGGATTTTGAGAAAGATTCCAACAGATTTCGGATGGTCTACCGCTGCAGAGGTTATAGCTTCCAATTGGAAGTTCTACATTGTTTTAGTGTCGGGTTATTTAATGCATTGGATTCCTTCCAAATACAAATGGCAAATGCGTAAGTCGGTCAGCAATAGCTCGCCCTATGTTCTTTTTCTAATGGCCTTAGCCTCTTCGCTGGTCATCTATCAAATTCTTAGTGCTGAGGTACAGCCATTTATTTACTTTGCTTTTTAGGACTTGCTTACTATATTGAGGAGTGAGAGTATCAGCAATGATTAAGAAGATTTTCCTAGTTACACTTCCATTAATTATAATTATCGTTATGCTTTTTGTCGTCCTTTTTAATTCACCCGAGGATAAAAGTATTGGTCCCGTGTTAGTCCCGCTCTACGAACATCCTCAACAAATCAGTTTTAGGGGTTTACACGCAACGGATGATTCCGTAGTTGTAGTAGGAGGAAGCGACGGGGTTTTTGGCTTCTCTACAAATGCAGGAGAACAATGGGTATTCCAGACTTTGCCACAAGCCTCTGAATGCCAATTCCGTTCTGTCTGGGCACATAATGACAGTTCTTTTATTGCGGTAAGTACCGGCACACCCAGTTGCATTTTCTTTACAGCCGATAGCGGCAGAAATTGGTCAAGAGTTTTTGAAGACACGGTAAAATCTACCTTCTTTGATGGTATTCAATTTATCAATGACACACTCGGGTATATTTATGGAGATCCCGTGGATGGTTATTTCAAGTTATTGCGTACCACGGACGGCGGAAAGTCTTGGAATGAAGTCCAAGGGCCGGAGGCTATAGATGGAGAAGTAAGTTTTGCCGCAAGTGGCTCAGCCATTGCACTAGGAAATAATATTTTATCTATTGTTACCGGAGGAACAGTATCAAGGCTTCACGTGACTATGGATTGGCTTCAAGGGGACGGGTGGGTTGCATCGCCTATTGAAATGTTGCAGGGTTTACCTTCTCAGGGAGCCTTTGCTCATTACTGGTCAACTGATAAGCTATTCATTGTTGGTGGAGATTACATTAGAGACCAAGATATTCTTAACACATCTATTGTCATGGATTTGTCTACAGGAAAGGTTGATGAATCTACTATCAAGAAGTTGCAACAATTACCTTATACTTCTGACGTCAGTGGAGACGGCCAATTCATTTATTTTACAGGAACTCAAGGTATGTTTTTTCTAGATTCTGCCTTAAAGTCCATGGATACAACGGCTATGCACTCTTTGGTCTTTAGCGGGAAATATGTATTTTCCTCTGGTCCTAAAGGTAGAATAGGAAGGATATTTAATGGAACTCAAAAGGAACTACGTAAACTTAAAGCAAAGTTAGATTAATGGAAGTAACACCGAGTATAGGTTTAAAAGGATTAACTCAGAATTGGAAAAGCGATTTAATTGCAGCAGTAAGTGTTGCATTGATTGCGCTACCCTTATCTCTTGGAATAGCACTGGCCGCCGGAGCACCTGCTATGTCAGGAATATTTTCTGCGGTAGTTGGTGGAGTAGTAACTACTCTTTATCGCGGTGGACATGTTTCTGTCAATGGACCCGCCAAAGGTGTCATTGGTGTTATACTTCTGGGTTTAGTTTTGTTGGACGATGGAACGGGGCAAGCCTTTAATTATGTTTTAGCTGCCGTTGTAGTTTCGGGAGCGCTTCAAACCTTTTTAGGTCTCTTCAAATTGGGGCAAATAGCGGATATTTTTCATACCTCTGTTATTCAAGGCTTATTGGCGGCTATAGGAATTATAATATTCGCAAAACAAATCCACGTGGCGCTTGGCACGCATTCAGAAAGTTCAAGTATTGTCCAGAACCTTGTGGATGCGGTGCTAATGCTTCCTCAGGCCAATCCTTTTGTGGTAATAATTTCACTAGTAGGTTTATTGATGCTTTTGTTTAATTCTAAAATCACCAATAGATTCTTTCACTTTCTTCCGGTACCAATGTGGGTTATAGCCCTTTCTCTCCCCTTTGTGTACACCTTTAATTTTTTTCAAGAGCACACAATATCGTTTATGGGTAAGGCTTATTTAGTGGGCCCTGAATTACTTCTTGACATTCCGAATACCATCACCGAATCAATTATGCACCCAAATTTTGGTAAAGTTGCTACACTAGAATTTTGGTCTATTGTTTTTTCAATACTCATTATAACGAGTATTGAGCATCTAGCCATTGCCAAAGCAGTTGATAAAATTGATCCGTACAAGAGAAAGACAAATTTAAATAAAGACTTAACGGGAATTGGACTAAGTACTATGACCGCCGGACTTATCGGTGGCTTGCCGATAATTTCTGTAATCATCCGAAGCACGGTAAACATACACAACGGTGCTAAAACCCGATGGTCTAACATGTACCAAGGCCTGCTGCTTCTGCTGTTCATTGTGGTGTTGAGTCCAATTATGAGGCAAGTACCTTTATGTGCCTTTGCTATCCTTTTGGTACACACTGGATTCAAATTAGCATCTCCCGCTGTATTTAAGCAGGTGTATAATCAGGGAATAGAACAGTTGGTATTCTTTATAATTACTATGGTTCTTACCCTGTACACCAATTTACTCATAGGTTTATTAGGTGGTTCAATCCTTGTTTTACTAACCCATATTTTATTAGCAAGACTACCTATTAGCCAATTTTTCAAAATGATTTATGGTGCCCGTACCCGTCTTATAAGCCTACCGGATGGTAATTTGAGTTTAAAAATTCGGGGAATAGGAAATTTTTTGGGTATCATAAAAATTGACAAGCTGGTAAGTCAGATTCCAAAAGGTGCCAACGTAAACGTGGACTTGTCAGAAACTCGGCTTGTAGATATGGCTTACATGGACTATCTCGTTGAATTCATTAATAAGCAAAGAGAAAGCGGTGGAAAGGCAAATATTTCTGGTTTGGATGCACACATATCTTCATCACCCTACAACAGAGCCTTAAAATTCACAGTGACAGATGCTTCCATTCGCTTGACCCACAGACAGAAACTTTTAAGGAATTTAGCTACTGAAAGAGATTATAAGTATTCGAGCGAGGTAAATTGGCAGACTTCATACCTCAAGCAATTTCACTTTTTTGAAATCAGACCGATTGAGCGTAAGTATAATTGTCTTAACGGATTATTTGAAGAATTGAATGTTTCGTGGGAAATAGCGGATGTTATGTTTAATGAGGGTCAAACCTTTACTGCGGAAACATTCAACACCACCTTAATGGTGTTGAAACTGAATAGAAAGCTCCCGGTTTTTACCATGGAAAAAGAAAAAGCTTACGAGCGTTTGTTTGATCGTGTGATTGCATTAACAGGATATAAAGATATAGAATTTGAGATGTACCCTAATTTTTCTAAAAAATTCTTAGTAATGGGAAATCATGTAGACGAGGTTCGTTCTCTATTTACAGATGAAGTCATTAGTTTTTTTGAGGAACATCAGATTTCTCATATTGAAAGTAATGGCGAGGCGCTTTTGATTTTCAACAAGTTAAAATTAGCTCGAGCAGACGAAACAATAGAATTTATAAAATACGGTGAGCAGTTAGCATCATTATTGCGGTCAAAAAACTCCTAGTATAGTACTCTAATACGTATTTTTATACTGCGCTTATGAATATGAATCTCACAGTTATCTAATAAATTGGGCGTATGAGCATTTTAGGGTTGAAACTACCTACTGATCCAAGATGGGCGAATGTTGCTGAAAAAAACATTAAAGAGATACTTACGGACCATGCCTATTGTGAGCAAAAAGCTGCTTCCACGGCGATTAGTTTAATACTTGGGTATCCAGAAAAATCAGATTTAGTAGATAAAATGACCGCCCTTGCTAGGGAGGAAATGGGCCATTTTCAAATGGTACATAATAGGATTCTTCAACGCGGCTTGGTTTTGGGTAGAGAACGCAAAGATGCATATGTTAATCAGCTCAATCAATTCTTTCCAAAAGGGGGAGATAGGGAGAATAGGCTTATCTATCGTCTTTTGATTTGTGCCTTGATTGAGGCTCGTTCTTGCGAGAGATTTCGGGTGCTTAGCGAAAACTTGAAAGACAAGGAATTGTGTGAATTTTACCATACGTTAATGATATCTGAAGCAAACCATTATACCATGTTCCTAAAATTGGCTCGCCAATACGGAGTGCAAACAGAGGTGGATACTCTCTGGAATTCCCTTTTAGTGTATGAAGCCGAAGTGATTTCGACCTTGGGAAATGAGGGTCGAATTCACGGTTAATCTTGAATCTATTACAATCAAAATTATGAGTACTGATTTAAAATCTATAGCACTTGAGCAAATTCATATTGCTTTGGGAGCTAAAATGGTACCCTTTGCAGGGTATAATATGCCAGTGCAATACAGTGGACTCCGTCAAGAGCATGCAGCAGTTCGTGGGCAGGCGGGAATATTTGATGTTAGCCACATGGGTGAGTTTTTTGTGGAAGGTCCAGATGCTATTCCATTTCTTCAAAAAGTAACTTCCAATGATGTCTTAAAACTTATACCCGGTAAGATTCAATACAGCTGCTTTCCAAATGAACAGGGCGGTATTGTGGATGATTTACTCGTCTACTGCTTCTCTCAAGATCACTTTCTACTTGTGGTAAATGCTTCTAATATTGACAAGAATTGGAACCATCTTATGAATTATACCGCTGGCTTTGAACTGGAGTTAAGTAATAAGAGCGACGAATATAGCTTGTTTGCAATTCAAGGCCCAAGGGCAACTGAGATTCTTCAATCCTTAACACAAGAACATCTTGATGAAATTAAATATTACTCTTTCATAAGTGGAAGTATTGCTGGTATAAAAGAGGTCATAATTTCCGCAACGGGTTATACAGGAGCGGGTGGTTTTGAATTATATGTTCCGAAAAAAGATGCCGCTAATCTTTGGGTTTCTATTATGGAGGCGGGAAAGCCTTGTGGTCTATTACCTGCTGGACTTGGAGCTCGGGATACCTTACGTCTCGAAATGGGTATGTGTTTATACGGAAACGATATAGATGATACTACGAGCCCATTAGAGGCAGGTTTGGGATGGATTACGAAATTCTCTAAGGACTTCATTTCCTCGCAAATTCTAGCCAAACAGAAAGAAGATGGACTTAATAAGAAGCTAGTAGGTTTTGAAATGATTGATAGAGGTATTCCACGTCACGGATATAAAATTGCGAAAAATGGACATGTGATAGGGCGGGTAACTTCAGGTACGGCAAGTCCATCCACAGGAAAAAATATTGGAATGGGCTATGTGCCTATTGAATTATCAGTAGAAGGTATTGAGTTCGATGTGCTCATAAGGAATAAAAGCATTAAAGCAAGGGTAGTTAAAATGCCATTTTATACGAAGAGTTAGCTATTAAGGATATTGGCAGAGCAGTATAACCTTTATTTTGTGTTCTATAACTGAAAGGAGATGGCCACTAAAGTGGAATGGATAAAATGCTTCGATTGGCCAATAAAAAAGTGGCAATGCTTTCCTCAGCGCCACTTTAACCCAAATACAAACAGAATGAGTTGAAAGTCGGTTTATTCTATAATTACAGCCAACTGTGCTGCTAAGGCTTTACCGGCTGCGTGATGACTGTATCTATTCAAATATTCTTCAATAGAATATGTGTATTCTTTAAGCGGTTGTTGTTCAAATATTTAATCTCTAAAACCTTATCTTCAGATTTATCTAAGAAAACTTCTATTACGCTTTCTGGATTGTTAATGGTGTAAAGTGCTTTTGGTTCGGTATGAAAAGAATTATTTTCTCTCATATATCGAATTTTATTCAATAAAACCTGTAATATTTTAGAATTCTTGCAAAAATATGTCAGTAATTTTAGATTTGAAACAAATTATACAGGGTATTTAAATAAATAGGTGATTTGGCTCATTGTTATTTAAAGTGAGAATATGAATTTTGTAGTCTATCACGAAATACATGAAATTAGACAAATTAGACAAACAGATTCTTCAGTATTTAGTTAAAGATGCACGTAAGCCTTTTACTGAGATTGCCAAGGATTTATTAGTAAGCCCAGGCACTATTCACGTCCGAGTTAAGAAAATGGAGCAAATTGGTGTAATAAAGAGCACTTCAATATCTGTGGATTACTCCAAACTTGGCTTCGGCTTTGTAGCTTATGTTGGCTTATTTACATCTAGATCTTTACAAAGTCCGGATATTATTAATCGTTTAAGAAGTGTTCCTGAAGTAACAGTTGCTCATTTAGCCACTGGGAAATACGGTATCTTTTGTAAGATTCGTTGCCGCGATGCATCACATGCTAAAGATGTGATTTTTCGAATAAATGATATAGAGGGTGTGGAAAATACAGAAAGTATGATTTCTTTGGAGGAGAGCATTAATTCTAATACAGGTCTGCTCGAAGTGGTAATTAGCGAAAGCGAATAGTCAACCTTTAAAAATCCCGTCGACTAATTAATACCAACAGAGTTTTTTATAATTTAGGAGCAGCAAGAAGGAGGTTTATCAATTACAATTAGTCTTCTTTCGAGAACAAAACACTTTACCATTCAAAAGCATAATAATTCGCTTTCCCATTGGTTTCAAAACCTTGTATAAGTGCCCCATCACCTGGATTAAATTGCTTAATAAGTTGTTCAAATTTTGCAATATCGTCCACATAAACGTTGTTCAATTTTACAATAATGAATCCTTTGGGAATTCCTGCCTTTTGAAATCTTCCTCCGAGAACCTCATCTACTTTGACACCATAGCGTAGGCCAAGTTTTCTTTTTTCGTTGATCGTCATTTCACTCAGTTTCGCACCATAGGATCTAATAATCTCCTCATCCTTGGTCAACATCTCTGTAGTTCCCAGGCGGTTTTTTAAAACCATGCTGTATTGTTGGTTAATACCGTTTCGATTCACGAGTACATTCAATTGCTCTCCAGGACGGTGGCTACCAATCGCTTCGGTTAGATCCGCTCCTGTACGTACTTGCTTTCCATCAACATTGATAATTACATCACCTTTTTTAATGCCTGCTTCATCTGCAGCGCCACCGTCTATGACGTTTGCTACATACACTCCTGAGTTTAGTGTTAATTTTAATTCTTCACTAAGCGATGCGTTAAGTTCATTATAGTTAATGCCCATAAACGCGCGTTGTACGCGTCCAAAATCTTTAAGGTCTCCTACAACCTTCATTACAAGATTTGCTGGTACGGCAAAACTATATCCCTCAAACGAACCACTTCTGGAAGAAATAGCGGTGTTTATCCCAACTAGTTCTCCACCAGTATTTACAAGTGCTCCACCAGAGTTACCTGGATTCACTGCAGCATCCGTTTGAATGAAGCTTTCAATAGCACTTTGTTCATCTATGATATTGATATCACGTCCCTTTGCTGAAATAATTCCGGCAGTCACAGTACTAGTCAAATTAAATGGATTACCTACTGCTAATACCCATTGGCCCAGTCTAACTGCATCCGAGTTGGCTACCACGATTGTCTTTAAGTCTTCAGCATCAATTTTTAATAAAGCAATATCGGTGGTAGGATCGGTTCCTATTAAAACAGCTTCATACTCATCATTATTAGCAGTGACTACGGTGATTTCTTTAGCGCCACTGATTACATGGTTGTTGGTCACAATAAAACCGTCTGAACTTAAAATGACTCCTGAACCCGAACCTTGAATCTCCTGTTTCTGGGGTGCAGAGGGACGACCAAAAAATAAATCGTTAAATGGGTTGTAAAAATTCTGAGTGCGCTCTGCGGTGATTTTAACGTGAACCACGGCCTCAACTGAGGCCTCCGCGGCTGCTACAAAATCTGTAGGTACTGCGGCACTGTTTGAGGGGAAGTTTGCTAGAGCAGTTGGAACTGCGCTTTGTGTATTTTTAATAATTACTTTTTTACCAGTCCAGCCCAATGCATGAGCTCCTGCCAATGAAATTATTCCACCCACAGCAAATAGTAGAATAAACAAACCGATTGATTTAGCATTCATCTTCATAGTATTTCCTTTAAATTGAATAACATTATAACCACAATTTATACATCAAACAACGTATATATTCTGCGGTGGTGCATAACTTTAACGCCTTTTAACACTAATTGAGGGATGAACCTAAGGTTTTTTAAATACCAAGGCGCAGGAAATGACTTCATCTTGCTAGACTGTCGCGAGCATCGAGTCAATTTGTCTAAAGAACAGATTAGCAAGATGTGTGAACGGAAATTTGGTATTGGAGCCGACGGATTAATTTACTTAGAATCTCCAAGAGTGTCCAGCGATCATTTTTATATGGTCTATTTCAATGCTGATGGAAGCGAAAGCACCATGTGCGGGAATGGAGGTAGATGTATTGCTAAATTTGCTGAGGATTTGGGTATGGTTGCAGATAAATTTTACTTTCACGCTATGGACGGACCTCATTGGGCAAAAGTTCGGGCAGATCAAGTTGCCCTTGGGATGTCTGATGTCGAGTCTATAAAAGCTAGAAATGGAGCTTTTTTTGTGGATACGGGTAGTCCCCATCATGTAGAAGTGGTGGAGCAGCATGCGGATGATTTCATCAAATTTGCGCGTCCTATTCGATTTGCTTACGGTGATAAAGGAGCAAATGTTAATTCTCTAGTGCCCTTAGTCAAAGGTTTTTCTATACGTACTTACGAGCGCGGGGTAGAAGATGAAACGTTAGCTTGTGGAACCGGTGCGGTTGCTGCTGCAATGGTGGCTGTATATCAAGGTTTAACCAATTCTCCAGTTCGTATCAGTGCGCTTGGTGGGGATTTATTGGTGCGATTTAATGGTAAGGGACCTTTCACAGAAGTTATTTTGGAAGGGCCTGCATCTAGAAGTTTTGAGGGCGTTTGGGAAGTATGATTAAGGTAGGAGATATAGGGTTTTTACGTGCACTGGAAACAACTGATTTAGATTGGCTTTATTCTATTGAGAACAATGCCGACTGGTGGCATCTAGGTATTAGTAAGGAACCGTGGAGTAAAGACGTACTATTAAAGTATATTCATAGTCAACCCGGTAATTTATTGAGAGACGGGCAATTGCGCTTGGTTTTGGAAGTCGAAGGTTCACCTCTAGGTGCTTTAGATATTTACGATTACGATCCTATTGTAAGGAAAGGAGGTTTAGGAATAGTGATGAATCAAGAAGCACGAGGAAAGGGCTTAGCCAAAATGGCCATGGGTTCGTTTATAAAACACCTTCTACAAACCATAGGTTTGAACATGGTATATGCGGTTACTCCAGTTACTAATGAGGCTTCTATTGCGTTGTTTGAGTCGTTACATTTTAAAAATTCCGGCACCTTACGCCATTGGGTTTTGCAAAAAGGTCAATTTCAAGATGCTTACCTCTTTCAACTTGTTCAGGCATGAGAAAGACTATCATAATTATTGTAGGGGTTATTATTCCCGTTGGATTAATTCTCCTAATCTACACAGGATATAACGTATTGTTTGAAGCTAATGTAAATGAATCAATAACTCCTTATACGTTATACATTGATGAAGAGACTACTATAGGTCAGGTGTATGCAAAGTTTATTGAGGATGAGGTATTGCTCACTCCAGAGGGGTTTTTGCTACTTGCAAATAAAAAAGGACTTGTGACTCCTAAGCCCGGTCACTACATCATAAAAGGTGGTCAAAGCTCAAATAGTATTGTAAATACCCTCATGGCTGGTTTTCAAGAACCTGTTACCATACAATTCAACTCTGCTCATGACCTAGAAGATCTCGCGGGTCAACTAAGCAAGCAAGTTATGGTGGATAGTTTAAGCCTTTTGGCGGCGTTGAAAACAGAAAGAAAGGGTTGGGAAGGTGAAGCTATTTATGGTGCATACCTTCCAGATACTTATGAAGTTTATTGGAATGCTTCTGCAGAGGAAATTACTGAAAAAATCTATGAGAATACGTTGAAGTTTTGGTCATCAGCACATTTGCAGAAAGCTGCTCGACTAGGACTTTCTGCAGCGGAGGTAAGCACATTAGCTTCCATAGTAATGAAAGAAAGTAGTAAAATGGATGATAGACCAATCGTTGCGAGGTTATATCTAAATAGATTAGCGAAAGGAATGAGTCTTCAAGCAGATCCAACCGTAATCTATGCGCTAAAGAGAATGAATCCGGAAATGGAGGTGAGAAGAGTCTTAAAAAAGGACTTATTATTAGATCATCCTTATAATACCTATAAAATAAAAGGGCTCCCCCCAGGACCTATTTGTGTTCCTGAAAGAGCAGCCCTTTTGGCGGTCTTAAATGCTCCTTATCATGATTATATCTACATGTGCGCTAATCCTGATAAGCCCGGCCATCACGCCTTCGCAAGGAATTATACCGGGCATTTAATCAATCAACGCAAGTGGACTGCATATTTGAATAGACGCAGGATATATCGTTAAATACTACTACTTTTCAGGGGCAGTTCCACATTTCTAAACACAAGTTTGTCTTCAAAGGCGTCCAATAATATGACATCGTCTGCGCTTACTTCGCCTGCAATAATGCTTTTAGATAAAGCGTTTAATACAAGTTCTTGAATCGCTCGTTTAATGGGTCTTGCTCCATATTGAGGTTCATATCCTACTTCAGATAGAAAATCAATGGCTTCGGATGAAGCTTCAAGGATAATTTGCTGTTTAACCAATCTATTTTTTACAATCTCCAACTGCAGATTCACGATACTAGCCATATGCTGTTTACCTAAGGGAGAGAATACATTAATCTCATCAATCCTGTTTAGAAATTCAGGTCTCATTGTACTTTTCAACATCCCTATAAGTTCAGGTTTAAGCCGTTGCATTAGCGTTTCATTCTGCTCTCCTGTCCAACTTTCAAGCGCCTCATTAATTATGGAGGAACCTACATTACTGGTCATAATGATAATGGTATTCTTAAAGTTTACGACACGCCCTTTGTTGTCTGTGAGATGTCCATCATCCAGTACTTGAAGGAGTACATTGAAGGTATCAGGGTGTGCTTTTTCAATTTCGTCAAGCAATACTACACTGTAAGGCATACGTCTTACGGCTTCAGTTAACTGACCGCCTTCATCATAACCTACATATCCTGGCGGCGCACCTAATAGTCTACTAACACTATGTTTTTCTTGGTATTCGGACATGTCTATACGAGTAAGTTGTCCCTCGTCATTAAACAGATAACTTGCCAATGCTTTTGCCAACTCTGTTTTTCCAACGCCGGTGGTTCCTAAAAACAGAAAACTACCAATTGGCCTATTTGGGTCTCCCAAGCCCGCTCTTGATCTGCGTATTGCATCACTTACGGCCACAATAGCCAAATTTTGTCCCACCACATGCTTTTGCAGTTCTTCTTCCAAATGAAGCAATTTAGAACGTTCACTTTCTAACATTTTATTCAAAGGAATTCCAGTCCAGCGACTGACTACTTCTGCAATATCTTCGGAAGTAACTTCTTCCTTAATCATGGTACGATCCGATTCTTCAAGCTTTTTTTCTGCTTTTTCAAGCTTTGCTTCTAAGTCTTGCATTAATCCGTAGCGAATCTCAGCTACGCGTCCATAGTTTCCATTGCGTTCTTCACGTTCTGCCTCAGTACGAAGATTTTCTAATTGCTCTTTAGTTTCTTGTATTTGGTCAGCATGTTTTTTTTCTCGTTCCCATACTGCATTAAGTCCATCGCGTTCTTCGTATAACTCGCCTAACTCTGATTTTATGGCAGCCAACTTCTTCTTATCATCTTCACGCTTGATTCCTTCTTGTTCAATTTCTAATTGCAATATTTTGCGATCAAGAATATCTAATTCTTCAGGCTTAGAGTTGATTTCCATACGAATTTTTGAGGCGGCTTCATCCATCAAGTCTATGGCTTTATCCGGCAAGAATCGCTCACTAATGTATCTAGCACTCAACTCAACTGCACTAATTACTGCAGCATCCTTGATACGAACTTTATGGTGCGTCTCATATTTTTCTTTTATACCACGTAGGATACTTATACTACTCTCAATATCTGGTTCTTCTACTAGAACTTTTTGAAATCTTCGTTCGAGCGCTTTGTCTTTTTCAAAGTACTTCTGGTATTCATCCAAAGTGGTAGCTCCAATGGACCTGAGTTCGCCTCTGGCTAGAGCAGGTTTAAGGATGTTCGCGGCATCCATGGCTCCTTCACTTTTACCGGCGCCGATTAGCGTATGAATTTCATCTATAAAAAGCAAGATGTTTCCTTCGCTAGCTATCACTTCTTTAACAACTGATTTTAGACGTTCTTCAAATTCTCCCTTGTATTTAGCGCCGGCAATAAGTGCACCCATATCCAAACTGTATACTGTTTTATCCTTAAGGTTTTCTGGAGCATCCCCTTTGAGAATACGCTGTGCCAATCCTTCTGCTATGGCCGTTTTACCTACACCGGGCTCACCCACAAGAATAGGATTATTTTTGGTCCTTCTTGACAAGATTTGTAGCACGCGGCGTATTTCATCCCCTCTGCCTATGACAGGATCTAAACGACCTTCTTCCGCCATCTTATTGAGGTTTCTGGCGTATTTTTCGAGACTATTGTAGGTGCTTTCCGCGCTTATGCTATTGACCTGCCTTCCTTTGCGTAATGAAGAGATAGACTCTTCTAGAAGTCTTTTAGATAGTCCAGAATCATGTAATAATTTACCTGCCGTGCCTTTATCCTCAATAAGTGCCATTAACAGATGCTCACTAGCTACATAATCGTCTTTCATTCTATTTGCGATTTGCAACGATTTTTGAAGGAGAAAGGCCGCATCTCTTCCCATTAATGTTTCTGACTGATTGCTAAGAATCGGTAGACCATTAACAGCAGCCTCTACTGTCTTTTGAAGAACTTCTTTATTTACTTCGGCTTGTTGAAGTACAAATGTTAAAACGCTAGTATCTTCTGTAATAAGAGCCTCCAAGAGGTGAAGAGCTTGAACATTCCCGTGCTTTTTATCCGTAGCTGAAAACTGAGCAGCGGCAATAATTCCTTGGCTCTTGGTAGTGAATTTATCAATATTCATCATTAAAGGTTTTCGATTACATTGGAGTAAACAATTCTCATTCCGATAGTTAAAATACTGACATTCTATCAGTTAGGTGTTTATGAATCGGAAGATTTGTCTTAAGTTTTGAGTCAATACTGACAAAATCACACAAAAAAACACCCCCGCCACTTCAAAAGAAGAAGGCAAGGGTGAAAAAAAAGTTACGTTGATTACTCTACAATCAGTCTTTGGATGTCAGTTCCTAGAGGAGATAAAGTTTCTACTAGGTACATTCCTGACGCCCAACCATTTGTTTGAATAGGGAAGGTATTGATCCCTTCTTTTCCGTGTAATTTTTGAGTCATCATCAATTGTCCTTGTGTATTTCTGATGGTGATAGTTATATCAGCCTCGTTTTGGAACGAAATAGGCAATTGGGCATACCCGGAAGTTGGATTAGGATGAATCTTACCTACTCCAATAAAATGTTTGAGTTCCTCTTCTCCAATAACGTATACACGGTCTTGACTATCATTCTCGTAGAAACAAAAATCATCTATTGCCCAACCCGCCTTGTTTATTGTTTCGTCAGAAGCAAATCTGAATCGGAAGATAGCATTCCTAGATGTATCTACGCTTAAATTAATTTTCGCGGGTATCCAACCTCCACTTAATCCTGTCCAACCTGGGTTGTAAACATCTAACGAGGTCACGAAACTCGTGTTAAACCATGTAGCTCCGAAAAGATTGGTTCCAATAGTATGCCAAGTGATACCACCGTCAAATGTAATGTCTATAGTACCGCCATCATGGTATAATTCTGTCGAGAATTGGTGCATGAATTCATAAGTATATATTTGTCCTGAATCAATTGCAAAAACCGGTGTAAATAATGACGAGGAATCTCTTCTTTGGTAATTCGCGTTTAAATCAGTAACCCACGCATTAGCTCCCGAATTAGTGCTTACAATAGGGCCATTGTTAGGTGTTCCTTTTTCCCAACTAGAATTTCCATCTTTTACAAACGTATTTAGCGTTAACCAAGAGTTCATTGAAGGATCGTCAAAATTATTACAATAGGAACTATCAACAGACATATTTATTTCATTTAATACTGTTATATCCTTACAAATCAAATCATCAGAAGTGTCATTATCTGGTTTGTTATCTGGTAAAGAAGTTCGAACACAGATATTTTGAACTCCGCTACTAGGATTCACCCATGGGGCCTTAAAATTATACCAAGCAGTCTTGCGTGGAATCAGCGGTGGGTTGAAAACTACTTTTTCTGGCGAAGTCCAAGTTACTCCGCCGTCGACACTGTATTCTGCCAAACAACTATCTAATACTTTAGCTCCCGTATTTCTGATATTCACTTTTAGGTGATTATTTTGATTAGGTACCGCTAGGTATTCTATAGTAGTAAGATTAATAGGCGCTGCGCTGTTCTGAGGAGGCACGTATACTTCTACCTTATCAAAGTTCCATCCGTCTTTGTTGCCGCCGACCGTGATAAGCCGAGCTCTAAGAACCAAGGGGGCCGCTGAGTAATTGTACGCATATAATGGCCAAACACTGGTCTGCTGGCCAATGGTTCCTGTCCATGCATCAAATACTGCGGATGATCCAGTATTATACCAATTTGTGCTTAGAACATTTTGAGGATCCCAAATACCCAATGTATTCCATTGTCCACCTGCTTGAAATTCAATTAAAGCAACGTCACCAGAACCTAAATCAATATCATGAGTTAATCGCAATTCTGCTCCAGCTATCGTGTCAAAACCAATGAATCTCGGAAAATATAGGTATTCTTCTAATCCTCCTTGTGCGACCACATTTACCCCGGAGGCGTAGCCATTATTGCCACCTAATGCTGTAATCGTACCCGTTTTGAATAAATTAAGATCACCTGAGGCAAAAAATCCGCTTGAATCTCCTACCGAGCAGTTCTCAAAATCTTCTACAAAACCATTGTTTATATAAATTTCAGGCCAACCTGTGGAGCGCGTATAAGCACTGTCATTCCATGAGTTATTATCACCGCTTTTAGTGGTCCAAGCATAAACTTCAAAAGTCCCTTTTGGCCAAGCTACGATATTTGTCGCATCAATTGCGACCTGTTCTGTTCCAACTAAAATTGAACCATTGTGTATAAAAGTATAGGTTGTACTTACTCCAGCATTTGGCCCACAGGTTGGAGTAACTGTATAGCTTACAGGTATATTATTTTGCGTTTGCTTACCAAAATTTCTCAAGGTGATATTCAGACGCTTCGCTGCAGGTCCTCCAGTCATATTGATTCGAGCACCTGGAGTGTTAATTTTATCTACCCCAACATCTATGTTGGCTTTATCAAAAATCGCAATATCATCAAAGGCAATATCAGAGGCAATACCTAAGCCTGTTTTTTGTGCAATGATTCTGAGTTTTATGATATTACCAGCTTGGGCGCTCAGATCTAACTCGAAGAGGCTCCAAGGATCTTTTTCATCTGCAAGGGTTGTGGTATATGGCGACATTGGATTAGACCATTCATTTTCTCCTGCTGCAATCCACTGAACACGTATGGCGCCAATGTCCAAACCGTACATATGGTGACGGAATTGTAATACGGGATAGGTTAAACCCGATAAATCTAAACATTTAGAAACAAGCGTCGCGCTTGTTGGGGAGATACCAAAATCACCCTCTGCTACCAAATAGTTCCCTTTTTTGCTGAAATCACTGATAGGTCCAGTTCCTACAGTTGGTGTATAACCTGTACCGACCATGAAAGCATAATTGCCGCTATTGCTTGACGGTAGCGCTGTGAATACTGAATTGGAAAAAAAGCCTGGATTGAGTGGCGTATTATCTCCTGGTACGGTTGCAGCATCATCAAAATCTATTACATATGGGAAGTTGGAAAACGGTTCTTCATGAATTATTGATATTGGTCCAACCGTATCATTGGAGAAAAGACTGTCACCTGTTAAATGTGTGTATACAGAAATTTGATAGGTACCATAGCCGCTTAGATCTGGACCTGTGGCAAAAGTGTAAAATGTAGAATCTCCAGTTTCTAAAATCTTATTAGTTATATACTCGGTATGAGTTACTGTTGAAGTAGATCCTGTTAAATCTGTATAATCATAACTCCAAGAAACCGGTATCGTATCTAAAGTTGCACAGCCGTTATTCTGAACCCATAAATCTAACAACTCATTGTTATTATAAGAACAATAACCGTTTTGAGGATTAAATACTTCACGAAGAGCTACTTCGTAAATAGTTGGCTCATAAACTTTAATATTATCTATTGCAATATCACCTTTGGTTCCCGAGCCTCTGATTCCTGTAAACCTTAATCTAGCGTAATCACCTATATATTCTGTAAGATCTATGGAATATTTCTGCCATGGGTCGGTAGATTTAGTTTGTTGTTGTCCAACGATGTCTTCTAATATGGTCCAGTTGCTTGTATTTCTACCGGTATCTATACTAATACGAAGTTTGTTAATCTCCGAGCCATACATATGGTAATCGAATTCAAGTAATGCACAGGTTAAATTACTTAAGTTAACACACGGTGGTTTCATGTGTGTGACGTTATTATTGGTTCCTTGACTTGCCTCAGTATATATGTATTTCCCAGTTATTGATGAGGAAGCATCACCATTAGGTCCTGTTTGTAAAGAAGAGGTTTGTCCTATTCTAATTGACCAAGCATATCCAATCGTATTTTGAGTTGGAATAACATTGAAATTCTTACCTAAAGTAGGGTTTTGTGATGGCCAACTTCCTCTGTGTGCAGTTCCAGAAATACCTGCTCCAGAACCGGCAACCCAGTAAACAGGATCTTCAAAATCCTCTGCAAATGGGAGGGTGGACGCAAGGGGGAATGTCGAGGGAGTAGTTACCCCACAAATAGCTGGTAGGGATGGTTCACGCCAGAATTTAAAAGTTGTATTAGTTGCTGTTTCAAGAGGGCTTCGAACTATGTTAGGGCATGCACAGTCGAATATTTGAACATACCATTCTATGGTGTCATTAACCGAGATTCCACTAAAAGTGTAAGTGAAGTCAGATGCATTTGGACAACTGTTTGTATTGCTCGGAGTCATTAATGAATCGCGCCAATTAGTCCATGAACCTGCCGACCAATCATATCTTCTGAAGTAGATTTTTGAGCTATCTACCCCAATATTATCTTGACCTTTAAACCTTACGTCCTGCGTTGGCATATATCTTGCCCCTGTAGGTTGAGCTGGCTGACTTACATTGAGCCAATCAATAATTGGTGGTTCCAGTTCACATGGTGCAGCTTCTACCATGATATTATCTATAAACCAACCAGATAGAGAATTTGGAGGACCAAATCCGGTTTTATTAGTCATTATAAAACGAATTTTACATTGCGCAAATCCATCCTGATTGTTTACAGGGTCAAAAGCACCTAGATAGGAGCCAAGATCAAATGTTTCTCTTGCCCACCATCCTGCGTTTGGGGTGACACCCGAATTGGTACCTCCAATTGTTGGTCCTTCCCAAAAGGGAGATAATATTGCAGAGGGATAAGATAGCTCATTGAACCATCCTTGACCAGGAAATTGGGGTGACTCACCCTTGTATTGAGACCCAGTAATGTTTACCCATGTAGCGCCATTATCTCTTGATATTTGCACATAGGCTTTTTGATCATAACGTATCTTACAGATATGATCAAATGTTAACCTTACGTTGTTATTAGTAATTGTACTGAAGGCATCTGTCTCAAAAATAATTGAATCTGCGACGTAAGTCTGAGTATGGAATGAATTTGAACCCGAAGTGCTCAGGAATGAAGTATCATTCCATGATCTGTTTACATTTAAAGAATCTGTATTGTAGTTTGCTGCAATAGAGTCTGCAGCTAGAATACCATCAAAATTTTCAGTAAAAACTGTGTCAATAGGGGGAGTGAATTGACCAAATGCCGTTCCTGTCGATACAACAAAAAGTAGGGCAGCTACTAAGCTTTTCTTCATTGATAAACGCTTTTTTATAAACCTTTCCAGGTATTTACAAATATATAAAAATGCCGATTCGCCCGACTTAGCTTGAGCTAAAAGTATCCAAATAATGAGAGAAAGTGAGTATTGGCTATTTAGGTAAATTACTTGACATTGAAATAGAAGATACGTTGGTTCTCCAGATATAGTTCTAAAAGGTCTTCCTTGAAAACTTGACCAACACCTTCAGGGCAACCTGTAAACAGTAAATCCCCGGTTTTCAACGTGAAATATTTACTTACATATGCGATCAAGTCATCCACAGGGAATAACATATTTTTTGTATTGCCCGATTGTACTGTTTTACCGTTGATATCCAAGTGAAAGTTGATATTTGTAATAGGTTGCTTTATCTCCGTAATCTTAAATAATTTACTTACGGCTGCTGAACCGTCAAAGGCCTTTGCCTTTTCCCAAGGCAATCCCTTTTCTTTGCAATCCGTTTGTACGTCGCGAGCAGTAAAATCAATCCCCAATCCAATTTCGTCGTAGTATCGATGTGCAAAACGGGATTCGATATGTTTTCCAAGTCGGTTTATTTTGACGACTAATTCTATTTCGTGATGAACTTCCTTGCTGTGTTCAGGAATGAAAAATGGGTGTTTTTTTGACAAAAGAGCCGTATCCGGTTTCAGGAAAACAATTGGTTCTTCAGGAACAGAATTATTTAATTCAGCTGCATGCTTCGAATAATTGCGACCAATACAGATGATTTTCATAATTATCCTTTATTAAATTCTTTTAATCGAATTGCGGTTAGAACTTTTTTGGTGTACAATGGGAAATCGGCGTTTTGTATCCAACTGTAATACCCAGGATTTTCATTCAGTACAGCTTTTACTGTTTTTCCTTTATATTTTCCGAAGGTAAAAACTTCTTCTTCGTTCTCGTTATAGGATATGAAACCAGCAAAATCAGCTACTTTTTGTCTATTGGAGAAATCGGCCAAAAATTTTATGTCATTTTCTAATTCATCATATCGCTTTACCTGCGCCTTCAATATTTCATAGGTAGCCAATACATCTGCTTTTGCACTGTGTGCATTTTCCAATTGTTGACCACAATAAAATTTTAATGCCGCACTCAAGGTCCTTTGTTCCATCCGATGAAAGATATTTTGAACATCCACGGCCCGTCTCTTACTCATGTCAAAATCAATACCGGCACGAAGAAATTCCTCTGCTAAAAGAGGAATGTCAAACTTATTGCTATTGAATCCAGCTAAATCGCTATCGCTTATCAATTGATGAATCTCAAGCGCGATTTCTTGGAATGTAGGTTCATTGGAAACGTCGTGATCGTAAATTCCATGAACCAAAGAAGAACCCGTTGGAATGGGAATGGTAGGATTTACCCGCCAAGTATGGGTTGTTTCTTGTCCGGATGGATTTACCTTGTGGATACAGATTTCAACGATTCTGTCGTTAGTGACGTTTACACCCGTGGTCTCGAGATCAAAAATGCAAATAGGACGAACAAGATTGAGTTGCATGAAAAAAAATAAGGTTTAAAAAACTGCCCGAAGGCAGTCTTAGAATACGGTTAAAGTAGCTAAACTTAAATTTCTCGGTTTAAATCCCATGATTCAAGATAATCTGCTACGCGTTTAACAAACATTCCGCCCAATGCACCGTCTACCACCCTATGGTCGTAGCTGTGGCTTAAGAACATCTTATGCCTTACTGCAATTAAATCTCCTTCCGGAGTTTCTACAACAGCAGGTTTTTTTACAATGGCCCCGGCGGCCATGATGGCTACCTGAGGTTGATTAATAATAGGCGTTCCGAGTAGATTCCCAAATGTGCCTACATTCGTTAAAGTGTATGTCCCTCCAGATATTTCATCAGGCTTTAAGGCGCTATTTCGTGCTCTTGTTGCCAGATCATTCACAGCTTTGGTTAGGCCCAATAAACTCAACTGATCTGCATTTTTTACCACCGGTACAATTAAATTCCCTGAAGGAAGTGCGGCAGCCATCCCCAAGTTAATGGTACTGTGTTTAATGATATTTGTACCGTCTACACTCACATTAATCATTGGGAAGTCCTTAATGGCTTTTACAATGGCTTCCATAATGATTGGGGTAAAGGTGATTTTATCATCATATTTTTCGAAAAAACTATTCTTCACCTTGTTCCTCCATAAAACCACTTTGGTCATATCTGCCTCAACAAAGGACGTTACATGTGGAGAGGTCTTCACAGAATTGACCATGTGATCAGCAATGAGCCTTCTCATGCGGTCCATTTCAATTATTTCATCCCCCGCGGAAGGAGTAATACTTGGCTCATGAGTTTCTTCTTGTTTCGCAGGAGCGGGCGCTGATACTATAGGCGAAGGAGGTGGTGATTGTTCCGCTGAAGACGCCGCAACGCGCCCACCTTCTAAGTAGCTTAAAACATCATTTTTCGTGACGCGACCGTCTTTGCCTGAACCCGGGATTCTATCCAATTCAGTTTGATTTATCCCTTCCTCTTTAGCCATACTACGCACTAAAGGTGAATAGAATCTACCGTTCGATTTTTTAAATATAGGTTCATGCATTGTGGGAGCAGCAGCAGTTTCTGCAGCAACAGCTAATTGAGTTTCAATTTTTGTCGCAATCTCTTCTACGGAGGCAGTAATAACTTCATTGGCCGAAATGGCTGCATCCTTACCTTCTGTTTCAATAATGGCTATAGCCTCACCAACTTGGGCAACGTCATTCACATTACTTATGATTTTGACGAGTTTCCCGCTGACAGGAGAAGGAACTTCACTGTCTACCTTGTCAGTAGCAACTTCAACAACACTTTCCTCTGCTTCAACGAAGTCACCCTCATTTTTTAGCCATGTGGTAATAGTGGCTTCAGCAACGGATTCGCCCATTTTGGGTAGGATTAATTCTAATTGAGCCATTGATATCTCGGGTTATCGATGTCGAATTTACGGCAAAAAACTGTTTTAATATAAACAGATTAATATTTGCTTAGTTGCCATAAGAGCAATAAATCGGTCTGAATTTGAGCCTCTTTTGCATAATCCTCAATAAAGGCTTTAGCATTTTGCAGAAAGTCTAATTCCTCTGGTAAATCTCTGCAAATGTCAAAAATCGGTTCAGGAATTTCTGGTAGTGAAAACTTTTTACCCATAGCTGATGTGTATCCGATTAAAGACCTTTTTCCGATTAAGATATTGCCTGCGTTTTGAATCCATACTTTCCACCCTTGTATGCGTCCAAAGATTATTGCGGTAAGCAAGGAAATCGGAACAGCAAGTATGCAAAAGGTTAGGGCTATCTCATATATTCTTCGCTGCCTTAAATAGTTGCGGTCACTTATGGAGTATTGTTTTTTATACGTCGTACCTTGACTTAGACTGCTATCCGAACCAATGATAAAACCCTGATGAGGTAATAAAGACTTAATTGATGTTAAGGATCCGAGCTTTTCGGTCAATTCAATGAACCTGTCATAACTGATTGAATCAATATCAATAATGAGCTCATTAATCTTATGTAATTTAATTAGCGTACGCAATGTTTCTGTGTCATTTTCTTTGTTCGAATTTTGCCTCCAAATAAAAGCAGGACTTATATTACTCTCCTTCAAGATAGTCCGAAGTAATTCAAAATTTGAATCTTTTCCGTAAAAAATGATTCGAGGTTGTTGCTGTTCTTTCTCGAAATATCTTTGACCAGAAAGTAGCGAAATTATAGTTCTGTACAATAGTAACGCCGGGGTTCCTATAAGTGCCCCGATTACTAGTAACGCTCGAGAAAAACGAAGTTCTTCAGGAAGAAGACCGTATGCAAAGCCTATCAATAGCGTTGTGAAAAACATTGAACCAATAAGATGCTTAGGCTGTATCGTTTTATAATAAGCTCCACCTATCCAAAGTCCAAAAATCCAAATGAAGACGTATGAACCCTGGATTTGGTATGTATATAAGTCTGGATAGGAGCCACCATCTATGAATCTATGATTGAGCTCCCAATACACTTTACTTTGATTTAAAATTGTAAAAAGTAAGATGCTGTCAAATGCCGGTGCAAATGCACTTTTTGCAATCCTGACCATTATAGCTAAAGAAGCACGAATGTAAATTCCAATATAAATAAGCAGTTTGTACGTCCATGCAGCGCTACCACTGAATTGCTTTTGAGCAAACAGTACCATTGCTTTATAGAACATTCTTACATAGTTTAAGCTTCCACGCTTCGTACTTTCCCCTTTGTAATGAATGATTCTACTCTCACTAAAATATATATTTTTCCTGCCTGTTTTTTGAAGTTCATAGCTAAGGTCTATATCCTCACCGTACATAAAATAGCGCGTATCAAAGCCTTGTATTTCATGTAGAAGTTTCGAGGAAACCATTATAAAACAACCCGCAAGTACGTCGACTTCATGGTTTTCGTCTTTATTCAGATGCCCTAAGTGATATCGCGCAAATACCGGTGATTTTGGGAAGATTATGCTTAGTCCTGTAATTTTCCAAAAAGCCACCAAAGGTGTGGGCAGCGAGCGTTTACTTTCGGGTAGAAATCTTCCGCTTCCGTCTATTCCTTTAATTCCTAGACCGCCGACCTCGGAATGTCCTTTTAAAAAGTTTAGACATTTTTCAATTGTATCAGATTGTAATAGAGTATCAGGGTTGAGGATGAGCGTATACTTTCCTTTTGCAATTTCAAATCCAATATTGTTTGCTTTACCAAATCCCATATTTTTGGGATTATTTATCCAATGAATGGAATGAAACTGCTCACAAATAGCTTTTTCACCAGAATCACTACTCTTGTTATCTACAACTATAACCTCATAAGAAAAAGAGGTTTTACTCTTATAAATGCTATCAATGCATTGCGTCAGAAATTCTTTGACGTTGTAATTAACAATGACAATGCTGAGATCTAGCATTATTTAGGCAGGCTTTGTTCGTAAGGGATACGATGTTGTATACTTCGACCAAGAGTGACCTCATCGGCAAACTCTAATTCATCACCAACGGCAATTCCACGGGCAATTGTAGTAAGAGTAGCATCAAAATCTTTGATTTTGCGGTATAGATAAAAGTTTGTAGTATCACCTTCCATAGTTGTATTTAGAGCAAAAATGACTTCATTTATTTCGCCAGATTCCATTTTTTCTAATAAAGAATCAATTGTTAAGTCGCTCGGCCCAATACCATCCATAGGGGAAATTAAACCACCGAGGACGTGATAAACTCCATTATATCCACCGGTATTTTCTATCGCCATGACATCTCTCACGTCTTCTACAATACATATTACGGATTTGTCCCTTTTGGGACTTGAGCAAATATTGCAAATATTGGTATCTGATATAGTATGGCATTCATCACAGAAAGTGGTGTTTGTTCTTAAATCCAATAATGCAGCACTGAGATCTTCAGTTTGTAAAGCAGGTCTTCGTAATAGGTGCAAAACAAGGCGTAAGGCTGTCTTCTTGCCAATACCGGGTAGTCTAGCTATTTGTTCAACTGCCAATTCTATTTTACGACTTGAAAAATTCATTGTATCTCAAATGTAAGGGATTGCGCATATTTGTTGTATGAACAATACACTCTTTTTAATTCTATTACTCCTTTATGTATCTGTTTTATCAGTTGTGGGTTATTTCACATCACGCGGGGCATCAAATACGACCTTCTTCAATGCCAATAAAAAGGCTAATTGGCTCTTAGTTAGTTTTGGAATGATCGGAGCTTCTCTCTCTGGTGTAACTTTTATTAGTGTTCCCGGTTGGACCTCTTCATCAGGAATGACTTATATGGTAATGGTTGTAGGTTATTTTTTTGGCTATGTATTTATCGCTAAGATTCTATTACCTGTCTACTATAAAAATAATGTAATTAGCATATACGAATTTCTAGGAATTCGCCTCGGAATGTCTAGTTATAAAACAGGGTCCTTATTCTTTCTTCTTTCCCGAATAATAGGGGCTTCTACTCGGCTCTACATAGTAACTATGGTTGTGCAAGTTTTGATTTGTGATGACCTGGGAATTCCCTTTGTCCTTACGGCGTTATTAATATTGGTACTAATTGCGTTGTATAGTGCTACTGGAGGAATTGCGACCATTGTAATCACAGATACTCTTCAGACAGTTCTCATGATATCCGCGGCAATTATGGCATTCCTTTTTGTTGGCAAAGAGGTGGTCACAGAAGGTAATACTTATTGGTCTACATTGAGGAATCATTCGCAATGGTACTTTATAGATTTAGATGGATCTAAGTCGTGGTGGCGTCAATTACTCGGAGGAGGGGCTATTGCTATTGCCATGACGGGTCTAGACCAAGATATGATGCAAAAAAACCTTACTGTTAGAACCTTGAAAAACGCTCAAAAAAACATGGTTTTATTAGGTTTGAGTTTACTCGTTGTGAATCTCTTGTTTTTATCGCTTGGTATTTTTCTCAGTGAGTTTGCCACTGCCAATAATATAACTGCTTCCGGTGATAAGCTTTTCTCTTCAATAGCCATGCATCCTTCCTTTCCTTCCATGCTGCCTATTGTATTCTTTTTAGGTTTACTTGCTGCTGCATTTTCTAGCGCTGATAGTGCACTAACCTCTTTGACAACTGCATTTTGTATTGATTTTTTAGGATTGAAAGGTGACAGCTCCATCAAGAAAAGGTCAAAGGTTTACGTTGGATTTATGGGCGTTCTTTTGATTGTTATGCTCCTTATTTATAGCTTAAAATCAGAGACCATAATAGGTACTTTGTTTACAGCCGCAGGTTACACCTACGGGCCTTTAATAGGGTTGTTTAGTTTTGCTCTTATCTTCGCTCGCAAGTTAGATGGTTGGAAGGTTTTAGTAGTATGTTTAATTACACCAATTATTTCACATCAAATAAGCCTATGGGCACCCCGGTTGGGATACGCCATAGGCTTTGAATTACTTGTTTATAATGGTCTCATTACACTACTTGGATTATGGTTGATAAGCAGACGTTCTTAAATTTTGGTGATATTCTGACTGATTACTCCTGAAAGACTCGTTACTTTTAGCGTATACAGTCCTTGAGGAAGCGCGCTTAAATCAACGACAATGGTTTCCTCTAATTGTGCGTAAGTTGAACGCTGTAGACAATTTCCAATCGCGGAATAAATTTCAACTGTCGCCTCTCCGCCTGGTTTCAATAAAGAGATATTCAGTTGTCCCTCAGTCGGATTTGGGTAAAAAACCACTTGTGTCATTGCATTTTCATTTAGATCAATATTATTAAATACCGTTGACGTACTGTCTACGCCACATTCTGTAGTAACGGTCAATGAAACAGTATAAGAACCTGCTTGTGAATAGGTATGAATAGGATTTTGTATTACGCTCGTATTCCCATCACCAAAGTTCCAAAGCCAAGCGGATGGCGAAGGAACCGTTGCATCTAAGAAGTTATACTTTAAATTTCCTGCTAAGCTCAAAGAAAATAGAGGTTGTAATTTTGGACCAGGGATGAGTAGTGCAGAGTCCGCAATAAAAGTGAATGCATTATAGTAGACGTACTCCAAATGGTAATCAAGGGGAGTGGTAAGCGTTGAAGAATGCACTCCCATTCCATCGTAAGTAGTGACTACTGATGAACCTAATCTATTCAGTCCAAATTCTCCCTGAACTGTTGTATCAGTGCTACTTAATGAGAAGAAGAACGGTTCATCCTCACAAATAATTGATGGTAAATTTAGATTGGCTGTTGATGCTGTTACTCCGATATCAATAACACGAATATTATCTAGATACAGGTTATTACCGTAACCACAAATACCAATGAATTCGAATTGAACTTGATTAGAAGAGAGGTTGGCTAAACTAATCGTATCTGTTCTCCAGTCTGAACTACTGCTAGGAACAAACGTTGAATTTGTAGCCGGCATGGTAGCTAAGGTGGCACCTTCTTTAAGATAAAGAGTATCAAAAGTATTGCCGCAATCACTGCTAACAATCACTGCTAATTTATCGAAATTATTTGCGCTGTAAGGTGCGTAACTGATATCAAACATTAATGCGGGTTTCGTATACCCTGAAATGCTAAATTTCGGGCTTAGCAGTCCGTCAGTAGTACCTGGTGAATTATAGTTGAAATAATCCATATACATGGCTGCTGATTTCACACCTGTTGGTCCATCAACATCACCATTGGTCCAAGTCGAACCATTATCCACATTATTAATGATGAAGTCTGTTAATATACTGTTTGTAAACGTCTCTACGATTGGAAGACCTGGCAATGGATTAATTAAAATTTCATTCACTTTGGTTATTGTGTCACTGCCAAAGCTGTTCGCTGTTATTAGAGTTATAGAATATGAACCAATGGAATTAAAAACGATTTCAGGATTTTGTGAGTTCGCACTTGTACCGTTAATATAAGTGTAATTCGCCGGGGTTATGTTCCAAGTCCAACTCGTTGGACTTTTTAAACTTTGGTCAATCAAAGTCACTGCGGTATTTATACAAGGTGAAGTTGTAGAAACGGAAAAATCCGAAATTGGGGTTCCTACATTATCCTCTATACTCATATTGTCAATAGCTAAATCACTTTGATATCCATCTCCGGTAATCCCTGTGAATCGGATAAGAATAGTGTCTCCAGCATAAGCACTTAAATCAACAGTCTCAACCTGCCAGCTGTTGCCTTTATCTCCACTATGATTTAGCAGCGTTGACCAAGATTTGCCATCGAATATATCAACAATTAATGAACCCATATCTGCCCCGTACATGTGGTAGGCAAATTCCAATTCGGGGGTAAACGCTGCACTTAAATCAATACAAGGACTATAAAGAATGGCCTCTTCAGAGTTACAACTGCCAGATGCTTCGAGATAAAGGTATTTACCACTATTACCAAATCCTGACGATGGACCTGTTCCGTTAGAGGCCGTTCCGCCATTATGAGTTCTCCAATCAATACTGTCTTCAAATCCGTTGGCTAAATTTGTCCAACCGCCAGCAAGATTACACGTAGTTATTCCGCAATTACGGGTGGTAGCACAATTTGAATAAGAATTAAAGTCTTGAAGGTAAGGCAAGGAATACAGTGCAGAATTTAAGTATGTAATAGTTTGTGTAATAGTATCGTTCTGACTGTTCATATCTTCACTTAATTCCGTCCATACTTGAATAGATCCGTTTGTAGTACCTGACCAATAAATTGGATTCGAGAAAACGAAAGTAGTGTCTGCATATGGAGCAATCATTGCGAAAAGCGTATCCCTAACTATAGACCCGAGAAAGTTATATGCAACGGGTATTGTGTCGATTGAAGAGGTTGAAGGGTTACGAATCTGAACGGCAACTTCAATTGAGTTACCTTGACAGCTACTCACAAATTGGGGATTTATTACTTCTTCTAATTGTAAGTCCCTCCGCAAAGGACAATTTAATACTCCGCTTGGAAGATTTACTGCATATGCTCTCTTTCCCTCTGATCCGTTATAGTTTGCTGAAGCGCTAATCCAGGTATCGGAAGTTACAACGTAGGGGATAATCATACTGTTACTAGCAGCCGTGAAAACAGAGTCCATATATTTAGCACCGAGAATGTAGGCAGTGTAATCAGTAGCTGTTGTTACTGGATCTATTGTGACTTTTAAACTGTCGGGACAGACCCAATCAACTGCTAATCCGTTTACTTGAGGCATAATGGTCATAGGCCCTATGCTTGAAGTATCGTTGTTTTTTATTACGCGCAAATACGCAGCATCTGTGGCCAAATTTGGAACGTTCCAAGTGGCCATCCCTTGACCAGTAATTGGTGTAAGATTTAAAGTATTCCAAGTAGCACCGCCGTTTGGGCTAAATTCCCAAGTTAGCCCATTTACCGCTCCATCCCAGCGCACGACAGTCGCTCCTGGAACCAAAGCTTCATTAGTATGCGGGTATGTCAGCACGACCTCCTCCATTTCAATGTAATAAACTATATAATAGGTCTGAGGACCTTGAGGAACATTTGTCGCCGTAACATTCAGTTGATAATCTCCTGCACTAGGATTAGCAATGGTAACCTGTTCAGCATTGTTGAGAGAGTCAGTTCCGCGCACTGCTAAATTGTTTAACGTTACATTGTTTGGAGCTGGGTTGAGCACCCAAGGTTGATATGTTGTAGAATTTGTAATGTCTGTTACGGTAAAATCGAGGTTATTCACCAAAGCTCGGGAGGCAGAAGTCGAACCTTCCGGGTCAGTCCAATATAACATTACTCTAAGCTCTTTTGCGCCGGGAGGGACACCTATGGTAAAATTATATGAGCCGTTTAAACTTGCACTGCCAATAAACCAAGCGGTATCTTGTATGGTACGAATAGCTCGGCGAGCATTTACTCTTCCATATCCGAAAATGAAATCAGGTCCATTGTTTCCAAGATCTTCCGCAGTATTCATGGCAATTGCCTTCAACAGTCCTCCACTGGCTGTATATCCTTGATGTTGATCAAAAGCGCCATGTAGTACTGTGAAAAATCCAGCTACTCCCGGAGCAGCCATCGAAGTTCCCGTTTTATATCCGTAGGTGTGGCCGTCTATAGTAGAGTAGACATTGGTACCGATAGCCGCCAAATCGGGCTTAATGCGCCCGTCTGCTGCTGGACCTCGTGAAGATGACGAGGCAATAGCGTCCAAATAAGTAATGTTGGCGGTTGCAACAACATTTTTACCCTGCTTGTGACCACCAGTTATATTTCCCCATTGTGATCCTGCTCCATAACCACAATTGGATCCGTTGTTATTTCCTGCACTGAAGACATGCATTAAAGCGTCATTATCTATTATGTCCTTATCCACTTGTTGTGCATATGATGTGTATCCTGCGTTACAGCCATTAGAGTAGGAACTGTTTGTTACACGTATCTCGTATAGATTATAATCAGTGTCTATGTTACTTAAGTTTTGAGGGTAATCGTAGTAAATCATGGAAGCACCCGAAGCTGATCCTGCGCCGTCAGGGTCAATATTCCCTGCAGAAAAGACAGTTCCAGCAACATGATCACCGTGGTCGCCATTTGAGTTTCCTGCTAAGGAAGTTAATCTTCCTTTGAAATCATCGTGTGGACCTATATCTCCGTCATCCCCTACAGCTACAACTACATTTTCACCAGTATAGTCCCCAAAGCGTTGCATGTGCGCAACCCTTGAAGATGAACGGCTATTAAAATTTTCAATAGACCCAGGCTCTTCAATCGCTTGAATGAACAGCACACTTTCTTGTTGTGCTAACCTTTTAAGATTATCAAGTTTTAGTATGGCACTATACCAACGACCAAATACAAGTTCCACTTGTTTTATGAAGCCCGGTAAAGTGGTAAATTCTTCAGTAGTTAAGAATTGAACTGCGATATATTCATTACTTAATATAGCCCATGAAGGTATATCACCTTTACTTAACGGACCATCTAATTTCATTTCAGGAGTCCAAGCTGTAAATGAGGTTAAACCAGCTTTTTGTAAAGCTTCAGCTTCGATTCCAGGGGGTAATCTGACCTCGAAAGCATTTTCTGGTAAATAATGGTAGAGTTCTATTCCTAAATCAGCTAATGCTTTTTTATCTTTGATGCTTACCGTATGATCCCAAATAGCTACACCATAGGATGGGGCATTTGACCGTATTTGAAGGAAAGAACCTTTCTTCACTTCATAAGTGCCCGAC
>CACMMX010000019.1 GCA_902614915.1 uncultured Cryomorphaceae bacterium
TCCAGCGGGGATGAGCGGACGTATTACCTGTATTGCGGTCCACCCAAATCAACCATCAACTATTTATGCGGGATCAGCTAGCGGCGGCCTTTGGATAAGTGAAAATAACGGTCAGACTTGGTCTCCAATTTTTGAAAATGAGGCGGTTGCTTCTGTGGGTGCTGTTGCAATTGATCCAAACCATCCAGATATCATTTATGTGGGAACCGGGGAAGGAAATCCCAGAAACTCGCAAACGAGCGGCTATGGTATTTATAAGAGTTTTGATGGTGGCGCTAGTTGGCAGTTACTTGGACTTGAAGAGACTCGAACTATTCATAGGATTATTATAAATCCCCAGAACACTAACGAGATTTTTGTCGGTGCAACAGGAGTTGCTTGGGGAGAAGGTCCAAGAGGCATCTTCAAATCAGTCGACGGAGGATTTACATGGACGAAATCGTTATATATAGATTCAAAAACAGGGGCGGGAGACCTGGTAATGGACCCAAAAAATCCTAAAAAATTAATTGCTTCCATGTGGGAATACAGAAGATGGCCTTGGTTTTTCAAAAGTGGTGGTTCTTCAAGCGGCCTCTATATTACCTATGACGGAGGGGTGAATTGGAAAAAAATGTCCGATAAAGAGGGGTTACCAAAAGGGGACTTAGGTAGAATAGGTCTTGCAATAGCGCCTTCAAATCCGGATAAAGTATATGCCCTCATAGAGACGAGCAAGAAAAATGGTTTGTACGCCAGTTTAAATGGAGGAATGAAATGGTATAAAGTTAGTGAGGATAATCAAACAGGTAATCGCCCTTTTTATTACGCAGACATTCGAGTTGACCCAAAGAATGAAGATCGCATTTATTCCCTATGGACTTATATTACTCGGAGTGATGACGGAGGTAAAAGTTGGAAAACAATAACTCCCTACAGCAGGGTGCACCCGGACCACCACGCAATGTGGATTAATCCAGAAAACCCTGCACATGTTATAGAAGGTAATGACGGTGGGATGAATATTTCTTATGATTACGGAGCCACTTGGCACTTTGTGGAAAATCTTCCTCTTGCTCAGTTTTATCATATTAATGTGGATGATCATTTACCATATAATATTTACGGAGGTATGCAAGATAACGGGTCGTGGATGGGCCCAGCGTATAGCTTAACAGTTGACGGTATTCGCAATGAAGAATGGAGCGAACTTTTCTTTGGAGACGGTTTTGATGTAGTTCCAATTCCTGGACGGACGGATGCTGTTTATGCTCAAAGCCAAGAAGGAAATGTAGGCTTGGTGCATACTCAAACAGGTTATAGTGAATTAATAAAGCCGGTACATCCGGAGGGTAAAAAACTTCGTTTTCATTGGAACGCTCCAATTGCACTTGACCCGTTTACTCCGGAAACGGGTTTATACTTTGGCTCTCAATACATTCATAAGAGTTCGGATAATGGTAAAAACTGGATTATAATTAGTCCAGATTTAACCACGAACAATCCAGAGAAACAAAAACAACTTGAAAGTGGTGGTTTGACATTTGATGTAACCGGTGCAGAGAACCATACTTGTCTTATAGCTATTGCACCGAGCGCCTTAAACCAAAATATTATTTGGAGCGGTTCAGATGACGGAAAACTTTATGTCACTAAAGATGGAGGTAGCGATTGGATAGACCTTAGCAATAAATTAAAGGGATTGCCTGAAGGGTCTTGGATTCCTCAGATTCGAGCGTCAGATTATGAAGAAGGTACCGCTTGGATTGTAGCTAATGATTACAGGAGGAATAATTGGAGTGCTTACTTATATAAAGTAGAAGATTTTGGTAAGAAAGTCACGCGGATTGTTGACGACTCCGATGTGTTTGGACCAGTATTGAGTGTTTTACAAGATCCTGTGGAACCGAATTTACTGTGGGTTGGTGGTGAATATGGACTCTATATTAGTTTGAATGGAGGTAGTAGCTTTAATAAATGGTCAGAAAACATGCCAACTGTTCAGGTGATGGATCTTGCGTTTCAAAAAAGAGAGAAGGACCTAGTTATAGGTACCTTTGGAAGAGGGGCATGGGTTTTAGACGATATTGAGCCCTTGCGACAACTAGCGGTATCAATTGATTTTAAGGAATTATCTTTTTTCACTCCACCCTTAGCATATCAGTGGGAACGTAAGCAGAGTCCCGGTGTTCGTTTTGCAGCTAGTGCGACATTTCGGGGAGAAAATCGTTCTTACGGTGCACGATTTAAGGCATTTGTACCTCAAGTTGTAGAGGACAATAAGCAAAAAATGCGCGTTGACTATCAAGATTCCAATGGAGATACAATCTACACGCAATATGTGAGCGTTATAGACGGGTTAAATAGCTGGCGTTGGGCAATGCGGCAAAGCGGAGAGCACTATCCGGAATTTAAAATTAGAAATGAAAAAAAGAATCAGAACGACCCTCGTGGTGCAGCAGTACTACCTGGAACATACACGGTAAGTATCAGTTATAATGATGAGCTAGTCTCCCAGGAGGTTGAGGTGCGTCAAGATCCTAGAACGAAAGAATGGATTAAAATGGAGGATCTTGTTTCAAGACAAGAAGCATATAACAGAATTCAATCTATGCAGGCAGAATTGGATGAGGCTGTACAGAAGTTAGCGCGCGCTAACCAGAATATTGAAAGTTTACAAAAAGTATTGAAAACTGCCGCTTACAAGAATGATTCGATTTTTTCCGATACTGTTAAGGCTACTGCCAATTCATTAGAAAAAGTGCGTCACGGTATTTTCGGTAAGAAAGAGACTAAGGGTTATTTTGAACAGCCAGAAACTTGGTCTAATCAATGGGGAGCCTCACTTTGGCAGTTGGCAAGTTCAAAACGTGCCTGGCAGAGTAATGAGCAAAATCTCTTCGATCATTTGAAAAAACGAACGGAAACGGCAACAAATTCTGTTAATGACTTTTTGGGAAAAGACTATCAGGCATTGATGGATTATTTAGAATCCAATCCTGTAAATTACCTTCTACCACTAGAGGAATAATTAAAAACAATTCAACCAAAGAACCTCGTGAGCAAACCTCACGAGGTTCTTTATTTATAGTTAGTAATCTGAAAACTTACTGAATAATTATTGGTTTTCGTAAACCACCCGATTGGAATATATAGTATCCCTTGGGCGATTCTAAATGTATGGAACGATCAAAGTTTAAACGTCCTTTTTGAATCAGGCGTCCGTCAACGGTATAAATTACGTATTCCGACCCTGACGGTAATCCTCGTACTTGGAATAAACCATTGGAAGGCGTCGGTATGATTTGAACATCCTCGATTGAAATCTCTTCATTGTCTAGCACAGTAACCAGCTGAAAGTCGTCTAAGAAAGCATTATTACCTCCTCCAGAAATGAAGTCTATTTTAATCATAATTGGGTCAGCACCTATATAGTCGTCTAAATTTATATTGATACTTCTCCAATTGTTTGAAGATGCGGGATTCCAAGGATTTGCTTTACTCGTTGCAGCGTACAAAATAGGACCTAATAAGGTGCGAGCGCTCTGCCACGATTCTCCGCAATCTTGACTTACGCTAACTACTATTCGGTCTCCCGAAAAACCTGGCTTACTTGCTACAGCATATTTAAAGCTAAAGTTCATGGATTTAGCACCTCCGACGTAGATTTTATCGGTAACCAACGCATCGCTATAATCTACTTGATTGTTGTAATTATCAAGTTTAACACAATAGGCACCTTCGTAAGAATTATAGCTATTGCGCTGCCACTTAATATTGTCACCATCTGCATTTTCAACATGCCAAGTGCCGCTTGGTATAGTGTTGAATTCAAATCCTGATTGAAATCCGTTGACCCATAATCCTGGTGAATTTTTTCTTACCGAGATATAGCCATTTTGAACAAGGGTATTTGTTCCATTGCCATTAGTTACCGTCAAGGAAACATTAAAATTACCTTTCCAATGATACGTAACTGTTGGGTTTTCATCCGTTGAAGAATTTGGTGAACCTCCTGGAAAACTCCATTGCCAGCTCGTGGGATTGCCAAATGTACTTTTATCAGTAAATTGAATGGTACTTCCCGCGCAGATTACCGATTGATTCACGCCAAAGTTGGCTTGAGGCGCACATGGCAATGTTGCGTTTGAAGCAATGCCGGTGATGTGCGCATTGTTGGGAGATATCAAATAGCCTCTTCTATTATAAATGCTCAGATTACCGCGCATAATGGCGCGTTGGTCCTGAGTGAACATATTCATGCAATAATCATCTGAATAATCCATGTAATTTTCAATTTGATCAGGTTGATTCGGATTATCATTTGAGCAGGTATTGGCATTTAAATTGCAGCCATAGCTTGCCTCTATAACAGGCGGAGTATCCGCACAATTGTCCCCCCAAAAACATCCCCCGTTAAACGGATGGTCAAGACCTAAGTAGTGACCAACTTCATGTGTTAATGTTCTACCGGCGCTTACACCCGTTCCAATTCTACCCATCCTATCATGCCTGACTACTAAACCGTCATAGGTTGTACTTTGCCCCGGGTTAGGTTTGTATGCATATCCTAGTACGGTTCCTGAACTTGAACCACCTAATTCAATGCTATTAACTACCCAAATATTCATGTATTTATTGTTGGGCCAACTGATTAGGCTTTTTACAATATTATTTGCGTTAGTGCTCAAGGCACTTTGCGTTCTGGTAATTCCCGAGGTACAGTTTCCTTGCGGGTTGAGCTGCGCGAGCTCAAATTCTATTTCACAATCTGCAGCTACATTAGAAAAAATAGAGCGAGTATTCGCGGCATCTGCGTTAATTCGTCTAAAGTCCTCGTTGAGAACAGCTATTGCATCACGTACTTGTTTATCTGAAATATTATCTGATATATCATCCCAAATGATATGAACCACTACTGGTATTTTATAAATAGTGGCTTCAGTTTTGGGAATATTATCGAAATCAATGCTTTGGATAAACTCATTTTCAGCGTTTTCGTAAGCTGGAAAGAGTCTTTTTACCTCACTCTCAAGTTGATCGTGTCCACATTTCTGTCCAAATAAGGCGCATGAAACAAAGGAAAAAGCAATAATGAAGGGTAATCTGATGTATTGTTGCATAGACTGCAATTTCGCATTTATTCTTCTTGTTAACAAGACAATATCCGTTTGAAGTTCACTCTACGAGTTTTTTTGTGCGTATATTTTTGGTTGTTAGGTAAATAAAGATGTATTTTCGCAGCCCTTTTGAGTCGTGTAGAGCGACCTAATTTACAATTAAAACGCATTTGCGGTGAATACAACAAGTTACAAGACAGTTTCGGCCAACGCGGCTACTGTAGATAAGAATTGGATAATAGTTGATGCAGAAGGCCAAATTTTGGGCCGTTTAGCATCAATAGTTGCTCTGCTACTCAGAGGAAAACGTAAATCCAACTATACTCCGCATGTTGACTGTGGTGACAATGTAATTGTTCTTAATGCTGACAAAGTGATATTAAGTGGAAATAAAATGACTGATAAAACTTATGTTTGGCATACAGGATATCCAGGGGGTCAACGTACGACGAATCCAGAAAACATTATGGTAAAGTTTCCCGAACGTGTTGTAGAAAAAGCGGTAAAAGGTATGTTACCTAAAAATCGTTTAGGTGCTCAGTTGTTTCGCAACTTACATGTTTATGCAGGTAGTGAGCACAAGCACGAAGCTCAAAAGCCAACGGTAATTAACATTAACGAAATCAAATAAGCAATAATAAATGGCAAAGTTTCACGCAATTGGAAGACGTAAAACTTCTGTAGCACGTGTTTACATGGACGAAGGTGCTGGTAGCATTACCGTCAATGGTAAGGACTACAAGGACTACTTCAACACTGCGCCGTTGCACTACAAGTTAGAGCAGCCCTTCTCTTTGACTGATAATACTGGAACATATGACGTTAAAGTAAATGTTTTTGGTGGCGGTATAACCGGTCAAGCTGAGGCAATTCGCTTGGGTGTATCTCGTATTCTCTCTGAGATTGATAATGAGAACCGCACAGAATTGAAGCCTGCTGGGTTACTTACTCGTGACCCTCGCATGGTTGAGCGAAAAAAATTCGGACAAAAGAAAGCACGTAAGAAATTCCAATTCTCTAAACGTTAATCGAGATTTAGTATCCAAATGTCTCAGACTCTTCAAGGCTACTGATGCATTGCTTACTAGGAAAGTAAACTCAAAAAAATGGCAGTAACAGACAACCTTAAAAAACTGATGGATGCGGGTGTTCACTTTGGACATTTAACTCGCAAGTGGAATCCAAATATGGCGCCTTACATCTTTATGGAGCGCAATGGAATTCATGTAATTGACTTACATAAAACAGACGCGAAACTCAACGAAGCAACAGAAGCTTTGACCAAAATCGCCGCGTCAGGTCGTAAAATCCTTTTCGTAGCAACGAAAAAACAAGCTAAAGAAATCGTCGCAAAGTATGCAGGCGATGCAAACATGCCCTATGTAACTGAGCGTTGGCCGGGGGGTATGTTGACAAACTTCGTAACTATCCGTAAAGCGATTAAAAAAATGCAGAGCATTGATAAGATGAAGGAAAACGGAACGTTTGAGACCTTGTCAAAAAGAGAACGTTTGCAAGTTGACCGTCAACGTGCAAAACTCGAAAAAGACTTAGGTTCCGTAGCTGATATGAACCGTCTGCCTGCGGCCCTATTCATTGTAGATATAAAGCGTGAAAATATTGCAGTGGATGAAGCAATTAAGTTAGGTATACCAACTTTTGCTATGGTTGACACGAATTCAGATCCGCGCCGAGTAGATTATGCTATTCCTGCTAATGATGATGCGTCCAAGTCAATTGCAGTTATTTTAGAAAGAATAACTGAAGGCGTAAAGAATGGTCTGTCTCAGCGCAAGAGCGATAAGGCGGCTGCAGAACAAGCAAAGATTGATAAGAAGGCTGCAAAAGCAGAAACAACGATATAATTATTTAGACATTTTTTAATAGGGAGTCGTGAAGAGCACTTTACGACTCTTTTCTCAATTAACAACAAATTAAATTTCAATATCATGTCAAAGATTACTGCTGCTGAAGTAAATAAACTCAGAAAGCAAACTGGTGCTGGTATGATGGACTGCAAGAAAGCTTTGGTCGAGGCTGAAGGTGATTTCGAGGCTGCAGTGGACATCTTAAGAAAAAAAGGTCAAAAAGTGGCTGCAAAGCGTGCAGACCGCGATGCTACTGAAGGAGCTGTTATTGCTAAAACAAATGGTACAGATAAAGGAGTTATTGTTAAATTATCCTGTGAGACAGACTTTGTAGCCAAAAATGAAGATTTCGTTTCTTTAGCCCACAAGTTAGCAGATTTGGCCCTCTCTTATGGGGTTTCTACTGCTGAAGAATTTGGTGAAACACCTTTTGAGGGGAACCTTACAGTTGCAGATAAATTACAAGAGCAAACAGGTGTAATCGGCGAAAAAATTGAAGTGGCGGAATTAGCCACAATACATGCTGCTTATGTAGCCTCATACATTCACATGGGAAATAAGATTGGAACATTAGTGGGATTAACGGCCGAAGCTGCTGAAGCTGGTCGAGATATTGCTATGCAAGCTGCTGCAATGAATCCTGTTGCATTGAATCGTGAAGCTGTAACGCAGGACATTATTGATCGTGAGCTAGAAGTCGGTAAAGAGCTTGCTCGCCAAGAAGGTAAGCCTGAAGTAATGTTAGACAAGATTGCTGCAGGTCGATTAAATAAATTTTTTAAAGAAAATACATTGGTAGACCAAGCCTTTATTAAAGATGCTAAGGTGAGTGTTGCAAAATACTTGACCAGTGTACAATCGGGCCTCGAAGTGGTAGACTTCAAACGTGTTTCTTTATAAAAGAAAATTCTAAAAGAAAACTCATAGCCTTCGTCGATAGATGAGGGCTTTTTTATATTAGAAAAGCCTTCATCTATCGGTGTAAAAGTAACATGGGTATCTTATTCAATCGTTTTGAGTTGGCTTATATTTGTTCAAACCTTTTAATGATGAAATACAATAGAGTACTATTGAAATTGAGTGGCGAAGCGCTAATGGGCGACAATGACTTTGGAATAGACCCAAATAGAATAGCAGAATACGCCGAGGAAATAAAGGCGGTATCACAAAAAGGTGTTCAAGTAGGAATAGTAATTGGTGGCGGTAATATTTTTCGAGGCATTAATAGTGCATCTCAAGGAATAGATCGTGTACAAGCTGATCATATGGGGATGCTGGCCACTGTAATCAATGGATTGGCTTTGCAAGGTGCTCTTGAAAGTACTGGGGTTAAAACGCGTTTACAAAGCGCTATTGAGATGGATAAAGTGGCTGAACCGTTTATTCGCCGCAGAGCAATTCGTCATCTAGAGAAAGGTCGTGTAGTTATCTTTTCTGCGGGAACAGGAAACCCATACTTTACTACCGATACAGGCGCTACGCTAAGGGCTGTGGAGATCCAGGCAGATGTGATATTAAAAGGAACTAGGGTAGATGGAATTTATACTGCTGATCCGGAAAAAGACGAATCGGCAACTAAATTTAATGAGCTGAGTTTCAAGGAAGTTTACGATCGAGGATTGAACGTGATGGATATGACAGCGTTTACACTTAGTCGGGAAAATGATCTTCCTATTATTGTGTTCGATATGAATACTAAGGGTAACCTGATGAAAGTTGTTCGAGGTACAGACGGTATAGGAACATTAGTTAAAAACTAAGCGTATATAATTCATGGAAGAGGAATTAGAATTGGTTTATGAATCAACAAAGGACGATATGGATAAAGCAATCGTTCACATGGAAAAGTCACTATTAAAAATTCGTGCAGGTCGTGCAAATGCTTCGATGCTAGACAGCGTTATGGTAGAATATTATGGTGTACCAACACCGCTAGCTCAAGTTAGTAATGTGAATACACCGGACGCAAGAACTATTAGTATTCAACCTTGGGAAAAGAATATTATACCCGATATTGAGCGTGCCATCATTAACGCTGGATTGGGATTTAATCCAATGAACAATGGCGAAAGCGTTATTATTTCAGTGCCGCCGCTTACGGAAGAGCGCCGCCGCGAATTGGCAAAAATGGCTAAAGCTGAAAGTGAAACTGCAAAAGTAGGAGTGCGTGCGGCTAGAAAGAGTGCAATGGATGAGCTAAAGAGAATGGGAAACGACGGTTTGAGCGAAGATCTTCGAAAAGATAATGAAAGTAATATTCAAAAAATGACGGACGATTACATTGCAAAATGCGATTCGATGTTTGCTAAGAAAGAAAATGATATTATGACGGTTTAAGCCGTTTGCAGATATGCTAAACTACCTGTGTGAATTTCGCAGGTGTTTATTTTTCCGTTATTTGTTTGAACAATTAACTTGGTTATTCCTTAGAGTTTTATGAGTTTAGAAAAAGAAATCAAACAAAGGTTTTTTAAAACAGAACAGTCAAAATTGATTGTCAATCTTATCTATACTTCCAATAGACTAAGGGAAAACATCACCGCTCGTTTGAAAGAAAATGGCATTACTATGCAGCAGTATAATGTTTTACGAATTGTTCGTGGTGCTGGAGAAACGGGTTCTACTACCTCTGAGATACGCGACCGTTTGTTAGATAAGATGAGCGATGCTTCTCGTATGGTTGATCGTCTTGTCTATATGAATCTATTACAGAAAGTACGTGATAGACAAGATAGAAGAATTGTTTTTGTTCACTTAACCGAGAAGGGCGAAAAGCTTATAAATCAATTAATACAAAGAGAAAAAGTCGAGTCATTAGCTGAGGGCATGGATGAAAAAAAAGCCCAACAGCTCAATGAGCTGTTGGACTGCTTTAGATTAAACTTAGCCGAATAATTCAATTTTTCAAATAATTAATTAAGGCACTTGTAGAGCTATCATGATTATGGGGAGGACCGCCTCTTAATTCGTTCAAAACAGCTTTCGCCAATACTTTACCAAGTTCAACCCCCCATTGATCGTAAGAATAAATGTTCCATATATAGCCTTGAATGAAGATTTTGTGTTCATAAGCAGCAATTAGCTGTCCCAAATGATAAGGGTTTAACTCGTCTAGAATTATACTATTAGTTGGTCTATTTCCCTCAAAAACTCGGTATGGAGCAATTTTATCTATATCCTCACTATTAATTCCAGCTTGTCGCATTTCAATTTCTACCTCCATTCTTGATTTTCCTGTCATCAGTGCCTCTGTTTGTGCAACAAAGTTTGCCAATAGAATGGGGTGGTGTTTACGCAGTTTGTGCTGACATTTTTTAGCGGCAATGAAATCCGCTGGAATAAGGTCTGTTCCTTGATGTATAAGTTGGTAGAAGGCATGCTGTCCATTGGTACCCGGTTCACCCCAAATAATGGGACCTGTAGGATAATTGACTCGATTACCGCTGCGGTCAACGTACTTCCCGTTACTTTCCATATCTCCTTGTTGAAAGTAGGCAGCAAAGCGATCTAAATATTGGTCGTAAGGAAGAATTGCGTGTGATGGCGCATTATGGAAATTCCTATACCAAATTCCTATTACAGCCATGATTGCTGGAATATTCCTAGACCAATCAGCATTAGCGACGTGCTTATCCATTTCATGAGCACCGCTTAAGAATTCTTGAAATCCTTGAAATCCAATAGCAATCACTACCGGTAAGCCTATGGCAGACCATACGCTATAACGTCCTCCAACCCAATCCCAAAAAGTAAACATGTTTTTAGGATCAATTCCAAAATGCGCAACGCCCTCTGCGTTTGTACTCACAGCAACAAAATGTTTTGCTACACTTTCTTGCTCTCCACCATTTTTGAGAAACCACTCTTTTGCACTGTTTGCGTTCTGCATGGTTTCTTGCGTGGTAAAGGTTTTGGAAGCAATGATGAAAAGTGTTGTTTCAGTAACAACTTTTTTCAACACCTCGTGCAGGTCTGCACCGTCAACATTCGCCACAAAGTGAAAATTAATTTCATCAGTAATAAAAGGGCGTAATGCATTGATGACCATTCTTGGGCCAAGATCTGATCCACCGATACCTATGTTGACAACATCTTTTATTCGTTTCCCTGTATGACCTTTCCAATTTCCTGACCGAATTTCACTTGAAAACGTAGCTATCTGTGCCCATGAATCCTTTACTGAGGGCATGACATCTTCACCATCCACATAGATGGGACTCTCGCTTACATTTCGCAGCGCAGTATGCAAGACCGCACGATCTTCAGTAACATTTATTTTTTTACCACTTTGCTGTTGCTCAATGGCTGAACGCACATTTGCTTCTTCTAACAGTTCTTGAAAGAGCGCAAATGTTTCGCTTCCGATATGATTCTTGGAAAAGTCAAATAGTATACCATCCCACTTTATATGATATTTGTTGAAACGTTCCCTGTCTTCATAAAACCTTGTTTTTAATGTACGTTTATCGTAGATGGAGTTCTGTTGAAGCTTGTGCCAGGCTTCTAAATCGGTTGGTTTTTGCTTTTTAAGCATTTTGGATATTCTTGAATTTATAACAAAACTAAACTATAAGGTACTACTTAGCGTTGTGTTTACTAATTTCATTAAATAATTAAAGTAAACTTCATGTTACGATTTAGAAGTACGAGCGACTTTCAGAGAGAAGTACGAGCCCGAGTTAGACTTTATTTAAAGGAAAGTGGTAAGTCTGGTTTGGCAGATTACCGATACTTTTTAAAAGCTAGTATGAATTTAGCTGTATATCTTGCTCCGTTCGGCCTATTTCTACTAGGAAACACTTCCTTTTTTATGACTACTTTATTGTGGGGAATAACTGGTATAGGTATGGCTGGTGTAGGTATGAATGTAATGCATGATGCCATTCATAATACGGTAACTCGAAGTGAATGGGTGAATCGTAAAATAGGTGCTATCATCTATATGTTATCGGGTAATTCATATACATGGAAAGTACAGCACAATATTAAGCATCATACCCACACTAATTTAGATGGGCACGACGATGATATTGATACAGGAAGTATGTTTAGATTCCACCCAACACAAGATTTGAAGCCTAGACATAAATATCAACATATATATGCTCCTTTTGCTTATGCACTAATGACATGGAAGTGGTTGCTGGAAAAGGATTTTAAGCAGATTGTCAAATACAATAAATCTGAATTATTTAAGGTGAGAAATCAGTCCTTAGGGCTGTTATGGGTAAAATTAATTGTGGGTAAAGGATTTCACTTTTCCATTTTTTATATTCTACCGCTTGCTTTGGGATTGCCCTGGTATATGGTATTATGGGGTAATATGGTTATGCATATTGTGGCCGGTACAATATTATCTTTTACTTTCCAATTGGCACATGTGGTGGATAAAGCTGAATTCCCAACTGTGGAAAAAGCAAAACAAGATAGTTTGCTTGAGCATCAATTAAGGACTACAGCTAATTTTAGTACAAAGAGTAAATTGGTTACTTGGTACACTGGTGGGCTAAACTTTCAAGTGGAGCACCACCTGTTTCCATCTATAAATCATATTCATTATCCTAAAATTGCAGAAATTGTTCGCAAGACAGCTGATGAATTTAAGTTACCTTATAACGAGTACCAATCAATAATATCTGCTCTTAAAGGACATTTTACTCATTTAAAAAATATGGGACGGGCCATGGTTTAGTATCAATTAATAACCAAATCAATTTGGTTTATCTAGTTTTCTACAGAACATACCTCCAATTCAAACCGCAATATTTAAACATGAGAAAACTATTTATTATCACCTTTTCATTCTTTGGTTTATTCTTGAGAGCACAAAGCACCTTCAATGACATTGCGCCTATTCTGTACAAGAATTGTACAAGTTGCCACCGTCCTGGCGGAGGTGCCCCTTTTTCTATGCTCTCATATGCTTCCACTTCACCATGGACGACTAGTATGCTGCATGTTTTGCAACACAGTGAAATGCCCCCTTGGTCAGCTGACACTTCCTACATTCATTTTGTAAATGAGAGGCAGATTACCAAGGAAGACAAAGATTCATTATTAACATGGATTTTTGACGGATCACTTCAAGGTGATCCTGCGCTTCAACCTCCTACACCTTTGTATCCGTTGCGCCAATTAGGTGGGACACCAGACACAGTACTACAGATGTTGAAGTTCAAGAGTAACGCAGATAGCACAGATTCATACAATACAATTTCAGTACCTTTGAACCTTGGTCAGAATAGATTTCTCCGCGCTGTAGAGTTGGTCCCTAGTAATCCCCAATTAATACACCATTCATTGATAGTTGCAGATTTTTCGGGTGGTATTACAATAGATACTAGTGGAAATGCTTATGCTGTTCCGGGGAATATTGCTATTGGTGCCTGGGCACCTGGTTCAATGCCGATAGTCTACCCCAACTCTCCTGAAATAAAAATGGGGATAGAACTACCTGCTAATGGTGAAATAGGAATGAATATTCATACTCCAAAGGGTACTGCAGGGCAATTAGTCGATATTCAAGTTCGACTTTATTTCTATCCACTTAATGAGATAGGTATCCGACAAGTATTTGACTTTGTGCCGCTCCAATATTGGGACAATGATTTTATAATTCCCGCTGGTCAGATAAAGAGTTTTTCTGTACAAGAACCAGCCCCTTCTCAGTCGATTTCAATTTTTTCAGCATTCCCTCATTCACATCAGATTTGTACAGAGATTATTAATTACGCTTATAATCCTCAAACTAATGATACTATTCCTCTCATGAAAATAGATAGATGGGACTTTGAGCATCAGGAGTATTATTACTATAAAAAATTGGTGAAGTTGTCGCCACCCTTCATTCTTTACTCCGAGCATACTTACGACAATACAAGCCTTAATCATCATAACCCATACAGTCCGCCTCGATTAATTAGGGCAGGATTTAATACGGACGATGAAATGCTGTATGATGGTTTTCAGTATATCAGGTATCAAACTGGTGACGAGAACATTAACATTGACAGTATTCTTAAAAACGATCCTTTAAATGTGCTAGGAATACCAGAGGAAACAATCAAACGCAGAGTAACCTCCGTTGTAATCCCTAACCCTGTTGCGAATTACGGAACTATTCTAATACATTCTAAAGGTAATGAGATTGAAAACAGTAGTTTCCATGTTTACAATCAACAAGGGCAGAAAGTTGATTTGAATTATAGATTCGAAGAAGGAAACATACAATTTTCTAAAACCAAGTTGTCCGCGGGTATGTATTTCTACGAAGTGGTCACACAAGGAAACAGAATTACCTCAGGTAGAATCATTTTTGAATAGGATTATCTGTTTATAGCAACTACGTCATCTACAAGTGTAGGTAGCTTTTTTTGCAGAATACCAAGGATGCCGTTTTTTAAAGTCATAGTAGAAGAAGGACAACCCGAGCAAGCACCTTGCAGTTGTACCTCAACTATTTTTTCATTGTACGCCATAAATTCAATGTTCCCGCCATCTTGAGCCACTGCAGGCTTTATGTATTCCTCTAGTATATCTACAATACGTGCCTCAATTTCTCCGAGATTTTTGGGGTTGCGGATGGGGTCGGAAGTTAGTTCAGTTTTTTCTTCTTTAATAGGTGTCAATCGCTCTTCATGGACTACCACCCCCCCGTCTTGTATAAATTCTGTGATAAACATACGAACTTCTTGAGCGACGTCGTCCCATTCAACTATGTCAAATTTCGCTATGGCTATGTAATTACCCGATATAAAAACTTCCTTTACAAAGGGGAAATGAAAGAGTTTAGTGGCTAAAGCAGAGGGCTTGGCTTCATCAATGTTTTTGAATTCTACTGAATCGGATTTAAGAAGGAGTTTATTACTCACAAACTTCATAACCCTTGGGTTAGGAGTCATTTCTGCGTAAATACTTACAGGCACTCTTTTCATTTCCATTTTTAGGGTATTTTCAAGGTGTAAATTTACACCATAAAAACAAGACCCTATGTCTATTGTTCGCTCAGTTCTTGGATACACTCCTGAAATTGGAAATGATTCTTTTGTAGCGGAAAACGCTACAATAATTGGAAACTTCACTTGTGGTAAAGGATGTAGTTTTTGGTATGGCTGTGTCATTCGCGCAGATGTTAATACAATTACATTAGGCGACAAAGTGAACATTCAAGATAATGCAACCGTACATTGTACCTATAAGAATTCTCCAACCACCATAGGAAACAATGTAAGTGTAGGCCATAATGCCATTATTCACGGTTGTACCATACAAGATAATGTACTTATTGGAATGGGGGCAATAGTTATGGACGACTGTATTGTAGGAGAAGGTTGTATAGTAGCTGCTGGGTCAGTGGTAACTCAAGGTAAAAACCTAACTCCTGGAACGCTTTGGGCAGGAGTACCTGCAAAGGAAATCGGACCTGTACCAGTAAGACTCAGGACAGGGGAAATAGAACGAATAGCAAAGAACTATCTCAAGTATAGTTCTTGGTACAAAGAATACGATTAGGGTGCTATGAAAGTTGGAGCTTAGTGCGTAAATTTTTCAACATAACCTCAGTCATGGTTTTCAAATCATATTTTGGCGTCCAGCCCCAGTCTAATCGGGCGGCAGAATCATCAATGCTTTCTGGCCAAGATGCTGCAATTTCTTCACGATAATCTGGATTGAAATTCAATTTAAATTCAGGCAAAATATTTTTAATACTAGCGCCAATAGTAGAGGGATCAAAACTCATTCCTGCAAGGTTGTAAGATGAACGTATTTTTAAATTTTCTGAGGGTGCGTTAGTAAGCTCAATAGTCGCTCTTACAGCGTCTTCAATATACATCATCGGGAGTGTACGATATTTGCTTATGTACGAGGTGTATTTCCCTTCTTCAAGCGCTTTGTAATAAATCTCCACAGCATAGTCCGTGGTTCCACCGCCAGGCTGAGATTTCCATGATATAAGTCCTGGATACCGAATGGATCGTACATCAATATTGTATTTATTGAAATAATATTCACACCAACGTTCTCCAGCTAGCTTGGAAATTCCATAAACCGTTGAGGGTTCCATTACTGTTTGTTGAGGTGTATTTTGTTTTGGAGTTGTTGGTCCGAAAACAGCAATGGAAGATGGCCAAAAAATTTTTTCAATTACCTTCCCTTTGGCCAATTCGAGTAAATTGAGTAAACTCCTCATGTTTAAATCCCATGCTTCCATAGGAAACTTTTCCCCTTTAGCGCTTAGCATTGCCACAAGGTGGTATACAGTATTCACATTATATTTTTCGCAGATTTCTCTTAAGCTATTTGTATCGCTTACGTCTAGAATTTCAAAAGGACCTTCTTTTAGTTCAATTAAACTGGGTTCCATAATATCTGTGGCTAATACAGTGTCTTTGCCATACTTTTCTCTTAAATTAAGAGTTAGCTCAGTGCCTATCTGCCCGCAAGCGCCTAGGACTAATGTGGTTCTTTTCATATTCTGAGTGTGATATTATCAGATTTTGATAGGTTAAAGATAACTTATCTTTGTCGCAATAAATTGCTTTCATGGATCCTAATGCAGGAAAAAGAGATTTAGTGAATAAGCTTGACAAAGAGCGCTTAATTGCAAAACTTGAGCAAGAGACATTCAAGCGAATCACGCTATCATTTTACAAGTATGTAATCATAGATAATCCATATGATTTGCGTGATGAACTATTTGCTAAATGGACAGACTTAAACGCTTTGGGAAGAGTTTATATTAGTCAAGAAGGGATTAACGCGCAAATGAGTGTCCCAGAACATTACTTGGATAAATTTAAATTCCATTTGCACTCTATGGAGTATTTCAAAGAAGTACCATTTAAGATTGCCGTTACTGATAAAACGGCAGGTAAATCTTTCCTTAAGTTGAAAGTTAAGGTTCGAGAGCAGATTGTTGCAGACGGGCTTTGCCGTGAAGATTACGATGTAACTAATGTTGGCGCACATTTGAGTGCAAAAGATTGGAATAACGCTATTGAAATAGGAAACCCTGTTGTTGTAGATATGCGCAATCACTATGAGAGTGAAATTGGTCATTTTGAAGGTGCAATTCTACCAGAGTCTGAAACCTTTAAGGAGGAGCTTCCGATGGTCCTTGAAAAACTCAAAGGCAAGGAGAATCGCAAAATTTTACTTTATTGTACAGGAGGAATTCGATGCGAAAAGGCATCAGCCTACCTAAAACATCATGGTTTTAGTGATGTTAATCAATTGCATGGTGGGATTATTGATTATGCCCGTCAAGTAAAGGAAGAAGCGCTAGAAAACAAATTCCATGGAATCAACTTTGTTTTTGACGAGCGATTGAGTGAGGAGATCTCTCAAGAGCTGATTTCAGAATGCCATCAGTGTGGGGAGAAGTCGGCTCGTCACACTAATTGTGCAAACAAAGCGTGTAATCTTCTATTCATTCAATGTGAGAAATGTAAAGAAGCGAATAATGGGTGCTGCACTCCACAATGTATCGATGTGATTAACCTTCCTGAAAAGGAACAAGAACAAATTCGCAGAAAAGCGAAAGAAACCAAGCGGTTTCACAGACATTCTAAAGTAAATTTAAGGGATGCGTTTAAAAAACAAATGCGTTAACAATACATAGATTTAAATAGAACCAACATGTTAGATCAGCGACAGCATCTCAATGACCTTAAGAAAAAAAGTCAGGAGGGTGGCGGTAAGAAAAGAATAGAAGTCCAACATGCCAAGGCCAAGCTTACGGCAAGAGAGCGCATACACTTTCTTTTAGACGAAGGGAGTTTTCAAGAGATGGGTGCTCTTGTTCAGCATCGCAGTGATTTATTTGGATTAGATAAGCAGAAAATTTTGGGTGACGGTGTTATCACAGGATACGGAACAGTCAACGAGAGATTGGTTTATGTATTTGCCCAAGATTTTACAGTTTTAGGCGGCTCATTAGCGGAAGCTCATGCAGAAAAGATTGTTAAACTTTTGGATTTAGCCATGAAGACTGGTGCTCCAGTTATAGGGTTGAATGATAGCGGCGGAGCACGTATCCAAGAGGGTGTAGTTTCTTTAGGGGGGTATTCAGATATTTTTTATCGCAATGTCCAAGCCTCAGGTGTTATACCGCAGTTCTCCGCAATGATGGGCCCTTGCGCAGGAGGTGCGGTTTACTCGCCAGCATTGACAGACTTCATCATGATGGTGGAGGATACTTCATATATGTTTGTGACTGGACCAAATGTAGTAAAGACGGTTACTCATGAAGACGTTAATTCTGAAGAGTTGGGAGGCGCAAGTACACATGCGACAAAAAGTGGTGTCACACATTTTACTTATCCAAATGAAATTTCTTTGATTAAAGGACTAAAAAAACTTTTGAGTTTCGTCCCGCAAAATTGTGATGAGGAACCACCTGCCTTGCCTTATAAACCCGGCGATGAAATTCGTGTAGAGCTCAAGGATATAGTTCCTGAAAACCCCAATCAACCCTATGATATGAAGGACATTATTGAGGGTATTGTGGATGTAAATTCCTTTCACGAAGTACAAAGAGATTTTGCGGAAAACATTATCGTTGGGTTTGCTCGGTTAGCCGGAAAATCAATAGGTGTAGTAGCCAATCAACCTGCTTATTTAGCGGGAGTATTAGATATTCATGCATCAACAAAAGGTGCTCGTTTTGTGCGTTTCTGTGATGCTTTTAATATCCCATTATTAGTTCTAGAAGATGTTCCAGGATTTTTACCCGGTACCGATCAAGAGTGGAATGGAATTATCACCAATGGGGCAAAACTTCTATATGCATTTAGCGAGGCAACAGTACCTAGAATTACAGTCATTACTAGAAAAGCTTATGGTGGTGCATATTGTGTGATGAATTCCAAACAGATTGGGGCGGATATGAATTATGCATGGCCATCTGCTGAAATTGCCGTAATGGGTGCAAAGGGTGCAGCGGAAATAATTTTTAGAAAAGAGATTAAGGCTGCAGATAATCAAGAGGCTAAACTGGCCGAAAAAGAAGCTGAATATTCTGAAGCTTTTGCGAATCCATACAGAGCAGCATACCGAGGCTATGTGGATGATGTAATCATGCCGGAACAAACGCGTGATGCTTTAATTAAGGCGTTTAAAATGCTAGAAAATAAGGCAGTAAAATTACCAAAGAAGAAACACGGAAACCTTCCTCTTTAATGTTTATCGACACCCACTGCCATTTGTATGATAAATACTTTCAAAATAGAAAGTATGAGATAGAGAACAGGGCCCTTGCAGCAGGTATACAAACGATACTATTACCCAATATAAATTTTGCTTCGTTAGAAGCATTGGATCGTGTGCAAGATTATTATACCCGTTTGCGTATTGAGCGAATGATTGGATTGCATCCATGCTATGTAAAGGAAGATTGGCGCGATCAATTGGAACAATTAGAGGCGCATTATCATAAAAATGCTGACAGTTATTTGGCTGTAGGTGAAATTGGAATGGATTTGTTTTGGGATAGTACTACAGAGGAAATTCAGGTTAAGGCTTTAGATCGTCAACTAGATTGGGCGGCACAATGGAACCTTCCGGTTGCGCTGCATGTTCGAAACAGTTTCAAGCAACTTTTTCCGGTTTTAGAAAAAGCACAAGAAAGGCATAATGGCAAACTTCGCGGAGTGTTCCATTGTTTTAGTGGTGGTAAAAAGCAAGTGAAACGTGCCATTCGTCTGGGTGATTTTTACTTTGGTATTGGAGGCTCCTTTACAATGAATCGATCTGCAACGGATGTTGTTCTTCGTAATATACCCAAAGAGCGACTTTTGTTGGAGACTGATGCCCCGTATTTAACACCTAAAGCACATCAAGGAAAGAAAAACGAGCCCTCTTTTATGATAGAATCTGCCAAAGTCATGGCTGAGATTTTAGAAATAACTTTAGAGTCTGTAGGTCATTTGACAAGTCGAAACGCTAATAAATTGTTCGGGTTGGATGCGTAAGATTGCTCTTATATATACAGGGGGGACGATTGGTATGCGTCAAAATGAGAAAGGGAAATTGGCTCCAATGGATTTTGAATTGGCGGTAGAAAAAATCCCTGCACTTGGTCTATTGCCGATAGAAATCAAAACCGTTTCTCTTAAAAAAGCCATAGATAGCTCAGAAATGACCCCTAAAGTTTGGATAGAATTAGCTGAAGCCGCCGATAGGTTAATGCCCGAAGTAGATGGTATTGTTATTCTCCATGGAACAGATACCATGGCTTACACAGCCTGCGCTTTGAGTTTTATGCTCAAGGGTTTGACAAAACCAATTATTATTACAGGATCACAATTACCCATTGGTGTGTTACGTACTGATGCCGTTGAAAATATTGTTAGTGCTTTTGAGTTTGCAGCTCTAACGGATAAAAATGGTGATTGCGTAATTCAAGAAGTAGCGATTTATTTTGAATATGAATTGCTCCGAGGTAACAGGGCTTACAAACGTTCCTCAAATGAATTTAACGCATTTAGCTCTCCTAATTTTCCTTCGCTAGCTAGCAGTGGGGTTCGTCTTTCCGTTAAGAAAGAATTGCTTTGGAGGTCAAAAGAAAACTATTGTTTGGATACTAGAATTAGCAATAATGTTGGTGTAGTTACATTATATCCTGGTCTTGATTTTTCAGAATTACCCGTATTGACCAATTGGAAGGTACTTCTCCTAAGAACTTTTGGCGCAGGCAATGCGCCAAAATCCTACGATTTCTTAAAGTTTTTAAAGAGAGTAGAAAAAAACAGAACCATTATTATTAATACATCACAGTGTGTTAGCGGTTCTGTAATTCCTGGATTATATGACAGTTCAAGTGCCTTAGAAGAAGTTAAAATGCTGAACGCTAGAGATATGACTTTTGAAAGCGCTGTGGTAAAGTCCATGGTTTTGCTCGGTCGGGGTCATTCGGTATTGGATTTCCATGAAAAGTTTTCCTTGAGTCTATCAGGTGAAGTCTCGGAATAGGAATAGGACACCAATTTTTTGTATTTTCGACGCGCGATGTCTGATATGTTTTATAGAAACGGACATCAATTAAAATTAAAACAAGAAAATAATTCTTAAGAAAATGAAAAAAGCACTCTCTTTGCTTGCAATCGTGGCCCTTTTAATGGGCACCGTTGACGCCTATGCACAGGAAGACATGGCGGCTACAGAAGAAGTAGTAGATTCTACTACGGAAACAATGGATTCATCTGACGCAGCATTAGATTCAGCTGCCGCAGCCGCAGATTCAGCTGTTACTGAAACAGAAGAAGCTACTGAAGAGGTAGTTGATGATACCATTGAAACTGAAAAAGGATTTACTCAAATCTTAAAAGAGAAATTTATTGAGGGTGGTGCTTTTTTTATGTCTTTCGTATTGTTGGCTTTGGTTCTAGGTCTTGCGCTTGTCATAGAGCGCATTATTTATTTAACATTTGCCCAAACGAACACAGAGAAATTATTGAGTGAGGTAGAGGGTGCCCTAAACCAAGGAGGAATAGATGCTGCGAAAGAAGTTTGCCGCAATACACGAGGACCAGTTGCTACTATTTTCTTTGAAGGATTAGATCATTATGACGAAGGATTAGACATGGTAGATAAATCTATCATGAGTGTTGGTTCGGTAGAAAACGGAAAACTCGAAAAAGGAGTATCTTGGATTTCCTTATTTATTGCATTGGCACCAATGCTCGGTTTCATGGGGACGGTAATCGGTATGATTGGTGCATTTGACGCTATTGAAGCGGCAGGGGACATCAACCCTTCTCTTGTTGCTGGTGGTATTAAAGTCGCGCTTCTAACGACCGTATTTGGTTTGATAACAGCAATTATTCTTCAGATATTTTACAACCTTATTGTAGCAATGATTGACGGTATAGTCATTAAGATGGAAGATGCATCAATTTCTTTCTTAGACATACTTGTAGAATTTAAAAAGAAAAATAGTAAATAGTATGGCAGATAAACTTCCATTAATAGGACGTGTCCTCGGAATTATCTTTGGCTCAATTGGTGTTCTGCTATTCATTATGGTAGCAGCTAATGAAGATAAAGCCCCAGGATTTGTTTCCTACGGGATGATTATTACTATTGCTAGTATAATCATCGCCGTTTCGAGCTTTGTTCTTGCACTTGTTATAAATCCTCAAAGTATTAAAGGTGTAGGTGTTGGATTGGCAGTGATAGTAGTTATTGGTTTGATTTCTTGGATTTCCGCTGACGGTTCAGATTTTGTTCAATACAAAAACGTAACTGAAACAACGTCAAAAGCTTCTAGTGCCATGTTGACTTCATTCTACATATTGTTTTCAGGCGCAATATTAGCAGTAGTATACTCATTGGTGTCAAGAGCAATTAAGTAAAGAGAGATATGGCAAGAAATAAAAGAGCCATACCGGAAATTAATGCGGGTTCAATGGCGGACATTGCCTTCCTTCTATTGATTTTTTATTTGGTAACTACAACCATGGATACGGATAAAGGGATTAATAGAAAACTTCCTCCTATTGATGAGTTAACAGAAGAGCCGCCTCCAATTAAAGAGCGAAATATTTTTACGGTTTTGGTTAATTCAAACGACCAATTGTTGGTGGAAGATGAGTACTTGGAGATTAGTGAATTGCGTGCAAAGGCAATGGAATTTATTGATAATAATGGTGACGGTTCTTGCACCTATTGTAATGGATATGGGGTAAGCACCAGTTCAGTTAATCCAGTGAAAGCGGTTATATCACTTCAAAACGATAGAGGTACTTCCTACGGAATGTATGTCAAGGTTCAAAACGAATTGGTGGCTGCATACGAAGATTTACGTGAAATCTATGCAGAGAACGAATATGGGCGCTCATACAGGAGTATGGATCCCGAAGAAGACAAGGAAATCATTAAAGCGATTAAAAACGCTTATCAACAAAAGATTTCTGAGGCTGAACCATTAAATATTGGTGGATAATGGCAGTAATTAAGAAAAAGAAAAATAAGGAATTGCCTGCGGTAAATACCTCAGCTTTACCAGATATTGTTTTTATGTTGCTTTTCTTCTTTATGGTTGCAACCGTGATGCGAGAAGTGGACCTTAAGGTTAGTGTGAACAAACCTCAAGCTACGGAGATTCAGAAATTAGAACGCAAGTCTTTAGTCACCTATATATACGCGGGGTCACCACGACAGAAATATCAGGATAAGTTTGGTAAAACCCCACGTATCCAGCTAAACGATGCTTTTGCATCATTAGACGATGTACAGCCGTTTGTCATTCAAGAGCGCGAAACCAAAACTGAGGAAGAGCGCCCAATGATGACCATGTCAATCAAGGCAGATAAAACGGTTAAAATGGGTTTGATTTCAGATATTAAATTAGAGTTGCGCAAGGCGCAGGCTTATAAGATTAATTACAGTTCTAATCCCGCAAAGGATGCTCAGGCATTGTATACTTCGGGGTATTAAAAAGAATAATAGAGAAATAAAAAAGCCAGCGAATCTGCTAATTCACTTTTATTGTAAATGGCGAAAAGCAAACGGTAATAGCTCGAGATACCTTTGTTATAAATCGAGGCAGAATAATAACACAGCACTCATCTTTATACCCTATATAATTTGAATGAGAATGATATAATAGAAAACAAACGTATAATACAAGAAACTAAAGATTTACTTGCTCAGTTTTAAAATATTGTACTGAAGAACGAACTCCGTATGTATATAAATTAAAATTAACTCCTGAGGGTTATAAAAAGGTCGAGGACTTTGTTCTAAGAGTATGTTTTGGAGGTGGTGGACAAAGAGTGGATTATGCAATTATGAAATTAGAGCGACAACTAGATCCAAACTATATTGTAGATTAATAATTAAGTCAAAAAATAAAATTTGGAAAAGAATAGATAGTGGTACAATAGAAGTATATAATCCTTATGTAGATTGCCTGATTCGAGTTGGCTTTTTTATGCTATAAACTTTAGGATTAAAACTATCTCTGCATTTCTTTATGCCGCTGCCTTATTTTAAGCATCCAATATATGCCTATCACTAGTGGAGTAATTCCCGCAATACTCCAGCTGATATCCATGGTGCTCTCATATTGCAGTTTCCCGCCGGCTGCATAAGAAGAGAATAATGCGAAACCGTTGTTTATACCATGCAATAGAATAGCTGCCCATAAACTACCCGTCCAATATTTAGCATAGCCCAACAATACACCCATGAAAAACAACGGTATAAAACTTAAAGGTTGTTGATGTGCAACGGCAAAACATAATGAGGTAGCAACAACCGCAAATCGCAGGTTGAAATTTCTTTGAAATAGCTTTTGAAGTATACCTCTAAAGAATAATTCTTCTCCTAAGGCCGGAACAAGTACCATTACCACAAAATTTGCTATTAAAGCTGTTGGACTCGTTTGTTTTAAAAGAGTTTGTACAGCCTTTCTTACTTCTTCTTCCTGTATTTTAAGTTTCTGGAAATAAGGTAAATCTGGAACAATGAGTTGATTCAATTGCGCAAGTAAGTCTACGGCAAAGAAGGCACCAAAACACATCAATGCCAAACTCATATAGGTGTGCCATAAGGGAGGCGCTTTTAACCCATTTTTCCGAGTGTGTATTGGGTTTACATAGGACGGTAAGAATACTAGACATAGGAATTTTAAGGGATTATTTGAAACTATTTGTGCGAAAAATAGTGGTGGCATTAGAAACAAGCCTAAAGAAATGGAGAATTGCATCCAACGCATACCCGCTGGTGTTGTGAGTCCGTATGTAGAGCTAACAGAGGAAAACCCAATTCCTCCAAAGAAAACGAGACTAGCTAGGGTGATAATAATGAAGGAAAATAATGTTCTTGTATTACTCCATTCCAAAGTTTTGTCCAAGTAGCTCATCCCGACGTATTTTTGCGACATGGTAAAGATAGGTGATATCGAATTAGGGGAATTTCCACTATTGCTTGCACCAATGGAAGACGTAAGCGATCCGCCTTTTAGAAAACTGTGCAAGGATCATGGTGCAGATGTAATGTATACTGAGTTCATCTCATCAGAAGGTTTGATTCGCGATGCAGCCAAAAGTATCAAGAAATTAGATTTCTATGAGTACGAGCGGCCTTTGGGGATACAGATTTTTGGCAACGAAATAGATAGTATGCGAAAAGCTGCAGAAGTCTGTGAAGCTTCTAATCCAGATATTATTGATATCAATTACGGTTGCCCGGTTAAAAACGTTGCATGCAAAGGCGCCGGAGCAGGCATATTGCAGGATATTCCGAAGATGGTTAAGATGACAGCAGAAATCGTAAAGGCTGTTGACAAACCAGTAACCGTTAAGACCAGATTAGGTTGGGATGAGAATACCAAATACATAGTAGAGGTCGCGGAGCGACTACAAGATATAGGCATTCAGGCAATTTCTATACATGGTCGTACCCGTAAGCAGATGTACAAGGGGTCGGCCGATTGGTCTTTAATTGCAGAAACTAAAAATAACCCGCGGTTGAATATTCCCGTATTTGGCAATGGTGACGTGGATAGCGGCTCAAAAGCCCTTGAATATAGAAATAAGTATGGTGTAGACGGTATAATGATTGGTCGTGCTTCCATAGGATACCCTTGGATATTTAATGAGATAAAGCATTTCTTTGAGCTCGGTTCTGAGGCTAAAAAGCCAACCGTTAAAGAACGCGTTGCAGCTGCACGCGAGCATTTTGAACTCAGCTTAAAGTGGAAAGAAGAACGCTATGCTATTATGGAGACTCGTAAGCATTACACCAACTACTTTCGTGGCTTAAGCCACTTTAAGCCGTATAGAACCCGATTGGTTACAATAAAGAATCCTGCTGAAGTTTTGGCAACTTTAGACGAGATCGAACAGGAATATATTGCACAATATGGCGATGAACAAGAGCTGGGCAAACTAAATAATCTACAATACGGCCGAACGAGTGAGCGACAAATAGGATAGACTACCTAATAACTTTTCTTGTAGCCCAAGCACTTAAAGAACTACCTATACCCATAACAATGAGACTTGTAAGTACTAAGTGCTGCCATTTTAGACTTACTGGATAATATTCTTGGACGTATCCGGAGCCTAAGGGTACAATCCCAATCCACTTTTGAAGCGCTATAATAGCTGTACCTAGCAATAACCCACTTAGCCAACCCGTGGAAACGATGAGAATGCCGTTTTTAAAGAAAATCTTTTTTAGGTCTTTATCTGATCCTCCCATTGACCATAGAGTACGAATATCACTTTTCTTTTCAAGGGCTATAATTAATAATGCGCTGACAACTCCGAAGCTTGCGAGAAGCACAATAAAACTGAGAATACATACCACCACAATCCGCTCGGATTGCATTACTTTAAATAGTGTGGCCTCTTGTTCGAGTCGATTATATACGATTACAGTGTCCTCAAAATATTGTTCAAGTAGTTTTCTTACTGCTATCTCATCAGTCGTATGTATCTCAAGAAAGGAAGGTGCTTTCATTCCTGTAAATTCTTTAAACCATCCTTCTGGCGCAATGGCAAATTTCTGATCATAGTCTGCTTGTATGGAATGAATACCTGTAGTAAATGCATCTTGTCCATTAACGGCCTTGCCTAGATTTAAAGCATTGGTATTGGTATTAATTTTTGGCAAATAAACGGAAACAACAGGAGGTGGATTCGTACTAGATAGTCCTAGGTGATAAGCGACTCCTGCACCTATAGATATGGTGTATTTACCATAATCTACGCTAGGATCGGCCATAGTAATCAAATGTTCAGAAAGGTTGTGTAGCGCTGAATATTCTGGAGGAACCCCAAGAAGGTATGAGATGTATTGGTTTTCTCTATAAGTCAATAGTACCCTCTTTTCGAAAATGTGCATAACGGAAGTTGCTTCAAAATCTGCGGTTAGATTATCTAGAAAAATAGAATCATCCGCCGATATGTCAATTGACTGTCCAATTACGGGTTCAATCTTCAGGGTGGCGTTGGTATCTTCAAATTGCTCGGCAACAAGGTCTTCAAGACCGGAAAAGGCACTCAGTACCACAGTCATAGCAGCTGTTCCAAGCGCTAGTCCAATAAGTGCGGCAAAAGACATTAGTCGTATGGAGCCTAGCTTCCCTAAAGAGAAGAAATACTTTTTTGCAATAAATGACGAAAATGAACGCAAGATTGCTTAATTAATGGGGCTTTCCCCTTCTCCACGGAGTAAGCGATCAATATTCTCTTCATATTCTAGGCTATCGTCTGTATAAATTAGAAGTTCAGGCGTTATTCTTAGTTGATTGCCAACACTGTGGCCTAAGGAACCTCTGATTTTATTTTGATTTAAGCTTATGAATTCTTCAACTTCTTTCGTCTTAACGACAGGAAAAATACTCACGAACACCTTAGCGACTCCAAGGTCTGGGCTTACCCTTACTTTGCTTACGCTTAAGAGTGTACCGGGGAAATGTTCTCGAGCCAATTGTTGTAAAATATTCGCCATTTCCTTCTGAAGAAGTCTTGCAATCTTAAGTTGTCTTGTACTTTCCATTTTGCAAAGATACCATTTGCGCCAATTCCATTAAATTCGTCTATTAAGTGTATTCCATGAAATCTTTTCTTCGCATCTTATCCTTACTAAAGCCCTATTTGCCCTATGTATTCGTGGCGGCTCTCTTAAATATGCTAACGGTGATATTTAGTATCGGTTCTGTAGGTGCGTTAATACCTATTCTGAATTTAATTTTTGATACACCAGGAACCGATTTAAGTCATGCTGCTGAATGGAAGCTTGCCCTCGCGGAATTGGTAGAGTCGTATAAGGTTGAACACGGTCCTGGCAAAACACTTCAGACGACAGTTTTCCTGACCTTATGCATTTTTATCTTAAAGAATTTCAGCAGATATGGTGCGCTTTACATTCTTGCTCCTGTTAGAAACGGCATTGTAGCCCAGTTAAAAAAGCAACTGCATGACAAATGGATGGCTTTGTCTCTCCGTCAACATAGTGAGTTGAAAAAAGGCGATATGCTTACGCGGGCGACAGCTGATTTGAATGAGATTGAGTGGTCAATGTTAAAAGGTATGGAGGGCTTTGTTAGAGATCCTTTAATGATCCTAGGAACATTGATTTTATTGTTTACAATGAGCCCGAAATTAACTTTATTGGCTATAGCCATTATTCCAATATCTGGGGGTCTCATTGCAACTGTGGGTAAAAGTTTAAAAAGAAGTGCCAATCAAGCTCAAGAAGAGTTGGGTCAAAATACTTCAGCCTTAGAGGAAGTATTAACGAACTTACCTGTTATCAAAGCATTTGTTGCGGAACGTGCTATGTCTTCTCGGTACCAAGCAAGCTTAAAACTTTGGACTAAACATATGGTAAGCGTTTTTCGTAAACGCGATCTAAGTTCACCTATAGCCGAAGTACTAGGGGTTAGTTTATTGCTTATTGTTCTTTATTTAGGAGGAATGGAAGTGGTCGCAGGCCGCAGCATGACGGGTGGTGAGCTGATCGCTTTTGTAGTGTTGTTTTACCAGCTTATACCAGCATTTAAAAACGTAACAAATGCACTTTACGATATTCAAAAGGGTAATGCTTCTGCTGCTAGGGTGTTTGATGTGCTTGATTTAGAGGAGGCAAGAAACGGACATATTGCTCCAACTGACCAGCAATGGAATGAGGATATAAGGTTAAAAAATGTCTTCTTTTCTTACGATGATACGGAGGTACTCAAAGATCTCAATTTACTTATCCCTGCGGGAAAGACCACGGCAATAGTAGGTCCTTCAGGTTCGGGTAAAACTACCTTACTGTATTTGCTTGCAGGATTTGCTCATCCGCAGCAAGGGTCTATTTCTATGGGTAGCTTGGACTTGAAGAAAGCGGAATTAAAAGCGTATCGCAACAAAATTGGATGGGTGCCTCAGCAACCTTTATTGTTTAACACAGATTTTGAAAACAACATTGCCCTAGGTTCAGAACATAATACAGCGAAAATAAACAAGGCGTTAGAGGCGGCCTATTGTACTGAATTTACTTCTCAATGGACCCAAGGAAAACCTATTGGTGAGGGTGGTGCCTCATTGAGCGGTGGCCAGCGGCAACGACTGAGTATTGCCCGCGCTTTTTATGTAAATCCAAAACTATTATTGTTGGATGAAGCCACTGCCGCTTTGGACAACGAAAGTGAAGCTCGTGTTCAAAAGGCGTTAGAAGTTCTCATGAAGGAACGTACTACCGTTGTAGTTGCTCATCGATTGAGCACAATTAAAGATGCTGATCAAATTGCATACGTTGAAGACGGCAAGGTTGTAGAATTAGGCACACACCTAGAATTAATAGAAAATGGGGGTAAATATTCCGCATTGGTTAACTTAGGAAATCTAAATGCTGATTCATGAAATTAAGACTCAACAAAATAGAACACTTAGGGATAGCTGTAAAAAGCATAAACGAGGGAAATACTCTTTATGCCAAAATTCTAGGTGTCGCCCCTTACAAGGAAGAGGTGGTGGAGCATGAAGGTGTTCGAACTAGTTTCTTTCAGGTTGGCCCTAATAAGATTGAGCTTCTAGAAGCATTACATTCAAATAGCCCTATTGCTAAACATATCGAAAAAAGAGGTGAAGGGCTTCATCATGTGGCTTATGCAGTTGATGATATTAGAGTTGAAATGAATCGCTTAGAAAACGAGGGGTTTCAATTACTCAATTCTGAACCTAAATTAGGTGCGGATAATAAATTAGTGTGTTTCCTTCATCCTAAAAAAACAAGCGGAACTTTAATTGAACTTTGCCAAGAACGCAGTTAGTTTTTGTCTTAAATCCTCCTCTTGAAGGTTAAATTTTAAAGTTTTAAAACCAAGCTTGTTAGCAGCTTCAATGTTTTCGTCTGAATCATCAATGAAAAGAACGGCATTCGGATTAATGTTCGATTGTTTCAGAACGTGATTGAAGTAGGCTGGGTTTGGTTTTCTATGGCCTATTTCATAGGACAAAAATAATGCTTCAAATTGTCTGATGAAGTTATTCCATAAAAAGGGTCCAGAGTCTTTTTTTATAGTTTTGATATGGGTTATGTTGGTATTGCTGACTAGGCAAAGAGTATATCTCTGTTTTAGTTTTTTCAAAAACAAGTTTTGATCTGTCAAGGTTCCCAAGAGTTCGTTCCATCCTTTTTCAATGCTTGAAGGACTCTTTAGATATTTACAACTTGAGGCTATAGTCTCAAAAAATTCTGAGTCTTCTAATTTTCCCGTTTCCAACGAGTTATTGAGAAGCTTTATTTCTTCCTGGGTTAATTGTACGCTATGCTTTTCAAAGCTCTCTTGAGCAAGGTTGGGGAATATGGGGATGAATACGTTTCCAAAATCGAACCAAATTTGCTTAATCATTAAAAGTTGCTTTATAAAGTCTAAAAAATAAAGGTTAGTCCATTGTACCTTTTGATTCAAAAGTTAATACAACAGTAATTAAAGTTTTTAGAATCAGTTTAATTATCAATAATTTTCTCAAGTTTTATCCAATATAAAAGCATTGGAATCTTTGAATATTTATTAAATTTATCTCTTTAGGAATAATTAGCGAT
>CACMMX010000020.1 GCA_902614915.1 uncultured Cryomorphaceae bacterium
GGTACGGGACAAAATTCTGAGCAAGCTCAAGGAGTTTATTCAAATTACCAAGAAGTGCAAATAGATATGCTGGCAAAAGCTTATAATTGCAGCGTTGCCAAAGTTCAGGACGTTGAAGGTCTTCAAACCGTAGAAAAAGTCCATTTGGTTGAGGTACTCACCTTTGGTGCCTCCAATGCCGAGCAATTTCACAAATTGAATAACTATTATGTCAAGTAGCAGCAGAACACCAATTAAATATTGGATTCAAGCAGCACGACTAAGAACGCTTCCGTTGGCTTTTGCTGTGATTATCTTAGGCAGTGGCTTAGCCTATTTACATAGCAATACATTTACACTTCATATTTTCCTATTGGCCTTATTGGTGAGTTTTACCTACCAGGTACTTTCCAACTATGCCAATGACTTAGGGGACGGCATTAAGGGAACGGATAAAAATAAAAAAGGCGAACAGCGTGTTGTCGCATCCGGGTTAATTTCTATTCTTCAAATGAAACGGGCTACTGGATTGTTTACCATCTTAGCATTAGTATCAGGAGCACTTTTGACTTATCTAAGTTTTTGGAATAGTCCCTTATTTTGGCTGTTTCTTTTACTCAATGTTTGTGCTGTCTGGGCGGCACGATCTTACACGTTAGGAGTGTCGCCCTACGCATATTGGGGTGGAGGAGACTTATTAGTCTTTCTATTTTTTGGATTTGTTGGAGTCATGGGATCGTCTGCTCTGCAGACAGGATTCATTTCGCTGTTAGATGTTCTCCCATCAATGGCAGCAGGTTCTTTGAGTGCGTCTGTATTGACCTTAAACAATCTTCGAGATAGGGAAGGAGATGCACTTCACAATAAGAAGACTTTAGTGGTTCGTTACGGTTCAGATTGGGGTAGATCATATTTTAAGGCATTACTCATCATAGCCATCATTATGAGTTTATGTTTTGCATTAATAGTGAGTGTAATATCACACAATTATTTTCCCATAGTTGCGCATTTAATTTTTCAATTTGTTTTACGCGGTCAATTCAAAAAATTTAGTTCTTCTAAAAGCCCTGAGGAATATGATAGTCTACTTAAACCAATGGCTTTGGTCACTTTGATGTATTGTGTCCTAACCTCCTTAAGTCTCTTTTTACAATGAACGCTAGTTTCTGTTCGTATAAATTTAACTTTAAAACGCCGGGTGGTACTTCTAGAGGAATTTTAAAGGAAAAAGAAAGTTTCTTCATTTGCATTAAAGAAGGCAAACATTTCGGTTTGGGCGAAGTTGGTCTGCTTAGAGGTTTATCTATGGATGACGTGCCCAATATCGAAAAGCAAATTTTATGGACATGCAACCATATTTATCTTGGATTGGACGAGTTGTATCTAGCGAATAAGCAATTTCCAAGTATTCAATTTGCTCTAGAACAGGCTTTTAGTCATCTAATTCATGGATTTGACCACTTCTCTAATTCTTTTTCTCAAGGGCAAGACGTATTGAACATCAATGGTCTTATTTGGATGGGGGATGTAGATTTCATGAAAGAGCAAGTAGCGAAGAGATTGTCTGAAGGATTTAAAACGCTTAAAATGAAGGTAGGAGCAGTAGCTTGGGAAGAAGAAAAATCTATTCTTTCTGCGTTACGTAAACAATTTGGACCAGAAGAACTAGAATTACGTGTGGATGCTAATGGTGCATTTTCCTTACGAAAGGCCATTGAGATCAGCCAGTATTTAAATGAGATTCATGTTCACAGTATAGAGCAGCCCTTAAGGGCAGGAGAAAACCAAGAATTAGCTAAAGCTGCCAGGCAAATGCATATCCCAGTTGCTCTTGACGAGAGTTTGATTGGAGTGGTCAGTAGAAGGGATAAAGAAAAACTTTTAGACACCGTTCAACCCCAGTATATCATTTTGAAGCCAAGTTTTATTGGAGGTTGGAAAGGTTCTGATGAGTGGGTAAAACTTGCAGAAGAGAGAGAGATAGGATGGTGGGCTACGTCAGCTTTAGAGAGCACTATTGGGTTAAACGCCATTGCTCAATGGGCTTATTCAAAAAATAATAAAAAACCACAAGGTTTGGGGACAGGTAGCCTTTATACCAATAATATCCCGGGTCCATTCAAAGTGGAAATGGGGCAGTTGAAAATGAAAGGCGATATACAAGAAAGTTGGGACTTAAGCCCTCTTAAATCGATCCTCTAAGACCTATAAATAAAGCTCTTCCGGGAGCGACTATCCCCGATGAATAAGGTCGGTATTGAACGTCTGTTATGTTTTCTAATCCAATACGCAGTAATAAGTTTTTGTTGAACTCATAATTGGTCATAATTCCAACGGTGTACCATCGAGGTGAATATGGATTCCCATTTTCGTCAGCAGCGTAAATATGTGTTTTGCTACGTTCGCTAAAGCTCAATTCTTCATAACTCATCTCTCCATTGTATCTGCCCGTAATTGTAGCCGACCATCTCTTTTTACGGAAGACTAATTGTGAAGTCGCATTAAAAGGATTTGCATGGCGCAATGAATTACCCTCGCTATCACTTCCAAAGGGATGTGACCAATGAATAGTCCAGAATAAAGACTTAGTGAATTCGGTTCTAATTCCAAATTGATATCCCCAAATAATTGCGTAATCAAGATTTTGAACAGCCAATATCTGAGACATTTCACCATCATAAATCATACTGTCAGTACCATTAAAACTATAAGGAGCCCGAATCATAGCATTGTCTAAATAACTGTAATAAAAGCTTGCGTCCAATACTAAATTCTTACTCAACAATTGCTTCATACCCAATTCAGCGCTATACAAGCGCTCTTCTTTGAGATTTTCATTGGGTATTACAATAGCGCCAGGCTGCGAATCAAAAACCTTTGAGGCGTCGTCTACATTTGGTGCGCGAAATCCTGTACTTAGATTGAGGAAGTACTTAAAATTTTTCTTTGAATATGTCGCGCCAAGAGCACCACTAGGTGCAATAAGGTTCCAAACGGCATCTTTTTCAAATCCATTGAATCGAATTGGCGTAAACATGTAAATATGATTCATACGCGTTCCACCAGATAGTGAGAAGTTGGGGGTGAAGTTGTATAGTGCGTTGGCAAATGCTGCCGTACTCATCCAACGTGATCCATCCGCATATCTTGTTTGTGCATCCCTGGTATTATTTCTGTCGTTTGCGGCATAATGAAATGCCTGACTGGAAATCAAATTCCAATTCCAATCGGCTCCATAGCTAATACTAAGCTTGCTGTTGACTTTCTTTGTAGCATCCACATTTGCCTGTACCATTTTCACTAATTCGGTCTGCTGACGTCCCTCCGAATGTCTATATTTCCTAGAATCCCGACTCTCTTGGTACCCTTGAGCTGCTGCGGACCACTTGATTCTATCGTAAAGTTTTGTGAGCTTTCTATCTTCATATGCAAGTGTGAACATAGACCAAACTTGCGGCCCGTAATTCCAATAGACATATCGTGGTGCGCCATTTTTGGTCTCTATGATTCGATCGTACCGATTAATTTCAGATAATTGACTCGCATAAAGTGCCAATTTTACTTCGCCAGTTTCTGTAACTCTAAATTTTAATTTTTGCGTCAAATTCCGCTGATCGTAAGCGGTTTTGGGTTGAATTAGAGGATTGCTAGGTTTCCTTAGAGTATCAAGATTACCAAATGTAAAAGGCTCGCAAATCGCGAGGTAATTTTCTAAAGAGCTAAGTGAACGCTGGGATGCATTCGCGCCCATTCTTACATTACTGTATTGACTGTATGTGATATTGGTCATGGCAGCCCAGTTAGATCCGCCGTAATTGATTCTGAAATTAGGCCTTCTAGTAAGCTGTGCATTATTGGTTCCAAAGTCATAAATCAAACTCTGCAATGCTTCCGTGCTGTCTCCATAGTGAGCATCGTAAGTATTTATGTGCATAGTACCACCCAGCGCATCGGAGCCGTTCAAGACGGAACCTGGCCCTAGACTGATTTCTATATCAGATATGCTAAGCGGATCTAGGCTGATGACATTATGAACATTGCCCGAACGAAAAATAGCATTGTTCAATCGGATACCATCTACAAGAATTAAAACGCGCGAGGAACTCATTCCTCTAATCATTGGTGAACCACCGCCACTATGACTTTTTTGAATAAATACATTAGGATCAATACTCAGAACATCTGCACTAGAACTAATGAATTGATCATTCATTCGTTTGGCATTAATCGTTCTAACTTCTTGCGGGTTATGCTTAAAGTTCGCTTCTATTCGATTGGCTTTAATGACGACCTCTTGAACATTCAAGATACTTTCATATAGGCTTATCACGAATTCAGCTCGTTCTAATTGCTTGAAATTAAAATGTCTAGGAGCATAAGAAGTGTGATAAAATGAAACAACATCATTTTCTTTTAGATTATTTATTCTGATTTTACCCAGTGGCCCGGTCGTTCCTGCAAATTGGTTATTCACGGTTATGCTGACGCCTTCAATGGGTAAATCACTTGCTTTACTTTTGACCGTGATCCATTGTGGTCCTGAAGAAGGCGTGTTCGCAAATAAAGCCGTGGAGCACGCGATCAAAATGTATGTAAAGAATGTTCTAATTTTGTGCATCGCGATCACAAATAACAAAAACTATACCTAATTGCACACGAATCCCAACACGAAATTTTTATATCTCGGAAAAGAATATTCCGTTGGCGAATTAATGGAAATTCCGAATGCACCAAAGTGGTTAGTGCATATCCAAAGTCAACTCGGGCATATATTAAATGAACAACAAAAAATTGGTTTCCAAACAAGTGGAAGTACCGGAGAGGCTAAAAAGATTTGGTTAAAAAAAAGCGTGCTTATCGCTTCAGCTCGAAAGACGTTAGACTTTTTTAACTTAGGTGAAGGTAATACCGCGGCATTGATTCTTCCGGCACAGTTTATTGGCGGTGCAATGACTTTGGTACGCTCGCTTATTGGCGGTTTGCACCTGCACTTGTACGAGCCAGCTCTTTGCCCTATTGGAGTAACATCCGTTGATTTCATTTCTTGTACACCAGCCCAATTTTTAGCCTTATCTAAAGCTAAACAGTTTACTGCATTCCAAGGCACTATTTTATTAGGTGGATCATCCCTTCCGGGAGGAATTGATTCCAAGAAATTGAACGTATTTGTCGGCTATGGTATGACAGAAACTGCTTCTCATGTTGCATTAAGGTCTATCTGTGAAGACCGCTACACCGCTATGGATGGGGTAACTTTTTCTGAAAGAGAAGGAGCTTTAGTCATTGATGCTCCCCATCTTGAAATCCATAATATGATTACGAAAGATGAAATCGAATTGATAAATAAAACGTCGTTTAGATTTAAAGGAAGGTTGGACGATACTATTAATTCGGGCGGCTTAAAAATTCAGCCTTTGGAAATTGAGCAATATTTTTCACGCGAGGGATTAGAGGTATACGTTTCTTCTATTCCACATCAAGAATATGGTGAGGCCGTTGTTCTAGTCACTCAATCAAGGATGAGCAAGGAAATGCTGGAACAAATACTTAAGGACTTACCAAAAAATAAAAAGCCTAAGTTTGAATTGAATATTAGAGAATGGCCTCGGTTGAAAAACGGAAAAATTGACAGAAAGTCTATCCAATCCTTAGTTCAAAAATCTCAAAACAAACTTTCTAGCCTTTGATAAACTCGGTTGGACTCATAATAAGTCCTATGCGGCTAGAGGTATTTTTATACTATTATTTGAATTCAGCCCCTTTAACCGTGTTTTGGCTTGTAAAATAGTTATTTCACCTATTTACCTTTGCATAATCTTCCAAAAACTTAGCAAGTCCAATATCCGTTAATGGATGTTTCAACAAGGCCTCGATAGCACTAAGTGGCCCGGTCATTACGTCCGCTCCAATCTGAGCACATTCAATAATATGCATGGGGTGCCGTACAGAGGCAGCTAAAATTTCTGTTTCGAAACCATAATTATCGTAAATCACACGTACGTTCTCAATAAGGCCTAATCCATCGGTTGAAATATCATCAAGACGACCTATAAATGGACTTACATAAGTTGCACCTGCTTTTGCTGCAAGAAGAGCTTGACCGGCAGAGAAGATTAAGGTGCAGTTCGTTTTGATTCCTTTATCACAAAAGTACTTCAGCGCTTTTACTCCGTCCTTAATCATAGGGATTTTGACGACTATTTTTTCATCTAATGCAGCTAGCGCCTCGCCTTCGCGAACCATACCTTCAAAGTCTGTGGAAATAACTTCAGCACTTACATCACCGTCCACAATATCGCAGATTGCTTTATAGTGATCTATTACATTGGTATCCCCATTGATGCCTTCTTTGGCCATTAAGGATGGATTTGTGGTTACGCCATCCAAAACACCAAGGTCTTGGGCTTCTTTAATTTGCGCTAAGTTGGCCGTATCAATGAAAAATTTCATTTTGAAAAGTTGAGTTGTGTTAATGATGTTAAAAATACATCAAACTCGAAACATTCGGGAATAAAAAATGGGCAAGCGACTTACATCACACCGCTACAACTAATTACCCTTGCTGCGTTCCCGCCCTGGGGGATTCACTAGGAGCTGGTTGTGTAAGACTTGCCCACTCTGCAAAGTTAACGCTACAATAGCTGAGAAAGCAATATAATCGCTAAAATAATTGGCTTGTTCGGTTATCTTTGCTTTCATGCATTAAGAAACCTGCCCATGAATAATATAATGAAACAAACCGCAATCAAATACGGGACCTACTTAGCATTGGTAAACTTATCTTACCTACTTTATGCTTATTTAGTTGATCAATCTGTATTTACATTAACATGGCCAGGTATTTTATTGTTTTTCTGTGGTGTAGGCTTCGGAATTTTTTCTGTGGCCAAATTTAAACAAGGAAACAATGGATATGCTTCTTTCAAAGAAGCTTTTTCAACTTACATGTTGACTAGTATTGTCGCTATATTTATTGGGACAGTGTTTACAATTATACTTTTTTCGGTAATCGATCCGGAATTTGCCGCCGGGATAATGGATATGATATTAGAAAAAACATTAGAAAAATTTGAGTCATCTGGTATAAATGATGAGCAAATAGAAATGATCATATCTCGAATTGAAGATTCTAATCCCTTTAGCGCAACGGGGCAATTAAAAAGTGCCACATTTTCAATTATGTTTAACGCTATTTTAGGTTTAATCGTTGCCGCTGGAATGAAAAAGAACAAATCGGAATATTAGTATAAACATGATATTTTTATGAACACATTGAATCTCAGTATAATAATTCCACTTTTCAACGAAGATGAGAGTCTTTCTGAATTAACCGATTGGATTACTAAAGTGATGAATAGGGAATCGTATACCTATGAGATTATTTTTGTGAATGACGGTTCAACAGATGATAGTTGGAAGGTTATTGAGGAACTTCATAGCAAAAATAACAATGTTAAAGCTATTTCTTTTCGAAGAAACCAAGGTAAAAGTGCTGGATTAAATCAGGGTTTTGTCGCCGCATCTGGTAATGTAGTGATAACAATGGATGCAGACCTCCAAGACAGTCCAGAAGAGATTCCTGGATTGTACCGAATGATTACAAAAGACGGGTATGATTTAGTATCTGGTTGGAAACAAAAGCGTTACGATCCACTCAGTAAAACAATTCCCACTAAATTGTTTAACGCGGCAACACGAAGAATTTCTAAAATACAACTGAATGATTTCAATTGTGGATTGAAAGCTTACAGGTTAGAGGTTGTGCAGAACATAGAAGTATATGGTGAAATGCATAGGTATATTCCATTTTTAGCAAAGAATAAAGGCTTTGTTAAAATTGGGGAGAAGGTGGTTCAGCATCAGGCGCGTAAATACGGTGTAACGAAGTTTGGATTGGATCGCTTTATAAATGGTTTCTTGGATTTAGCTACACTTGCTGTAATTGGAAAATTTGGTCGCCGACCCATGCATTTTTTCGGAGCCGCCGGTACCTTAATGTTCGTGCTTTCCGCCTTTTTACTTGCCTATCTAGGTGGGTATAAACTATGGGCAATGTCTGCAGGTGAAACGGTTCGGTTAATAACAGATAATCCCATATTTTATATACTTCTAGCTTTAAATGTTATTGGTGTACAATTATTTGGTGTTGGCTTTATTGCTGAATTATTACTCAAGGAAAGCAATAAAAAGCATGATTATACTATAGATAAAAAACTAGGCCTATAATGCCTAAGATTAAGTACGCCCTTATTTCCCCGACGTTCCAACGTCCTGAGGAAGTTACAGAGTTTCTTTCGAGCCTTGAGTCTTTAGATTATTCTAAAAAAGAATTTCAAATTATTCTAGGAGACGGTACACCTAACGATGAATTACGTCCTCTTCTTCAATCCTACTTAAAAACCTTGCCTTTGCAGATTCATTATCAGGAATTTTTGCCTGTAAGTGATGCTCGCAATAGAGCGGCAGAGTTGGCTGCGGCAGAGTATTTAATTTTCTTGGATTCCGACTGTATTATTCCAAGTGGCTATTTAAAAGGAATAGATTCCTTTCTTTCCAAACACCCGGATACCACTCTTTTTGGGGGGCCTGATGCAGCTTTGGAAGATTTCACGGACCTTCAAAAAGCCATAAATTTCTCAATGACCTCGTTTTTAACTACAGGAGGAATTCGTGGTGGTAAAGCTTCTGTAACTTCATACCAACCTCGTGGATTCAATATGGGAATGTCTTCCGATCTTTTTAAAAAGGTTGGCGGATACGATGAAGATTTTGTCTGCGGAGAGGACGTAGAATTGAGCTTACGCCTCCAAAAAGCGGGTGCAATAAGTCGTTTTATACCAGAAGCACATGTATTTCATAAACGCCGAGCGACTTTAAAGCAATTCCGTCGTCAAGTATTTCGTTTTGGAGCGGCGCGTCCCTTATTAGCTAAAGCCCATCCTGGTAATCTGAAAATTATGCATTTATTTCCTACCATTTTCACCCTATATGGTTACTTGAGTCTGTTGTCATTTGTAGTTAGTCTTGGACTTGGTAAGGTATTCTTTGCGCTTCCTTATTTGGCTTATATCGGTTACATGACTGCAGTTTTTGCTGAGGCATGGCGAACTGAAAATTTTCAAGTTGCTAGACTAGCTATACGCACTACTAAAACTATGAATGAAGGATACGGAATGGGTTTTCTTAGAAATTATATTGAAGTCTACCTTAGAGGAAATTCAAAGGGTATCAAGCTCTAGAGACTCTTTAAGTTCAAGAAGTAGTTTTTCTTCGTCCAATCCCTTTAAGGAAATCAATATTGGACCACCGCTTTTTCTCCCAACCCGTAGAACCTTATTATAGGGCTTATCAATCAGTAGAAGGCAATCACCTTCAGGACCTTTATATTTTCCCTTGGTAACACCTTCTGTGGAGAAGCCGTGTCTTTTCTTGTTTATCTCAGGAAGCGTTTTTAAAATTCTCAACGAGTCTATCTTTTCAAGCGGTAATTCTATTCCGTATGGACCGGAAATTTTTAATGTTTGATCATCTAATTCAACTATGGATGGACGATCCGACCAAAAAAACATACCAATGACAAAAGCAAGCGTAGCAATTAGGATTGCAATGCCAATCTTGAAATAATTCTTTTGAGATTCCATCTTCTTGTACAGGTCCCTAACTTGGTAAAAGAAGTAGATATAGGCTAGGATAGGTGTGATGCCCAAATGCCATCCCAACAGTTCTTCGTTGGTCAAATAGAGCATAACGCCTATCAGTGAAAATACAATACCGAATCGGAGGTGAAACCCCTTGAAACACTTGAGATATTCCGTCAGAGGAAATTGTTCTTGCTCCTCCTTGCTCATAGTATTGTATCCACTGAGTAGCGTATCTGCATTTTTTTCGGTAATTAGATAACCTAATCCAACGAATAATGCTCCTAAACCTAAAACCAAATAAATCATTACCGAAAATTATCTTTTTTCTCTTTTCCCTTCCAGTTCAATTAATACATCGCGCAATCTTGCAGCCTCAATGAAATCAAGCGTCTTGGAGGCTTTTTCCATTTCCTTACGAACCTTGCGAATACTTCCTTCTAGGTCTTCTGAATGGATATAGTTCATTGCTTTTTCAGTAGCTTTTAGGTTTGCTTTACTAACTTCAAATTCGGTATTTCTACCAACAGCACTAGATTTACTTAAGATTTCCTCGCGACTTCTTTGGAGTGCCTGTGGTACTAATCCATTGGCCTTATTAAATTCATCTTGTTTTTTCCTTCTGCGCTTGGTTTCGTCTATGGTTCGTTGCATGCTGTCTGTAACTTTATCGGCGTACAAAATAGCAAGCCCGTTGACATTTCGTGCAGCGCGTCCAATAGTTTGAACCAAACTGCGTTCACTCCTCAAAAAACCTTCTTTATCTGCATCCATTATTGCTACTAAGCTTACCTCTGGAAAATCCAGACCTTCTCTGAGTAAATTTACTCCTATCAGGACATCAAATACTCCCAAGCGTAAATCACGCATGATTTCTACTCGTTCCAAGGTGTCAACGTCACTGTGGATGTAGCGGCAACGGATATCATAACGGGTGAAATACTTGGTTAGTTCTTCTGCCATTCGCTTGGTTAGGGTTGTAACTAAAACGCGTTCATCTATTTCAACACGTTTGTGAATTTCATCCATCAGGTCGTCCACTTGATTTTTGCTTGGACGAACGCTTATGTTAGGGTCTAGCAGTCCTGTAGGTCGAATAACCTGCTCTGCAAATATGCCGTCACTGAGCTGTAATTCGTAATCGGCTGGTGTGGCGCTTACAAATAATGCTTGGCCGCGCAAATTCTCAAATTCTTCAAATTTTAGGGGTCGATTATCTAAAGCAGCGGGCAAGCGAAAGCCGTATTCCACAAGATTTTCTTTTCTTGATCTGTCCCCTCCATACATGGCTCTAACCTGAGGAATGGTTACATGGCTTTCATCAATTACTAAAAGAAAATCATCTGGAAAATAGTCCAAAAGGCAAAAAGGGCGCACTCCGGGTGCTCTACCATCAAGGTAGCGACTGTAATTTTCAATACCAGAGCAATAGCCAAGTTCACGAATCATTTCAAGATCAAAATTGGTTCGCTCTTCCAGACGTTTTGCTTCTAAAGGACGCGCAACATTCCTAAAGTGATCAACCTGTGACATTAAATCATCCTGAATGTGATGAATGGCCTGATGAAGTTGATTTTTTTCTGTAACAAACAGATTAGCAGGGAAGAGGCGCATTTCATTCATATACTCAATCCTTAAGCCACTCACAGGATCTATATGTTCAATACTTTCAACTTCGTCTCCCCAAAAACTAATTCGGAAATAGGTTTCAGCATAAGCTGGAAAAATATCTACGGTATCTCCTTTTACACGAAATGAACCTCTTTTGAATTCAGCGGTCGTGCGCGAATAAAGTGCATTGACAAACTTGTGTAAAAGCCCCTGTCTACTTATGGTATCACTAACTTTTAAGTCCACTACACTGGCGTTGAATGCTTCAGGATTCCCCATGCCGTAGAGGCACGAAACAGAGGCGACTACAATTACGTCTCTACGCCCAGAAAGCAATGAAGAAGTAGTACTTAGCCTTAGCTTTTCAATTTCATCATTGATACTAAGATCTTTCTCAATGTATAATCCGGATGAAGGAACATAGGCCTCAGGTTGATAATAATCGTAATAGCTCACAAAGTATTCTACCGCATTCTCAGGAAAAAATTCTTTCATTTCTCCATAAAGCTGAGCGGCAAGTGTTTTATTGTGACAAAGAATCAAACTTGGTCGTTGCGTTCTTTCTATAACGTTGGCAACAGTAAACGTTTTACCCGAACCGGTAACACCTAACAAGACTTGATTGCGCTCTCCGTTAGATAAGCCTTCAACTAAATCATCTATAGCCCTGGGTTGGTCACCCATTGGCTCAAATGGTGCTTTCAGCTTGAAATTCATGTACTTATTTCAATAAGCTATTGAACAATTTACTCAATTTAACAAGGTCTTGAACCCGATCTTTCTGTATCGAAATATTTTTTTGAGCTGCCTCTAGAAGTGGATTTCCTTTGGCGTTGCCAAAGAAGGATATGTTATTTTCTAATTGATGCAATTCTTTCTTTGCCTTTTCTGTTTCGTCTCTTATCCAAGCGCGTTGCTGCAATAATCCTTGCTGGTCGTCAGCCTCAACCAAGGCTTTTACCTTTGTTTCAAAGAGCGTTCGTTCTAAGACAGACTTTTCAATTCCTAGACCAGATAATTTTTCTTCTAAAAGTGCATCAAACTGAGCATCAAGTTTACGATTTGAAATTCCCAATGCACTCCATTCTTCGCTCAAAGCAATAGAATCCTCTATAGATTTGATTTTGATTTTTTTCAAGGTATCAAGCTTTTCTTCTTTGGCTTTATTGCCCGCATTAATTTCTTTTTCCCGAGCCTTACGACTACCATTCATACGGTCGAAGAAATGATTACAGGCACCGCGAAATTCTTCCCAAAGTTTATCTCCATCTTTTTTGGGGACATAGCCGGTAGTCTTCCAATCGGCTTGAGCTTTCTTCAGTGCATTTGCTGTAGGACCAAAATCTTCACTATCCTTTAAGCTATGTGCTAAAACTATTAGTGCTTTCTTTTTCTCTATGCTTTCTTTATGTGACTTCTTTTCCTCTTTGTAAAAGGCGTTCTTTAGTCTATTGAATTCCCGTTGTGCTTTCTTGTAATCTTCCCAGACAGCATCGTTTTCATCACTTTTAACAAAGCCAATCTTTTTAAATTCTTCTCTAAGCTTATTTAAAGATTGACTAGCTTTTTGCCAACTGTTGTGTCTCGTTGGAAGGTCGGTAGTTAGTGCATTGATTCCATCAACCACAGCTTTTTTTGCTGCAATTTTAGTATCATTTTGCGCTTTCATGGATTCATTGAACTGTTCACGCTGTTCATGAACTTTCGAGGTAACAACTTTGAATCTATCCCAGATTATATCTTTTTGCTCTCTTGGGACTGGTCCTATTTTCTTCCAACGGCTGTGCGCCTTCTGTAAGGCTCTAAACAATTGAGCGGAAGCACCGTCTTCTAACATTGCTTCAAGCTCTTCAATCATTGCAATCTTTTCGTCCAAGTTCTTGTGATACTCCTTATCTATAAGGTCGTACGCGAGCCTCATGAAATCAAAGAAGTTATCTACGTGATGATTGAAATTCGCCCAGACGTTTCGTGCTTCCATTTTAGGAACTAAACCTGTAGCATTCCAATGTTCCCTCAATGCTTTGAACGCTTCGTACTTCTCCTTGGCGCTCCCCTCGGAGGTAGGAAGCTCCTTTATTTTTTCAATGATATTAAGTTTCGTAGTCAAATTGGAAGCGAGTTGCGCTTCAAGATCTGCATAGTATTTTCTCAATGCATCCCTGTATCCACCGTAGATTGCGCCAAGATCTTTTCTCAAAGACTGATCAAACCTAAAGTCAATAATATTTCCACCTTCTTCTAAATACTTTTCTTTTACCGTGGCTTGCTCTGCATTAAGCTCACGCAGCATACGAGATCGTCCACTCTCAACAATTCCTTTAATTCTTTGAGGGGGATATTTTGCCATGTGCTTCTTTATTACTTCAAGGCACTGCTCAAGATTAAGACTATCAAAGTCGGGAATAGGGAGTTTTTGCTCCTTCGCTTCTTCATGGTCTTCCTCTGCTTCAACGGTTCGTACTTGGTCATCCTTTGCGTCGACTTGTTCTTTTGTTTCCTCCTCACTAATGTTTTCAGCAGCATTATCATCAGGAGTAGTTTCTTTTGCTCCAGCTGATTGCTCAAGGTCCTCAGGGTTCATTTCTTCTTGGTTTATCATCTACAATTTATTGTAGTAAGCGTCATAGAAAAGTTTCCATGATTTAATCGCTTGCTCATTTAACATTTTCTCGCCTCCCAATACTTTGGCTCCACGATTTAAGCCTTCGTGCATAAGAGGAGTAAGTTTGGGTTTGTATACGAGGTCAAATATGGCGAATTCCTCGCTCAAAACATCATATGGTAAAGGTAAAAGATTGTCTGAAATACCTTCAGAACCTACTGGCGTGCAATTCACCCAAAGTTTGTGCTGGGCGTATTCTGCACGATTTAGACGCTGATACGTCTTTTCTTTGGGATATCTACTTATGAATTTAGTTTCAAAACCTTTCTTTTTCAATACATAATGAACAGCGTGCGCTGCCCCTCCTGTTCCGAAAATAAGTGCGCTCTTTTCATGAGGTGAGAGACTATTCAAACTTTGCTCTATGCCATAGACGTCCGTATTGTATCCAATGAGTCGATTATTTTTTTTCACTACGGTATTCACTGCATTTAATTCAAGAGCAAGCTCATCTACTTCATCTAAATGTTCTATCACGGTTTGTTTGAACGGGATGGTCACATTAATTCCTATGAGATCTCTGGAATTCATAAACCTATTCAACCCTTCCTCTGGAAGATGCCTTAATTCGAACAATTCATAGGAACCTTCAAGTCCCTCATTCTTCATGAATCCTTGGTGAATGCCAGGACTAAGGCTGTGCGAAATAGGGTTTCCTATGAGTCCGAGTCTGATCATTTGAGTTTCTTTCCAGCGTATTCAATACCGATAACAGTTACGGCTCCAAATATTGCACATAACAATGCTATGGGCCAATTTGAATCTGGTGGTAGGTTTCTAACAGTTAAGGGGATTATTTCCTCTTTTGGAGTGCCTTCGTGTTTGGTAAAGGTTTCAATAACTTCTTTCCAAGGCCACAGTTTATTGAGTGATCCAAGTAAAAATCCACAGAGTAGTGCTACAGTTGTTATATAAAAGCGCTCAAAAATAAATTTTAATCCTTTGGAAAATAACAATAAGCCGGTGATTGCCCCTATACCCACCAACGCAATGGTAGTGATTTCGCGATTGGCTACAGCCTCTAAAATGGTCGAATACGCTCCTAATAGCAATAGAATAAAACTGCCGCTTATCCCTGGCAATATCATTGCGCACACCGCAAGAGCTCCTGAAAGAACAAAATACCAAGGGGCGTCTATACCATTAACCGCACTCAACTCGGTTATGAAGTAGGCAATGATTGTACCTACTATATAGGCTAAAACTGCTTTTATATTCCATTTTTCAATGGATTTGCCAACTATCCAAACCGATGCAATTACGAGTCCAAAGAAGAAACTCCAAGTGAATATTTCATAGAACTCCAAAGCGTAGGTGAAGACTGAGGCCAATGAAAGAATGCTCGTGAATATTCCCGTAAAGAGTACGATGAGGAAATTTCCATTAATTTTTGTCCAAAGTGGTCCAATCTTACCTTTAAAAAGCAATGAGAGTGCCTCTTTATCTAAGGCGCTGATTGAACCAATGAGTTCCTCATATATACCAGTTATAAAGGCAATGGTTCCGCCACTTACCCCTGGGACAACATCTGCAGCTCCCATGGCCATGCCCTTCAAGAAAAGTCTTATGTTTTTAAGCATTGTACGCCGATTGAATTTCGGCTAAAATACCAGTTATCTCAGGTATTTTCCCAAATGCGGGGAAGTAATGATGAAATAAATCAATAGAAGATGACTCTAAAACTAAACATTCTTCCATGATTACCCGAGCTTCTTCATAGGAAGCCGTTGCAAATAGGTAGCCTGTTAGAATGAGTCTGAGTTGCGCGTTGTCTTTAAATTGGCCGCATCCGTCATATAGAATTTGAATTGCGTCGTCTAGAAGATCTAACTCTACCAATGCTTCTACATAATCAATGACATCTTCAGCGCCGTAATTACCAAAAGCCCAAACTTTCTTGTAATCTTGGACAGCTTCATCATGACAATCTAACTCGCACAAAAGATTCGCCCGTTCTAGATAGACGTCTTCTAGCTCAGGCTCAACTTCTACAGCCTTATTGAAGGCGGTTAAAGCTTGCTTTAAGCTGCCCAACTCCTGTTCAATCATTCCTATTCTGAAGTATATGTATCCAGAGGGTATTTCCTCACTTATACTTTGTTTGTAGGAATTAATAGCTTCAATTAATCGATCATTTCGTTCGTGAATTCTACCAATTTCAAAGTACGCTGCATGGAATGAATCGTCGGCAGTAATGGCCCAATTAAAATACTCTATTGCTTTTTCCTCATCATCCAGCCGCACGGAAAAAACCGCTTTTTGATACCACAAAAGACCGTTGTAGGGTTCTCGTTCAATAAAATGATCAAAGCAATCTATAGCGCGCTCGTACTCTTGCATGAAATCAAAACAAAGTGCCAATTGATATATAGTTCCATCGTCTAGCCTCGCGTCAATTTCACACAATCTCAAGATAGATTTGGCTGCATGAGCATAATCGCCTTGAGTGAGATGAGCGTCAATAATTTGTTGTAATATTTCTTCTTCATCTTCTGCTCGCTCTAGTGCACTATTCAAAAGTTCTAAAGCTTTTTCTTTTTTGCCCTGATGGATAAATAGCGTAGCCCTTGCTATAAGTAATTCGACGTGATGGTCGCTTAGTCCCTCAATCTGTCGCAGCTTAGCTTGGGCACAAGTAAAATTCTTGGTCGCCAGATCTAATTGAATTTCTTTGATTTTAAAAATTAGAGAGTGCGGGTGAAGAAGGACTGCAAATTCAATAGCTGCGGACATTTGCTCAAGTGAACCCGTATCGTAATAGTAGTTGACAATGGTCTCTAAGTCTTCTACGTCATAGTAGGGCTGTCGATTATTTTCCGTAGCTCGCTCGTACGACTGAACAAGACTGTGTACTTCTCCGTCCTCAAATCTCATATAATGAAGTTAAGCGCATTTTGTATGAATTTATATTTGAGCTTGGTTTAAATTGACCTAATATTAACACCGTTATTAACAAACTTAAACTCAATATCGGTTCTTGCTGCGGCGATTAAGGGTATTATCTTCGCTAAAAATCAATTTAGGATAATGACACTAATAAAAAGTATATCGGGCATTAGAGGCACTATAGGTGGAAAAGCGGGCGAAAACTTAACGCCCATGGATGCGGTAAAATTCGCAGCAGGCTACGGCGAATGGTTGAAAAAACAACATAGTAATTGTTCTGTTGTAATTGGCCGAGATGCGCGAATTTCGGGTCAAATGATTGAGAATCTTGTGATTTCCACACTCCAGGGATTAGGTATTGATGTCATTAATGCAGGATTGAGTACAACTCCAACTGTGGAAATGTTGGTGCCGCGTTACCAAGCCCAAGGTGGTATTATTTTAACGGCTTCTCATAATCCAAAACAATGGAATGCACTCAAGCTTCTCAATGATAAAGGTGAGTTTGTTAACGGTAAAGACGGTGCTGAAATTTTAGCACTAGCAGAGGCAGGGGAAATCATTTACGCTAAGGTTGATGAATTGGGATCACTCACTGAAGATACCGACGGTATGCAATGGCATATCGACCAAATTCTTGCCCTATCATCAGTGGATGCTAAATTGGTCGCTTCAAAAAACTTCAAAGTAGTCATAGATGCAGTGCATAGCTCAGGGTCCGTAGCAATACCCTTGTTGCTGGACAAAATGGGTGTAGAATACAATAACCTTTATCCGGAGCCAAATGGACAATTCCCTCATAATCCAGAGCCGTTAGAAAAGCACCTCACAGAGATAATTACCGAATGTGCTTCGGGCAGTTATGATATGGGTATTGCTGTTGATCCAGATGTTGATCGCTTGGCTTTTATAGATGAAAAGGGAAGGATGTTTGGCGAGGAGTATACGCTTGTATTGATTGCTGATTACCTTTTGGAAACCAGAAAAAGTAATGTGGTAAGCAATTTGAGCTCATCGAAAGCATTGCGCGATTTGGCCGAAAGAAAAGGTTCAACATACAGCGCCTCTGCTGTAGGTGAGGTCAATGTAATTAATGAAATGAAAGAAACCTCAAGTATTCTCGGAGGCGAAGGAAATGGGGGGATTATTTTACCCGAGCTTCACTACGGCCGCGACGCCTTAGTGGCAATTGCCTTGGCGCTAACTCACCTAGCTAAAAGTGGCGAAACATTAAGTAAGCTAAAAGCCTCTTACCCTCAATATTTCATGAGTAAGCAAAAAATTGAATTGACCCCAGAATTAGATGTTGATGTAATTTTAGGTTCAATCGCTAATCAATATGCTAACGAAGAATTAAGCACCATCGACGGTGTTAAAATAACTTGGTCAGATCGGTGGGTTCACATGCGCAAGTCTAATACTGAACCAATAGTCAGAATTTATACTGAGGCGCCAACTACCACCGAAGCAATTGAACTAGGAAGTCGGTTTATTAGACTACTCTCTGAACTATCCAAGGATATATGAAGTTTCTGCAATTACCATATATTTGAGGCGAATGACACAGAGATAACAATGAGTGTAATCTTTCTTGATAATGCAGCCACAACACCTCTTGAACCTCGTGTTAAAGAGGAGATGATTAGAATGATGGAAAACTTTGGTAATCCTTCATCAACTCATTTAAACGGAAGAAGCGCAAAAGTTGAAGTGGAATTAGTCCGTAAGCGAATTGCTAAGACTATTGGTGCACTGCCTGGTGAAATATTCTTTACCTCTGGTGGAACAGAAGCAGATAATATGGCCTTGTTTTGTAGTGTTAGAGATTTGGATGTAAAACGAATAATCACAACTCCTATTGAACACCATGCTGTAGTTCACCCGGTTGAATTTATGTCGGAACGTGGGGAGATAGAGGCGGCCTATTTGAAGGTCAATGAATACGGAGATATAGATTTAGAAGAATTAGAATTACTACTGAAAGAGGGGCCAAAAACGCTCGTTTCTTTGATGTTTGCCAATAATGAAATAGGTAATTTTAATCCCGTCAAAGATATTAGTGACTTATGCCAACAGTATGATGCGTTGTTTCATTCAGACACTGTACAGGCCATGGGGCATTTACCTATAAACGTGATAGATACGAAATATGATTTTTTGACTTGTTCTGCTCATAAAATACATGGTCCCAAGGGAGTCGGGTTTGTTTATGTAAGATCAAATCTTAAAATAAAGCCTTTAATTCAAGGCGGTGCTCAAGAGCGTAATATGCGAGCAGGAACAGAAAACACCATTGGCATTTGTGGATTAGGTAAAGCCTTTGAACTTGCAATAGATGGGATGGCTGAAGACCAAAGGAAAGTCGAAGAACTCAAGAAATATATTATTAAAGAAGTTCAATTAATTGTTCCCGAGGTGAAATTCTTTGGAAGAAGTGGAGAATTAGATAAAAGTTTGTACACTGTGCTCAATATCGCCTTTCCAAAATTAAATAATGAAATGCTAACCTTTGCCTTAGATATCAAAGGAATTAATGTAAGCGGCGGTTCCGCTTGTAATTCAGGATCCAGCCATGGTAGTCATGTCATCCGAGCTTTAGGTTCTTGGACGGCTAATTATCAACCTGTTCGTGTATCTATGAGTAAATTTAACACGAAAGCGTGCGCGGATAGATTTTTAAATGCAGTTCGAGAAATTTATAATACTCAGGTAGAATGCTGAATTACCTAATGATGCAAATGGTTCCCATTCGAACTTCGTCGCCCCCAGTAAATCTATAGGTATATACATCCGATTTGACTTCGGTTCCATTGAATGTCCCGTCCCAAAACTCTTTGAAGGGGTTCTCGCTTCTAAAAACCTCATTGCCCCAACTGTCATAAATTCGGAATGTTGGATTTTCGAGGCAACTGTTCCCATATATTTTAAATAGTTCATTTTTGTTGTCTCCATTTGGGGTAAATGCCGAGGGAATAAAAACTCGCCCATCAACTCTCACAATATCAGCCAAAAAATCAAAATCATACGATCTGTTACAAACAGTATCTGTAATGGTCAATTTCACAGATTCTAGGCCAGACTCTGGATACCTAAACGATGGAATCATTCCAGTGTCCGAATTACCGCTGAAATTCCAATCAAATATCATGGTGCTATCTACGTTCGTATAAAGTACATCTATACCACCGTAGCGGCAACTATCGGTAAATATGCTTACCGTTGGTATGTTCGAGTCATTATCAAATAAGACAAGTTTTGTGCTGACCGAACTTACGTTACAGAAGGAGTCTCGAGCCGTTATAGTTACCGTAAATATACCCGTGCTAGGAAAGGAATGCAAAACAGTATCATTGGAGGTGGTTAAGGTTGTTCCATCCCCAAAATTAAACTCGTAGTAATCAGCATCATTCAAAGTTTCGGTGAATTTTACTTCGCGAAATAAATCACAACTCACATAATCTGCATTCCAGTCTGCTGTGGGAAAATTTGCTGTATCGTGTACAATGTCGATGTAGGTTGTATCATAAGTATCACAAATGGTATCAATTGCAACGAGCATCACCTCATAATTACCAAGGTTAGGGAATGTGACCACAGGCTCTTTCAGGTTTGAGGTATCTCCTTGGTCAAAGTCCCAGAAATATGCGTTGGCATTCACGCTGTTATTAGAGAGCCGCAAGGTTAACTCATAGCAAGTGGTATCAATAAGATAATTTAAATCCACCTGTGCATTAGCCTCAATCGCTGTTTCGAAATCAAGCTTTATGACTCCTAGATTACAATTGTTACTATTGTTATTGATTGAAAATGCGCCAGGGGTAGTGGGTAGGTCGTTGTTTCCTCCACATCCTGCACAAACCGCTTGATAAATACGGCCTCGGTCATCAAACCTTGAGGTTCCTCCATCCACATGTTCTGCACTAGCTGCACCGCCGAAAAAAGAACCGTATTTGAATGTGGTGAAGTTCTTACCCAGAACCATGAAATAAAAATCCGAACCGTTCGAAGTATTTTGAAGTGCATCGGTCGAAATAGGAAGATCTTCTACTGAGGTATTTGTGAAAGCAGAGTTGGTAGTGCCGCCCCACCCGGAAAGGAGTATGTTAAGACAATCGTCTATGTTGAATGCAGTGGGTACTAAATTCATGTTGCCTTGAGGAGATCCAAAAGCGGTGGAGGCCATACTTGAACTAAGGTCGGCACTGATTTTATGAATAAATTGTTTGCGATATTGAGGTGTACCCCATGCACCGTTTGAGATGGGATAGTTTCCAAAAGTTTGCCCAAACACAAACACATTACCCAATTTATCTATGTCTAACAAGAATGTTTGGTCGTATTCAGACGTTCCAACAAACGTGCTCCTAATTAATGCTCCAGATTGCGCATTAAATCTTGCTATATATCCGTCTTCTGCTATTCCTTGTTTAGACGATTTAAATGCGCCGGTGGTGGAAGGTAAAATACTGCCTTCCGTACCTCCACATATATATCCAGTACCATTTGCGACCTTAATACTATATCCCGCATCGTGGTCAGTAGATCCATAATAATTACTCCATAACAGGTTCGTGCCTTGGTTATTTAATTTAAAGATTACAGCATCTTGTCCTCCTTCCTTACTGCAAGTAGTGCAATTAGTGGATGGAAAATCAGAACTTGTGGTAGAGGCAGTTACATAAATATTATCATTTTCATCTATAACGATTTCCCCACGAGATGCATCGCCGTAATTTTTACTGATGAGTATATTAATCCCATCATTACCGCTACCACCAATATAGGTTGAACTCTGTAATGCGGCTCCATTGGCATTGAATCGAGTTATAAAAATATCCGAGTCTTCAAAATCATAGCCATTGACATTTACTGTTGATCCCCCAGCATTAGAATTCTGTATGGGATTTTGCGTTGGAAAATTTGCAGAACCGGTGGTTCCCATAACAATTAACTCTCCCCTCGAGTTTACAACCATACTGTGGGGATGGTCACTTTTTGTGCCTCCTAAATAGCTTGCATACAGCAAGTTGTTACCGTTTGGTTCAAAAACACTTATTGTTACGTCAGGTTCAAAATTTTGAAAAGGACCCATAGATGCGTTGTAACCTGTTTGAAACGCTCCAACCGTACTTACATATCCCGTTGCAAAGGCGACGCCACCACCATAGAGCCTTCCTTGTTCATCATACGTTGCAGTAAAGCCCCAATTATCCGTGAGTGATCCACTGAATGAAGTGAACACAAGCTGAGGATCTAAAACTAGGCTATCCAAAGTTGATGCAACGTTTTCAACGCCAAAAGAAATAGTATCGTCGGTTAATTCATACCAAATGCCAAAATTAACACGCTTACCTTGTTTCCACCCCCAAGCAATGGGTTTGCTCTCATAAAAGTGACCTACAGAGGTTTTAACAACTAAATTTCCCTCTAAAGTGACTTCAACGGATTCAGCGCCATGATATTTCCACTGTATATTATCAATTGCGTTAGGATTTGCAAGACGCCATTCGTATTTGATATGCTCATTAAAAGTACTGAAATGCAATACAGCGTGTGGATACAAATCTTGATATTGTAGTGCCCGAGCAGGTTCAACGCCTGACCGCCAATATTGTGGGTCATTACCGATAAAGTAGTTGTGCTTAAAGGGTACTTTTTCTAGACCATTCGCACAATCCTTTTTTGAATCAATAAATTCCATGTTTAATACGTGAAACTTTAGGTTTTCTGCACTGTGGGAAAGTCCGGCCTCATGGATATCGTGACCGTGCAAATCATCTATTTGTGCGGCATCTTTCAAAACGAATTGAATGGAATTTTCTTTGAAGAATAGGGCCCCGTATTTTAAAGGAGTTTTATGTGTGAATTCTTTCTCCCACTGTCCTTCATTAGGAATAAACAGTGCCTCCTGCGCACTAATAGACTTCAGCACAAAGAGTATAGAAAATAAGACTGCAAAAAGTTTACACATGTGTACTAAATTAACCAAAAAGTATGCCTATTCAATCAATTGACATGTAACGATTAATTTTAATTTTCCGTTTTGTAGATAAAATATTTTTTGCTCTCGACCTTCTTTAAGCCTGAATCTCTTGCGAATCTCATCTGAGGAGATTCTAGAGCCTATTGATTCGATAGCTGCAGGGCCAAATAGTTTGGCTCTTTTCAAAGAATCGAATACTTCATTCACTTTAAATATTTTATAAAAAACACTCGGTGGTGGCTGAATTTCTGATGTAAATAAATTCCCGAAAACGAGTTTATACCATCCATGAATCTGCGCAAATTGCGCTTGTAAGCCAGATTTATTAAGTCCAGCTGAGGGTTGGATTATATATGTTTTCAATGAAGTTAGAATGTCCATAGAAGGTGTAGTATTTTGTTCTATAAATTCATCTTGATTTTCAGCGTCAATCAATATGGTTTTTACAGATCCTTCATATCCTTTTTCCTGAACTGTAAGTACTTCTTTACATTCCCCTTGGAATTGAATAACATGCAATTCGCTCAGATTCAAGAGTAATTTTTTAATCTCTTTGAAATCCTCCATAGGACTGTGTTTTGCTATTATTTTAGCACATCTTGTAAGTAAGTCTCGTTGAATCGAAACTAGATTCGGGGCTCCCTCAAGGACGGAGAAAGAGCGCCTGCCATTTGACCTTCTATCAGGGTCAAGGTATACCTCGAGCTCATTTATGCGTATATTCTGGCGTTTAATCCAATCATCAAGGACATCAAAATTGAATTCAGAAGCGATAACTGTTGAAGTAGTTAGGTTATGCTTGAGTAATTGGGCCAAGCCAACATTACGTTCAAAAACAATGTGATTCTTACTGGATTGTCTATCACAAATAAAATAACTATCCATTCCCAAACCGCCGCACAGATCGGCACTATATGGTGCTCCGAATAGTCGTTGTTTAATTTTTGCTGTTGCTGCAGAAGAACTCTGCTCTAGTCCAATGCCATTAGGAAATACCCAAGGTGAATGAATAAAATCTTTAAACTTTTTTGAATACCTAGCTCTTGCTTCTATTTGAGAAATTGCAGAAAAAAAAGGTTCTTCGTTACCATATTTTAAGCGTAATTCAACAGGTTTAACCTCAAGATGTGCAAATATCCATTTCCAAACTTCTTCTGTAAGAACGGTTGGTGAAACCTGTTTAGAAACCTGTTCAAGATTTTTCATCTATGGTCTTCAAAGCAGTATTAAAGATGATTCGACCAATACTGTACACAGGAACTGCGATTATCATTCCACCAACACCCAAAAGGGATCCAGCAATAGAGATTACTAAGAATATTTCAAGAGGATGAGCACCTACGCTATTGCTAAAAATTAATGGTTGGAATAAAATATTATCTAAAAGCTGTACCACAAAGAAAAGCCCGGTCAACAAATACAATGACTGAAGTAAATCTACAGTTAGGCTTGGATCTGAAATACCAGCGGCATAAAGCTGACCCATGCCCAAAAGTATTCCTAACGCGGCACCAATAATTGGCCCAACATATGGGATTAGATTGAAAACAGAAGCACATAAAGCCAGTACTATTGCGCCTTCAATACCCATAAGAGACATGCCAACAGCTAAAAGAGTAAAGATGGCAGTAATTTGAAATAGAATTCCAAAACTGTATCGAGTAATCACTCTTTTAATTTGTGGAGCGATAATATCCACTTTGTCGTGGTATTTTTTTGGAGTGAGCGAATCCACAAACCTATTTGCTAAATCCTGCTCACGCAAAAGGAAGAAAGTTATAAAGGTAATTGAAAATAGACCTATTATGAATTGACCAAGCGAACCAGCAATACCTCTCAGTACAGAAGAAATGGCTTCCATAGAAGCAAAGCCTTGCAGCGTTTGATTGAGGGCATCTAATTCCGATTCAGTATTGATTCCGAAAGAAGATAGAAGAGCATCCAATTGTGTCCACTCTTGCTGAAGACTTAATAAAAGTGAATCATATTCTATAGCACCAATAAAACTAAATTCTCTAATTATTACAGGAAAGAACCATGTGGAAATACCCAAAAGAATGCTTGCTAACAATAACAAGGTGATCGAGGCTTTTAGTGTCATGTTTAGCCTGTGCCCAATTTTTGGAATCTTACCCAGCAGTCCAATTATAGGTCGTCCTAAGATGCTGGTATAAAAGGCTATTATTCCATAAACTAAAATACCTTGAATAAGGTATAATACATAAATAAGAAGGCCTAACAGTAGTACTTGTAGGATGGATTTTGTAAGGGGTTGTAGGTTATAATTTAGCATGGTTTACTCTCTTACTATGGACCAATGTACCAAGTTTGAGCCCATTTTTAATGCTTTCTGTCTTTTTTCCTTTGGATCGTTATGGACTTTTTCATCTTCCCAGCCGTCTCCAATATCGCTCTCAATGGTAAGTAAGGCAATGAGTTCCCCATTAATGAAATATCCAATTGCTCTTGGAGTTTCATTATCGTGTTCATGAATTTTTGGAAGTCCTTTAAGCGGAAAAACAGAATTAAATATTTCATGCGAATGACTAACGTCTTCTTTAATAGCATCAGGAAAACACAGATCTAATTGTTTTTCTGCATAGTCTTTCATTCCATAGTTATCATCTATGTGTATAAAGCCACCACGCGTAACAAAAAGACGAAGAATAGACCTTTGAGATTCAGTGAATTCAATTCTACCGTGCCCTGTTCCATGAAGAAATGAAATTCCCGAAGAAAGCAGATCCTCAACGTTTATCTCTTGAGGAAATACATAGCTGTTGGCTTTTGTGGCCTTGTTGTAGAAGTTACTTAAATTATTCAAAGCGGTAGGATTCGAATACCAATCACCACCGCCATCATATCTCAATAAGCCCAAGACTTGTGCAGAAACAGGTATTTGAATATTTAGAAATAAGAGAATAATAATGGACTTTCTCATGTTGTAAATATAACGGGTTAATCCGTTGTGACACAGTCCAAAGATACCACTAAAAGACTCGTATTTTCTTTTGTATGAACTTCAAATAAGCTAGTTAATCCATTAGTATATTTGCTGGAATACAAACGCCAACAATGTCTAAAACGATAAAGAAGCTCCTCGTTGCAAATAGAGGAGAAATTGCCTTGAGAATAATGAGGAGTGCTCGTGAAATGGGTATTAAAACTGTAGCAGTTTACTCAGATGTTGACCGAAGAGCACCTCATGTCTTGTTCGCAGATGAGGCTGTTTTACTTGGTTCGGCACCATCCTCAGAAAGCTATTTACGTGGAGATAAAATCATTTCTGAAGCGTTAAAGCTAAAGGTGGATGCCATACATCCTGGCTATGGCTTTTTAAGTGAAAACCCCTCTTTTGCGGAAGCCGTTGAAACTGCGGGAATAATATTTATTGGACCTAAACCTCATGCAATAAAAATAATGGGAGATAAGCTTACTGCAAAAGCAGCAGTGAGTGAATTTGATGTGCCCCTCGTTCCAGGTTCGGATGGCAAAGTAGTTGAAGTTGAAAAGGCTATGTCACTTGCTTCAGAAATTGGATTTCCTGTGATAATTAAAGCTAGTGCTGGAGGCGGCGGAAAAGGAATGAGGATTGTTGAAAATCCCCATGAATTTTTACCACAAATGGAGCGTGCAGTAAGCGAGGCTACCAAGAGTTTTGGTAATGGATCTGTGTTTGTGGAAAAATATGTTAAAGAACCAAGACATATAGAAATCCAAGTTTTAGCGGATGAATACGGTAATGTTGTTCATCTCTTCGAACGCGAATGTTCAATACAGAGAAGACATCAGAAAGTTATAGAAGAGGCTCCAAGCATTGTGCTTTCGAAAGAACTTCGAACTCAAATGGGTGAAGCTGCAGTAAACGTTGCAAAATCATGCGATTATCGTGGGGCAGGCACGGTAGAATTTATATTTGAGCCCGGGGGTAAGTTTTACTTTTTGGAAATGAATACGCGTTTACAAGTGGAACACCCTGTGACCGAGCAAATTACAGGTATTGATTTGGTAAAAGAGCAAATCAAGATTGCGGAAGGTAAAAAGTTGGCTTTCTCTCAGGAGGACCTAAAAATACAAGGACATTCAATTGAAGTAAGAGTTTATGCCGAGAATGCTGCACAAAATTTCGTGCCTGATACGGGAAAACTACACGAATATAAACGCCCACAAGGCCCTGGAGTGCGGGTTGATGACGGATTAGAGGAAGGTATGGATATTAGCATTTACTATGATCCGATGATTTCTAAGCTGATCACTTTCGGCGCGAATCGTCATGAGGCGATTGCTAGAATGAAAAGAGCAATTAGCGAATACAGAATTTCTGGTGTGCAAACTACCTTGGATTTCGCTGAATTTGTTTTAAAACATAACGCCTTTGTTCAAGGTGATTTCGATACACATTTTGTTTCGAATTATTTTACGGCAGATTCTTTACAAAATGATGACTCAGAACTAGAGGCTATCGCTGCTGTGGCTGTTGCGAACCTTTTGCATGAAAACAAGTCAAATCAATCCGTGGTAACAAATGAAACATCTTCTCGTTGGAAATCAAATCGTTCATAGGGGACTTTGTTTAGGTGTACTTCTTCTATACTTGGGTTGTTCGGCACAAGTGGATACACTGAGTCGGATTAAAGACGGTGGTTCTCATTTAGTAGGTCAATTGGTCATAGAAGGGGATACAATCCCCTGGACGGTTTTAGATGAAGTATTATATGTCCCAAAGCCAACCTTGAATGATTTTCAAGCCCGAAGAAATTATTATTTATTGACCAAGAAAGTGAGAAGAGTTTACCCATTTGTCAGGGAGGCAGCACTTAGAATGGATAGCGTGAAAATAGTCTTAGAAGATATTGATAAACGAAGACAACGCAGAAATTATACTAAACAATACCAAAAGTATTTAGAGGAAAAGTTTGAACCTGAACTTAGGAAATTAACAAGGAGTGAAGGTCAAATATTGTCTAAACTAATTCACCGTGAAACAGGTCTTTCGGTGTATCAGATTATCAAAACCTATCGTAATGGATTTATTGCCAGATTTTGGTCTATAACCGCATGGTGGTATGATATAAATTTAAAAAGACCTTATGATCCGGTTAATGATCAAGAAGACCAACTTATTGAGAATATTTTAATACGGAATTTTATATCTGGACAGCTTACCCCCTCTAAGTCGGATGAATTGATTTTTTACTAATATAAATGGCTCTTAAAGAAGTGCTTTAGCGGACATCAAATCTTCAAGGGTATCTATACTTAGAGGTTTGACTGGTGCAGTTGCAATGGCCCAAGTATTGCCATTTTCTATCCATCTTAGTTGCTCTAAAGACTCAGCTTTTTCCAACGGTGTAGGTGATAGATTACAATATTCATATAATGTTTCAGGTGTATAGGCATAAACTCCTATATGTTGGAACCGTTGGATACTTTCATCTAAGGACCATGGTATAGGGCTTCTTGAAAAGTAAATAGCTTCATTTTGATTATTACTAATTACATAAACATTTGATTTTGAGGTGTAGTCTGTTATTGGAGCACGTAGAGTTGCAGCCTGTGGTTGGGCGGTCTCTAGAAGATGAATTAAAGGATTAAGCACTTCCTCTGAAATAAATACTTCATCTCCTTGAACATTTATAATATAGTCGTAATCCTCTTTTATGAGTTGATATGCTTCAAGGGTTCGGGTGGTGCCATTTAAATGTTCCTTGGTAGTTTTTATACAAGGTATATTTAGTGCCTTACAAACAGAATGAATTTGATTAGAATCTGTAGCTACGTATACATTGGGAATTATATTCTTTACTCCGTTGTATGTGTGTGCAATCAATGGTAAATCACCGAGTATTTTAAGAGGCTTGTTTGGTAAGCGAGTAGCTGATAATCGCGCGGGGATAATTATTAAATATTTATTCTTTGTAGACAAATTCGACGATAAGTTTAATTAAAACTAATAAGCTTAAACAATTAGTGAAGATATCTTGAATCTGTTTTATTATCAAATACGGCCTATATTATGTTTTTAATGCAGTATTTTTTTAAATGGCACAAATAGAATTAATAGGTATATCTCTTGTTGCTTTGGAAGAATATGAAAATGTATAGAAGTTGTTTAGTTCAAGCGAAGTAAATTGAATTCCTACCTATAACTTTGCCATAATATTTCATTGTCTCATTATGAAACCCGTATTAGCTAAAGGTACCCGCGATTTTTCTTCGGAAACTGTTCAAAAACGCCAGTATATAATTTCTGTGCTCAAAGAGCAGTTTGAATTAAGAGGGTATGATCCTATTGAGACGCCCTCGTTTGAGAATCTCAATACGCTAATGGGAAAATACGGCGAGGAAGGTGATCGTTTGATTTTTAAAATCTTGCGTTCTGGAGATTTTACTTCAAAGACCTCTCAAGAAGAATGGCAGCAGAAGAATCCTCAAATCTTGTCTTCAAAAATTGCAGATAAAGCACTACGTTATGATTTGACGGTTCCTTTTGCACGCTATGTTGTGCAGAACAGAAATGAAATAGTATTTCCATTTAAACGTTATCAAATTCAACCTGTTTGGCGCGCTGACAGACCGCAAAGAGGCAGGTTTAGAGAATTTTACCAGTGTGATGCAGATGTTATTGGATCAGATAGTTTATGGCCGGAGGTAGAGCTCATTCATATTTA
>CACMMX010000021.1 GCA_902614915.1 uncultured Cryomorphaceae bacterium
TATTTTCTCTACATCAGGTACTTTAGTGCGGCAGTTAAGAAAAGATAACAGTTTAACGTATGTCGAATGGGATTTGAAGAATACGTATAATGTACCAATAGCCTCTGGAGTCTACATTATTCATGTAGATGCTGGTGCATTAGGAGAAAAAGTTGTGAAGTGGTTTGGAGCCCTTCGTCCAGTTGATTTGAACTCATTCTAAGAGAATAACGATGAACATGAAAAAACATATCATTGCATTTTGTTTACTAGTACTATTTGGGACAGTTCAAGCAGGTAATCCTCAGCGTGCAGGTTCTGCGGGTGCCTCTGAATTATTAATAAATCCTTTTGCACGTTCTGCAGGTTGGGGAGGGGTGAATGTTGCCGGAGTTAACGGTGTGGATGCCTCATTTATTAATATTGCAGGTATTGCAGCCACCTCTGGTAATACACAAGTAGCTTTTAATAATACTCAGTGGTTGGTGGGAGCTGGAATTCAAATGAATGGAGCTACACTTATCCAACGTGTTAGCGATGTAGGTTTTTTGAATATGGGGATCAGTGCATTCGATTATGGAGATTGGGAGGTGACCACTGCTGACCAACCTGAAGGTACGGGTGCAACAATTAGTCCTCAAAGTTTAGCAATCAATCTTGGATATGCACAAAAATTTACGGAAAACATCTACGGTGGTGCTAATGTAAAAATCTACAGTAGCTCAATTTCCAATTTGAATACTAGTGGCGTTTGTTTTGATGCTGGAGTACAATACCGCACGGGAGTAGAAGACCGATTCAAATTCGGCATTACTCTACGTAATGTTGGACCTGGTATAACCTATGAAGGAGACGGATTTGGGATTACACTTCCGGTGCCTACCTACGGTGTGGCTTATACACAAACATTCGAGAGCCGTTCTGCTATTTTTGAATTACCTACTGCGCTTAGCATAGGTGGATCTTACGATTGGTTATTAGAGAGAGGAAAGGTGACGGGAGCTTTGAATTTTACCTCAAATGCCTTTGAAAAGGATACCTATAACGTAGGCATACAGTATAGCCTTAAGGACTTATTTCAACTTCGCGTAGGATATGTAGCTCGAGATAACAGAGCAGATGGTTTAAGGACATCTGCAGTTTCTGGTATTTGTGGTGGATTTAGTTTCAATGTCCCCACAACTGACGATGGTAGCTTTGCAATTGATTATGCTTACCGTGGTACTACCTCTGCATTCAGTGGTATCCACACTATTGGCGCTCGAATCAATTTGTAATTAGAAAGATTTTATACCTTTGAACGTTAAGAGAGGCTTCCTAAGGCCTCTTTTTTAGTCAAAACCTTTACAGTATGTCATCAGTTAGTTATTATACCGTAGGAGGGCTTCAAAAGCTCAAGGACGAACTTGAGCAAATGAAGACCATTGAGCGCTCAAAAATTTCGGCTCAAATAGCAGAAGCCAGAGATAAGGGCGACTTAAGTGAAAATGCAGAATACGATGCTGCTAAGGAGGCACAGGGTATGCTTGAAATGAAGATAAGCAAGCTTGAAGATGTCTTAGCGAATGCTCGAATCCTGAGCGAAGAAAATATAGACCTAACAAAGGTAGGTGTACTCACAAAGGTAAAGCTCAAAAATATGGCGAATAGCGCCATTATTGAGTACTCATTGGTAGCCGAAAAAGAGGCGGATATTAGAAAAAATAAAATATCAGTTTCTAGCCCCATTGGTAAAGGCTTATTGGGTAAAAAAGTTGGAGCGATAGCAGAAATTCAGGTTCCAAGAGGTGTCATGAGTTTTGAGATTTTAGAAATCTCTGTGGCCTAAGCATGTCGAGTATTTTTACGAAAATCATTAGTGGGGAAATCCCAAGCTATAAAGTAGCAGAGGACAGTAAAAACATTGCTTTTCTAGACATTAGTCCCATAAAGAGAGGTCATGTGTTGTGTGTACCAAAACTTGAAGTTGATGAACTATTTGAATTACCTGTGGACGACTACAATAGCTTGATGTCTTTTACGCAGCGAGTGGCACAAGGCCTAAAGCGGGTGTTGCCTTGCAAGAGAATTGGTTCTATGGTCCTTGGAATGGAAGTTCCACACGCTCATATACACTTAGTACCCATAAATGCAGAGCACGAACTGAGCTTTTCCAATGTAAAAGCTGATTTTTCTAGTGAAGAAATGGCAGCATTAGCAAAAGCTATTTCAGACGACTTGGGTTCTGATGTATAAACTGTTTCCAATCGCCTTCTTTTTTGTTTCTTGCCTTTTTTCTGCCTGTACCGTGTTTTGGTAAGGCTAGACTGCTGGTTTGTGCATGATGACATACAGCTGTAGCTAAAGCATCCGAAGCATCTAAATAGGTATGATTCAAGCCTGGATACATGCTTTGCAGCATTCCACTAACTTGTTCTTTACTCGCGTTGCCGTTGCCTACAATACTTTGTTTGATTAACCGTGGACTGTATTCAAATACTGGAATTTTTTTTGACAATGCAGCGGCCATGCAAACACCTTGTGCTCTACCCAACTTCAACATAGATTGTACATTCTTACCAAAAAAGGGTGCTTCGAGCGCCATTTCATCGGGGTTGTACAATTCTACCACCTTGCTGAGTTCATCAAAAATGTGAGAAAGCCGAGTGTAGTGATCCAATTTAGTGTTGAACTTCAGCACATCAAGTACAATGGGCTCAACCTTACTTTTAATGATGTGAACAATGCTGTAGCCCATAACAACGGTCCCAGGATCGACTCCTATGATTATTTTGTCGATAGTATCCTTCATTCTCTAGATAATCATTCCAACGTATGCTGCGGTGAATAATGAGGCTGCTGTTCCAGCGATAAGTGCTTTTACGCCTAATTCACTTAATTCTTTTCTCCTGCTAGGGGCTAAAACCCCAATCCCGCCAATTTGAATTCCGATACTTGAAATATTTGCAAATCCACAAAGCATATAAGTGGAGAGAATGACGGAGCGTTCAGAAGAAAACAAACCATCTTCTTTCATCTCAGTTAGACTTACGTATGAATAAAATTCATTTAGAACCGTTTTCTCCCCCAATAATTGACCTACAAGCATAATATCTGTTGTAGGGACTCCCAGTATCCATGCTAGTGGACTGAATAGAGAACCTAAAATAAATTCTAGTGAAAATGCATCAAACTGTCCGTCAGTAATATTATTAGCCCAAGTATTTAAACCTGTCCAATCACCTAATGAGTGAATTATGATATAGTTGACTCCATAAACAAGCGCAACAAAAACCAAAAGCATGGCACCCACATTAACGGCTAACTTTACACCTTGAGTAGTTCCATTGGAAATAGCATCTAAGGAATTTGAGCCCATACTATGTTTGGAAATTTCAGCAACGTTATCAAATTTTTCTGTCTCAGGGATTAAGATTTTAGCGCTCATTATGGCAGCAGGGGCACTAAGGACTGATGCCGTAATGAGATGCTTGGCGAAAAATAATTTTCCAGCAGTATCCTCACCCCCTAGGTATCCTATATAAGCAGCGAGCACTCCCCCCGCGATAGTTGCCATACCACCACTCATCAAACATAATAATTCGCTTTTAGTCATTTTAGAGATGTACGGTTTTACTAATAATGGGGCTTCGGTTTGACCTATAAAAATATTCCCTGCTGCTGCGAGCGATTCTGCACCACTTAATTTCAATGTTTTTTGCATGACCCAAGCCATCGCTTTTACCACTTTCTGTAGAATACCATAATAGTATAAAAGAGAGGTTAATGCCGAGAAGAAGATAATGGTGGGTAATACTTGAAATGCAAACAAATAACCGTAGCTGTCAGTGTTGGTTATGAGCCCTCCAAATAAGAATTCTGAACCTTCTTTGGTGAAGTCAAGCACGGTAACTGCTCCCAATGAAAATTTATCAAATGCCCATGAAAAGCCTGGTACTTTTAACACTAAATATGCCAAAGAGAGTTGTAACAGGCTCGCGTTGAGAACTGTCTTCCAATTGATTGCTTTCTTATTGCTGCTCAGCAGCCATAAAATTCCAATTAGGCAAATAATGCCGAGTGTTCCTCTTAAAATAAATTGGATCATGATTTTAGTTTTTCAATGTGGTCTCTGAGTCTGGCAGCAAGCTCATAGTCTTCGTTAAGAACTGCTTCAGCGAGCTGCTCTTCTAAATCTTCTAGGTTTAAATGATCTTCGCCAATTGGTGCTTTTTCTTTAACCACTGCTGATTCAGCATCCGCTTTTTTTTCTTCTTTATCGGTAATGCCCCCTTGCTCTAGGATGGACTCTAGAGCATAAATGGGACTTTCGAGCCTTACTGCCAACGCAATAGCATCTGAAGGGCGGGAGTCAAAAACTAATTGGGCACCTTGCTCATTACGTAAATAAATCGACGCATAAAAAACACCGTTTACAAGACGGTGAATGAGAACCTTTTCTAGAAAAGCACCTAGCTCTTTGAGCATGTTATTCCAAGTATCATGGGTCATGGGTCTCAGCGGTGCTATGGATTTTTCCAAGGCAACAGCAATACTTTGTGCTTCAGCACCACCAATTACGATAGGTAACTTACGATTATTAGAACCTTTTTCAGCTAAAATGAGCGCATATGCGCCTGATTTTCCTTGACTGTAGGATAAGCCCTTAACCGTAATTTCTATTTCTTGCATTAACTAGCAGTCTTGAAGGCGCGCAAAGCATCCACTAATTTTGGGATAACTTCAAATGCATCACCTACAATTCCATAGTCTGCAGCCTTAAAAAACGGTGCTTCAGCGTCTGTATTTACTACGACAATTGTCTTTGATGCACTAACACCGGCAAGGTGTTGAATTGCGCCAGAAATTCCAATTGCAATATACAGATTAGGGTTGACTTGAATACCTGTTTGACCAACGTGTTCACTATGTGGTCGCCACCCTATGTCGCTTACAGGTTTTGAGCAGGCGGTTGCTGCTCCTAAAACATCAGCGAGTTCTTCAATCATTCCCCAATTCTCTGGGCCTTTTAAACCGCGACCAGCACTCACTACAGCTTCCGCTTCAGGGAGAGCGACCTTACCGGAAGCAATATTCACTTCGGTTATTTCCATAAGATCGTTCCCAGCAATTTCTTGAGAATCTGTTTCACCATTTCCGGAGATTTCCAATATACCTATGCTATTTGGTACAAATGAGATGATAGGAAGATTGCCGTTTAATGCAATGGTTTCGATTCCTTTTGATGAAAATGAACCGCGTTTTACTTCGGTAGGATTTGTGCTCAAAGGCAATGAAATAGTATTTGTGCTTAGCGAACCGTTATACAAAGCGGCAAGTGCAGGTCCGATTGTTTTACCTAACGCAGTACCTGCGATGACCACCCCTTGTGCATCAGTACAAAGTTGGCCGAGCTGTTCAGCAATACCCATACCTGTTTTGGCAAGGGGAGTTTGAATTATATAATCAGCACCATAAGCATGAAGTTCCGGATAACTTGTTGAATTGCCGGTAACAGCAATTACCTGTGTATCCAACATTTTCGCCCACCTTTTCGCATAAGATGTTGCTTCAAAAGATGCTTTTTTGAAGGATCCATTCCAATCCTCAACAAAAACTATAACTGACATAATTAAATTGCTTTTGCTTCTTCGTGTAATAAACGTACTAATTCATCAACATTAGCGGCATCTATCATTTTCACGGCAGGTTTTGGTGCAGGTTTTTCAAAATTCAATGATTTAGTAGCCCCGTCATGAACAGACGGCTCTAATAATTCAAGAGGTTTTGTCCTCGCGGACATGATTCCCCTCATGTTAGGAATACGGAGATCTTTTTCCTCTACTATTCCTTTTTTTCCTCCAATAATCATGGGCAGCTGTGCTTGGAAAGTAGCATGTCCGCCATCAATTTCAGAGGTAGCTACTGCCGTCTCGTTATTGATTGTAAGACCTACGCAAGCATTTGCAAAAGGTAGTTTTAGCATCGCGGCAATCATTGCAGGTACTTGTTGTCCGTTGTAGTCAATGCTTTCTTGACCGCAGATAATTAGGTCGTAAGAATTTGTCTCAATGTGGCTCTTAAGTTCTTTGGCTACTGTGATAGCGTCCTCGGGGTTGACATTAATTCTTACAGCTTTATCTCCACCAATAGCTAAAGCTTTACGTAAAGTAGGTTCCGTTTCCGCCAAGCCAACATTGATGACTGTAATTGTTCCGCCATACGCTTCTTTTAAATGTAGGGCTTTGGTAAGGCCAAATTCATCATATGGATTGATAACAAATTGAATACCATTTGGGTCCAAGGTTTTACCATCTGCAGTAAAATTAATTTTAGCAGTGGTGTCAGGAACATGGCTAATACAGACAAGAATGTTCATAAATGGAATATGATTTGGGATGTAATTTACTATGCACGCATAATAAATCCAAAGAAATTTTGTTCTAGTATTCATTTTTATCAATTCGTTAGGTTTGAGTTCGAATTATTCATTTTTTAGGGCAAAAAAGCATTTAAATTGATGAAAAGAATATTTTAGAGTTGTATTCATTGAATAGTATATTTGCCGTCCTGACACATCACATTAAGAAATGAAAACAATTCAGTTTAGAGAGGCCATTTGCGAGGCCATGAGTGAAGAAATGCGCCGTGACGAAAATATCTTTTTGATGGGTGAAGAAGTCGCTGAATACAATGGAGCATACAAGGCGTCCAAGGGAATGTTAGACGAATTTGGTGCTAAGCGAGTGATAGACACTCCAATTGCAGAGCTTGGTTTTGCCGGAATATCAACGGGTGCAGCCATGAACGGCCTTAGGCCAATTGTAGAGTTTATGACGTTCAATTTCTCTATGGTAGCCATCGATCAAATTATCAATAATGCGGCCAAAATGAAACAGATGTCGGGAGGTCAAATTAACGTGCCAATTGTTTTCCGTGGACCAACTGCCTCTGCAGGGCAACTAGCGGCAACGCACTCTCAAGCGTTTGAAAGTTGGTATGCAAACTGTCCTGGCCTCAAGGTCATTGTACCTTCAAATCCTTATGATGCAAAAGGCCTTCTGAAGAGTGCCATCCGTGATAATGATCCGGTAATTTTCATGGAAAGTGAGCAGATGTACGGCGATAAAGGAGAAGTGCCGGATGGAGAATACACTTTGCCTATTGGCGTTGCAGATATTAAACTTAAGGGAACAGATGTCACTCTCGTTTCTTTTGGTAAAATCATTAAGATAGCCTATGAAGCTGCTGACGCTTTGGCTAAAGACGGTATTTCCTGCGAGATTATAGATCTTAGAACAGTTCGTCCTATTGATTATGACACGGTTATTGAAAGTGTTAAGAAAACAAATCGTTTGGTGTGTCTTGAAGAAGCTTGGCCGCTCGGTTCTATTTCAACAGAAATTACTTATAAGGTTCAAAAAGAGGCATTTGATTATTTAGATGCTCCGGTGAAAAGAGTTACAACCGCGGATACTCCAGCGCCCTATTCACCTACCCTTCTAGGTGAGTTTTTGCCACAGGTAGACCAAGTTATTGATGCGATTAAGTCGGTCTTATACGTGAAATAATAAGAGCTTATGTCCAACGAGTTGTTTAAAAGAGTCTAACGCTTATATTTGCAGCCCTCCTAGGAAACTCAAGGGGGCTGATTTTTTATCAAACCATAGTTAAAATGGAAAACTTGCTTTATGTAGTCCCACTACTAGGGATTGTAGGTCTTGTCTACATGTTCGTATTACGTTCATGGGTTGTGAAACAGGACACTGGAACTGAAAAAATGTCAAAATTGGCTTCTTATGTAAAAGAAGGAGCAATGGCATTCTTGAATGCTGAGTATCGCATCCTTGCTATATTCGTGGTTATCGCCGGTATTCTCCTAGGTATTATTTCTTCTGTCGTTGAAACCACACATTGGTTCATTGTGGTAGCCTTCGTAATTGGTGCAGTATTTTCTGCAGTCGCTGGCAATATCGGAATGCGTATAGCCACCGATGCGAATGTGCGTACAACTCAGGCTGCTCGTACTTCGTTGCCAGAAGCATTGAAAGTATCATTTCGTGGTGGAACAGTAATGGGACTCGGTGTTGCTGGTCTTGCTGTCTTTGGTCTTAGTACATTATTCGCATTGCTCGTAGGCTGGTTTATGGCTGAAGGTGGTAACTTCTATAACGACATGACCGTTGTTTTGGAAGCCCTGGCCGGTTTCTCTCTGGGTGCTGAATCTATCGCGTTGTTTGCGCGTGTAGGTGGTGGTATCTACACGAAAGCTGCGGACGTAGGTGCTGACCTCGTTGGTAAAGTTGAAGCAGGTATTCCTGAGGACGATCCACGGAACCCTGCTACTATTGCAGATAATGTAGGTGATAACGTAGGTGATGTCGCGGGTATGGGTGCCGATTTGTTCGGTTCATACGTAGCCACAGTGTTAGCCTCTATGGTTTTAGGTAACTACGTGATTAACGAGCACCTTCAATCAACAGGTGAAGCGTTGGGAATGGGTCCAATTCTTCTCCCACTAATGATTGCAGGCGTAGGTATCCTGTTCTCGATCATCGGTACTTTCTTTATCCGCGTTAATAGCAATGAATCGAAAGAGCCAGAAGTGCAGCGTGCATTAAACATGGGTAACTGGACGTCTATAGCTTTAACTGCAATCGGTTCATACATATTAATCAACATGATGCTTCCCGCAGCCATGGATATGAAATTCTTTGGTGAAGGAGTTAAAACTGTAACTAACGGCGATGTTTTCGGCGCTGTAGTTGTCGGTTTGCTAGTAGGTGCGTTAATTTCTTACTTCACAGAATACTATACGGGTTTGGGTAAAAAGCCTGTTCTTGATATCGTACAAAAATCATCTACAGGTGCTGCAACCAACATTATTGCTGGTTTGGGTACAGGTATGATTTCGACTTTCGCTCCAATCCTATTGTTTGCTGGGGCTATATGGGCTGCCTATGCTTTCGCAGGATTTTATGGTGTGGCTATCGCTGCTTCAGCAATGATGGCAACAACTGCAATGCAATTGGCCATCGATGCCTTCGGCCCTATTGCGGATAACGCAGGTGGAATTGCAGAGATGAGTGAATTGCCAGATGAAGTACGTGAGCGCACAGATATTTTAGATTCAGTTGGAAATACCACGGCTGCAATCGGTAAAGGGTTTGCGATAGCTTCTGCTGCATTGACTGCATTAGCATTATTTGCCGCCTTTGTTACCTTCACGGGAATCAATGGTATTAACATCTTTAAAGCACCTGTCCTTGCAATGCTATTTGTAGGGGGTATGGTTCCTGTAGTGTTTTCAGCATTGGCGATGAATTCTGTTGGTAAAGCAGCTATGGAGATGGTAAAAGAAGTTCGCCGTCAGTTCAAAGAGATTCCCGGTATCATGGAATACAAGGCAGAGCCCGAATACGACAAGTGTGTAGAAATTTCTACTCAAGCTTCATTAAAAGAAATGATGTTACCAGGTGCAATGACAATTATTTTTCCACTTGTCATCGGTTTTTTACCAATCGTATTTGGCTACTCCGGTCAAGAGGCTGCTGAAATGCTTGGTGGTTACATGGCTGGTGTCGCTGTTAGTGGTGTTCTTTGGGCGATTTTCCAGAACAATGCCGGTGGTGCTTGGGATAATGCTAAGAAGTCCTTTGAAGCTGGTGTTATGATTGACGGCGAAATGACATTCAAAGGTTCAGAAGCTCACAAAGCCTCAGTAACCGGTGATACAGTTGGTGATCCCTTTAAGGATACTTCGGGTCCATCGATGAATATCTTGATTAAATTAACTTGTTTGGTAGGCCTTGTTATCGCACCGGTTTTAGGTGACGGTCACTCATCAGTCCACGAAAGTACTTCTGAGGTCACTGAAATGGAATTTGAAGCTGAGGAAAAGAGGTATTCAGGCATTCCTTTGACATTAGAAGGAGACTTAAACGGTCAAGGGGTGGCAGACTTGGTATTGACTGCTGACCAAGTAGATCGTACATTGAATGTGGAATTTGCTGCTGGAGATATTATAGGATTGTTTATCTCATCCTATGGTAAATCAGACGGAAAGTATGCAAAGTACAAAGGGATCGTTACTTTAAACTCAGGTAATGAATATAGTGCTGTTGCTTATTTGATTCAAAACAATGACGAAATAACCAATTTTAAAATTGTGGTTCAATAAATTTGCCATTTTGAAATTAAAAGCCTTGATCACTAATTGGTCAAGGCTTTTTGTTTTTTGCAAAAATAAATCGAATAATTTCTTTTAAACTAATAATAACCTTTGCAGGCTGTTTGTCTTGAATACGCTGAGTACGAATAAGCAGAAATACCGCTACTAAAGCGTTATGATTAATAGGATGATTGTCTTCTTCATATACTTGCACTTGTTTTAGTCTTTGTAAATTAACTTAAAAAACGAATAGATGTATAAAGGATTACTACACTTACACCATTGGATGCCATTTTTATGGTTTCTCCTTATTCTTGTGGTGCTTGTCCAGAATTTTCTAGTTTGGAAATCAGACCGCGAATTTACTGCCAGTCTCAAAAGACAAAATACAATTACAATAGTACTTACTCATATTCAAGTAACCGTTGGGTTGATTATGTTAGCTACTGCAATCATAACTGGAATGCTACCAGACATGGGGACGCTAATGGGTGACACTGCTTTGCGTTTTAAGTATGTCGAGCACCCTGCAACTATGTTGCTCGGGGCCGTATTGCTTACTATTGGAAATGCCAAGAGTAAACGTCAAGAGGCTGCTAAGAATAAGGCCAAAATAGTAGTGATTTGGTTCGGTATTGGACTGCTGCTAATTGCCTTCAGATTTCCTTGGGAAGCTTTCTTGCAAGGAGCTTAAGAAAGCAGCTTAATGTTAGAAGTTAAAAAGAAAAGAACTTCTCAAAGGGAGCGGTGTGTTCTAGTTGCTATTGTTAATAAGCAACAGGACGAAGTCAAAGCGGGAGAATATTTGGAAGAATTGCGTTTTTTAGCTGATACCGCAGGTGCAGATACCGTTCATATGTTCACTCAGAAATTGGCACAGCCCAATCCTAAAACTTTTCTAGGAAGGGGAAAGATGGAAGATATTCTCGGATTCATAAAGGCCGAGGATATAGATATGATCGTCTTTGATGACGAACTAACTCCGTCACAACTCAAGAATATTGAGGTTTTAATGGAGGTTAAGGTAATGGATCGTACCAATCTTATTTTAGATATTTTCGCTGCACGTGCTCAAACGAGCTATGCCAGAACACAGGTTGAATTGGCGCAATACCAATATTTATTGCCGCGACTTACCAGGATGTGGACACACCTTGAAAGACAAAAAGGTGGGATTGGCATGCGTGGGCCAGGAGAAACCCAAATCGAAACAGATCGTCGTATAATTCAGCAAAAAATATCTCTTTTAAAAAAGAAGTTGCAAAAAATTGACGTGCAAATGAGCACACAACGCAGTAACAGAGGCAAGCTGACTAGAGTCGCCTTAGTGGGTTATACAAACGTAGGAAAGAGCACATTATTAAATTTATTGTGTAAAACAGATGTGTTGGCAGAGAATAAATTGTTTGCCACTTTGGATACAACCGTAAGAAAAATTAATATTGATAATTTACCCTTATTGTTGACAGATACTGTTGGATTCATTCGCAAATTACCCACTCAATTGGTAGAGAGTTTTAAATCTACCCTAGATGAAGTGAGGGAGGCAGATGTATTGATGCACGTCGTGGATATTTCTCATCTAAATTTTGTGGAGCATATTGAGAGCGTGAATGCTATTATGCAAGAGATTGATAGTTTGGATAAGCCGACTATGATGGTGTTCAACAAAATTGATGCATACACCTATGAGGAGGCAGATAAATCTGATTTAGAATTGACACCAAGAAATTACGATCTTGACCACTGGAAAAAGAGCTGGATAAATAAGATTGGCGATCGAGCTGTTTTTATTTCCGCTCAGGATAGAAATAATATTGACGAATTAAGGCGTACTCTTTATAGAGTCGCATCAGAAATACATGCATCAAGGTTTCCATTCAATTCCTTTTTGTATTAAAGTAATAACGACATGAGTCAAAGACCAATTCGAAAAACTGATACACTTAGATATCATAAGGAACCTAAGCCTGGTAAAATTGAGGTTATCCCAACTAAGCCGTCAAATTCACAGAGAGACCTGTCTATTGCCTACTCGCCAGGTGTTGCTGAACCGTGTAAGGAGATTGCTGCAAATCCGGAGGAAGTATATAATTATACAGCCAAGGGCAATTTAGTGGCAGTAATTTCAAATGGTACGGCCGTACTTGGATTAGGAGATATAGGGCCTGAAGCTTCCAAGCCAGTGATGGAGGGAAAAGGCGTACTATTCAAAATATTTGCGGATATAGATGTTTTTGATCTGGAATTAGATGCTGCAGATCCAGACAAGTTTATAGAAACAGTAAAAGCTGTTGCCCCAACATTTGGAGGAATAAACCTTGAGGATATTAAAGCGCCCGATTGTTTTTACATTGAAAAGCGGTTAAAAGAGGAGCTGAATATTCCTATCATGCACGATGATCAGCACGGAACAGCAATAATCACTGCTGCGGCGTTATTGAACGCATTGGAGATTTCGGAAAAAGAGATTAATCACATTAGAGTAGTCTTTAACGGCGCTGGCGCATCTGCCATTTCATGTGCTAAGCTGTACTTGAGTCTAGGGGTACTATCGGAAAACCTTTTTATGTGCGATTCAAAAGGTTTAATTACAACTGGCCGAGAAGAGTTGACTCCTGAAAAGCAGATTTTTGCAAAAGACCATGAACCGGCGGATTTAGCGCAATTAATGAAGGGTGCCGATGTCTTTGTTGGTTTATCCAAAGGAAACATTGTAAGCAAGGATATGGTGACTTCCATGGCACCCAGTCCAATCGTTTTTGCATTGGCTAATCCAGATCCAGAGATTACTTATAAAGATGCTATGTCCGCCAGAAAGGATATCATTATGGCCACGGGACGAAGTGATAATCCAAATCAGGTCAACAATGTCTTAGGGTTTCCTTTTATTTTCAGAGGTGCTTTGGACGTTCGTGCGACAACTATTAATGAAGAAATGAAATTAGCTGCTGTAAGATCCATTGCCGAGTTAACTAAGGAGCCTGTTCCCGAATTGGTTAACCTAGCCTACGGCGAGAGCAATTTAACCTTTGGCCCAACCTATATCATCCCCAAGCCATTTGATCCTCGATTAATTACTACTGTGGCCCCAGCGGTTGCAAAAGCTGCAATGGAAAGTGGTGTGGCTAAGGCTCCAATTAAGGATTGGGATTGGTATAATACTAATTTAAGTGATCGATTAGGCAGAGACGATAAGTTCATTAGATTATTAAATGAGAATGCCTCTCAGAAGCCTCAGCGAATTGTATTTACAGAGGGAGACCAATACCGTATTCTCAAGGCCGCAGAAATTTTAATCAATGGGGGAACGGCGGTTCCCGTTCTTCTCGGACCAAGAGCGCGAATTGAGCAATTAATTGAGGAATACCAACTAGAATTATCCGGCGCCGAGATTATAGATGTCATCGCAGATGCTGAGGGGCGCGAAGTGTTTGCTCAGAGACTTTATGATATGCGAATGCGCAGAGGTTGGACCTTGGCGGAGTGTAAAAGTAAAATCAAGCAGCGTGATTACTACGGCAATATGATGCTAAAGGAAGGTAAAGTGGATGCATTAATTAGTGGTTTGACTGTTAAATATCCTACTGCGTTAAGACCTATCTTGAGAATTATTGGTACAGAAAATGGTTTGCGTAAGGCTGCAGGAATGTATACTCTTTTGACTAAGCGTGGTCCCATGTTTTTCGCAGATACTACTATTAACCTTGATCCCGCTGTAGAGGATATTGTACAAATAGTGCTGAAAGTTGCAGACACTGTGCGAAGGACAAACATAGTGCCTAAAGTGGCTTTGTTGAGTTATTCCAATTTTGGGTCAAGTAACGGACCAGATGCCCGTAAAATGGCAAAAGCAAGTGGCATATTGCGTAAGGAATATCCAAAACTCATTGTGGACGGAGAGGTTCAAGCAAATTTTGCACTGAATCCAGAACTACTCAAAGAGAGTTTCCCATTTTCAGATTTAGTGGGTCACAAGACCAATGTATTCATCTTTCCAAACCTTGCTGCAGGAAATATTACATACAAAATGTTACAGAGTTTTGGTGCTGCGGAAGCCATTGGTCCAATGCTTATTGGGACTCAAAAGAGTGCTCATGTGTTGCAATTAGGAGCATCTGTGCGTGAAATCGTGAATATGGCTACTCTAGCTGCAGTAGATGCTCGCACAAGAAAAGGAAAGTGATTTTATTGGACTTTAGATAACTTATATAACAGCGGTCTTGAAGGTGCCGCATCGTTTTCAATGGGTGCGATCTGCAGGTGTAAGAGGTAATTGCCCGTTTGTACATGATCGGGAATATGAGCCAATTCTGTAATGGTTCTATGTAATGTAGATTCCGGTAAGGGTCCCCAAAAAGATCTATGACACGCCAATGCTCCACCGTCCTCTTCTTGATCTACACTAGGCTGGTCAATAAGGATATGATCAATACCTTCATTTCTTATAAAGGTCCCAATTTCAGCATCTAGATAGGGCCAGTTAGTTTGACTATAATTGCGTTGCAGGTTGGCGTTTCCACAGTCCGTTTTGATAATTACGGATTTGATTCCGTCTGTACCACCATATTCTTTGGCCTCTAGCCATGCTTTCATGAATCGTTCAAAACTTACTCTTCCGTTAGTGACCTCTGGGTAAAGTACCAAGGCCAAGGTAAAGGGTGCTTTGAAATGTTGGTTTATGGAATGTCTCGTCTCTGAAATGTGACCTGCCGTTTCTGTATGGGTACAATGCGCGTGTGGGTTGAAGTCTATGGAGAAAAAATTCATATTTCCCCCTAGTTTAACGGAGCCCTTCCAATCGCCTAAAATCACCGGTGTAAATTTCGGGGCATCTATGTACCACGCACGAGGAATGCCTGTAACTGCCATGCTTAGATCGGCATAAGGTGCATTTAAATCTATCTCGTAAGAAACACCATTGATTTCAACTGTGGTCTTCATCATGATCAATCATTAAACTGGCGATGATAGCATCGCTTGTTATCCAATTCTCTGGTAAAATACGGAACCCATTTGGGATGGGATGAATAATTTCTTTTTTAAATCCGTTTTCCACATTGTTCAGTAGTCGTTTAAACAATGGATTGTCTTTATCTATTTGTGGGATATCATTATCAAATCTAAATCCATCAGCGGTGCGAAGTCGAACTATAAGTCGCTCATTTATTTGTTCGCTGAGGTTCAATTCCTCCTCGGTAATGGCTGAACCTTTAAGATATAGATTGTTGTTACTGATATTCCAAAATCTTCGTTTTCCGTCAAAGGAATGCGCACCTGGACCAACGCCTAAATAGGGACGGTAGGACCAATAATGCTGGTTGTGAATACTTCGGTAATTTTCCCTTGAAAAACTAGATAATTCGTAATGGTCATACCTATTGGTTTTTGCCCATTGCGTCAAATAGCGATATTGTGAACGTATTTGCTCTTCGTTTGGAAGGACAATCTGTCCATTGTCTACTTGATGTTTTAATACGGTGCCATTTTCTACAGTCAAGCTGTAGCAGCTTAAATGAGGCGGATTAAATTTTAGGACATTTTCAAGATTTTCCTGCCACGTTTTTAGATTAGACCCTGGCATCCCGTACATGAGGTCTATAGAATAATTTTCAAAGGGACTGTTGTGTATGAATTCCAAAGCACGTTTGGATTCCAAAGCGTTGTGAGCCCTATTACTTTTTTTAAGCTCGTTTTTATGAAAGCTTTGAATCCCTACACTTAATCGGTTAATTCCTGCCGAAAACCATTTACTCAGATTAGTTGGGGTGATGTCATCAGGGTTGGCTTCAAGGGTAATTTCTATGTGGTTTTTAGACCACTTAAAGTGCCTTTGTACCACTTGAATGAATCGTTGAATTTGGTCATGGTTCAAAAGACTAGGTGTACCGCCTCCAAAGTAAATACTGCTAATTTTAGTTTCGTTCCATGGCAATTCATTGCTTTGTTGTACCACCTCATCTAACATGAAATTAACCACCTGTTCCTTAGTGTTCAAATTGGTGGAAAAATGATAGTCACAGTAGGTGCAGGCCTGTTTGCAAAAAGGGATATGAAAATAGATACTACTATTCATTTCAGAACAGAGGGAAGAGTGATTTTGAATGTAGCGCCATGCTCCACTTGACTTTCTATGAGTGAGATGGAGCCGCTGTGGTATTCGTTAACAATTCTTTTGGCTAAACTCAAGCCAAGGCCCCAGCCTCTGCTTTTTGTACTATAACCGGGATTGAATATTCTTCTTTGAATTTTATTGGGTATACCCTTCCCGTCGTCTTTGACTAATATTACAATATTGGTTCCTTGAAGTTGTGCATCTACGTGTATGGTGCCTTTTCCTTGAATAGCGTCCGTAGCATTGGTGATTAGGTTCTCTAAAACCCAAGAAATGAGTTGTGGATTGTGTAATCCTTGAAGGCCTGGCGCAATGTTAGAAGAAAGCTCGATATTTTTTCCTAATCGATTCATCATGTAATCCAAAGCATGAACAAGTGTTTCGCTAAGGTCTTGATTTGTCATTTCTGGTTGTGAGCCGATTTTACTAAACCGCTCGGTAATTGATGTGAGTCTATCCACATCACGCTCCATTTCATTGAATGCGATTTCAGCGGGATATTTATCTTTTAGAAATGTGATCCAACCTAATAATGCACTCAAAGGGGTTCCTATTTGATGTGCCGTTTCTCTAGCCATCCCCGTCCAAACTTTATTTTGCTCACTTCTTCTTGCATTGGAAAATGCCATGTAGCTAATGAGCATATACACGGAAATTACTCCAAGTAGCAGCAACGGATAAATCCTTAATTTGCTCAAAAGGGAGGAACCTTTGTAGTATAAATAATTGGTCTTTCCATCTAAATAGGGATTCTCAAGCATCTGACCACTTTCCTTAAACTCTTCGAGTTTTCTTTTTAGGTATTTATCTGGGTTGGATTCGGGAACATCTAAGTTGCGATGTGCAATTATTTCCCCTTCGCCGTTTACAAGTATAACCGGTATGGTTTTATTGTCTTGTATAATTTGAGAATAAAAGGCCAAATCCGTGTCGTCTTCAGATAAAAAAACAGCTTCAATAGCCTTTGCCCAAAGCACTATTTTACGTTCTTCCTCTGCCCGTAATTCCTTAAGGAAAGTCTCAGTATATAATAATGATACAATACCTATAATTACCCCGAATAGTATAAGTGCGGCCTTCCACCATTGTTTACCTGTATATACATCCCATTTCATACCTCTAATCTAGTGGTTTCTTTGCTACATTTGTCTTATGCCTAAAAGCGTCGTAATTATTCCAACATACAACGAAATCGAAAACATCGAAAGGATGTTGGATACCGTTATGTCATTGGAACGTCCTTTTGATGTGCTTATTGTTGATGATGGTTCTCCAGATGGAACTGCAGAAAAAGTGCGTGAAAAAATGTCTCAGCACAAGGGGCTTATTCATATAGAGGAACGCTCGGGGAAGCTTGGCTTGGGGACTGCTTATATCCATGGATTTAAATGGGCCCTAGCGAGGGATTACGACTATATTTTTGAGATGGATTGTGATTTTTCACACAACCCAGAAGACCTGCCCAGGTTGCAAGAAGCTTGTGAGCAAGGTGCTGGGGTAGCCATTGGCTCTCGCTATGTGAAAGGTGTTAATGTGGTAAATTGGCCTATGAGCAGGGTGTTACTCAGTTATTTTGCGAGTGTTTATGTTCGCTTTATTACGGGAATGCCCATTCAAGATTCTACAGCTGGTTTTAAGTGCTACAGACGATCAACGTTAGAGTCTATTGACTTTTCGAATATTCAATTTGTTGGATATGCATTTCAAATTGAAATGAAGTTTACTGCTTGGCGGAAGGGAATAGATATTGTTGAGGTTCCAGTTATTTTTACCGACCGTACTCAAGGTGAAAGTAAAATGTCGAGCGGTATAATTAAAGAAGCTATTTTTGGTGTTCTTAAGTTGAAAATACGTAGCTTATTTACCAAAGTTTAGACACGACACCCAACCAATTCATATGGATAAGTCCTACTTGATTAAGAATGCCCAAGTTGTAAATGAGGGTGAAGTTTCTGAACGTGACCTATTAATCAAGGCAGGTAGAATAGCTAAAATTGATTTTAGTATCGAGCCTAAATCCACCAATGTTAATGTTATTGATGCTGAGGGTAAATACTTAATCCCAGGAATTATTGATGATCAAGTGCATTTTAGGGAACCAGGTCTTACCCATAAAGGAGGCATCTATTCAGAGAGCCGAGCAGCTGTAGCTGGCGGAATTACGAGCTACATGGAGCAGCCGAATACCAAACCTGCGGCAACCACTATATCCGAGTTAGAAAAAAAATACGAACGTGCAGCAATGGTGTCTTTAGCGAATTTCAGCTTCAATATAGGCGCTACGAACGATAATTTAGAGGAACTCAAAAGAGTTAGTAAGCAGGATGTTGCGGCCATCAAGGTATTTATGGGTTCTTCAACGGGTAATATGCTTGTTGACCAACAGAAAACATTAGAAGAAATTTTTCAATTGGATCACCAGTTAATCACGCATTGTGAGGATGAACAAACGATTCGCACCAATTTAGAGAAGGCCCAGGCCCAATATGGAGAGGATATACCTATGTCCATGCATCCTTTGATTCGCAGTGAAAAAGCATGTTACTTAAGTTCAAGTATAGCAGTGAAATTGGCCAAGAAATACAATTCTCAACTGCATGTATTTCATCTTTCCACAGCGAAGGAAACAGAATTGTTTTCCAATAGGAAGCCATTGGCTTCAAAGCGAATTACATCAGAGGTCTGTGTGCATCATTTATGCTTTGATGACAGCCAATATGATAGTAAAGGTTCTCTTATAAAATGGAATCCCGCGGTGAAGACAGCAGAGGATAGATCCGGGTTATGGAAGGCACTTCTTGACGGTCGAATAGATGTTGTTGCTACGGATCATGCACCGCATACCTTAGAAGAAAAAAGCAACAAATACCTGTCGGCTCCCTCTGGAGGACCTCTGGTTCAACATGCGCTTACGGCAATGATGGAGCATGTTCACAACGGTATTTGGACCATTGAAACAATGATTGAAAAAATGTGTCATAACCCGGCAATTCTATTCAGTTTAGAAGGTCGCGGATTCATTCGTGAGGGGTATTATGCAGATATTGTGTTACTCGAACCAAATAGACCTTGGAAAGTCAGTAAGGATAATATTTTGTACAAATGTGGTTGGTCTCCCTTTGAAGGAACGGTCATGAAAAGCAAGGTGACTCATACATTCGTCAATGGACATTTGGCCTATAAAAACGGTCAATTTGATGAAAGTCAGCTTGGAAAACGTTTATTGTTCAACAGAAACTGATGAGAAAGCTTGGAATCATAGTACTTCTTATTATTTCTTCCTGTAGTGAAAGTGAGATTCATGTGCCACAAGAGATTATTTCAGCAGAGCAGATGATTCCAATTTTAGTAGATGTTCATATTGTTGAAGGTGCCAGAAACGGGACTATGATATTAGGAGACACAAATGATATTGAAGATTACTACGCCAAAATCTACGAGAAACACAATATTTCTGAAGAGATGTTTAAACGTAGTTTTTCATTCTTTAATAGTGAGCCAGATTTATTTATTCCGATTTATGAAAAGGTATTGGATTCACTCAAAGAGAATGGGCTGGTTTTCTCTAAAAAAACTATTCAATCATCCAAGTAACCATGATACAAACAGTCTTCCTTTTATGTTGTACGTTAGCTGCAAATGCAGTCTTAGGACAAAACCATAATATAGCCATGAAAATTCAAGGCGCCTCTAAATATCCTGCTCGTATAGCTTATGAAGTTTTGAATTTTGATGCAGTCTCTATTGCAGTCGGCTTCATTGATGTGCAAGACGAATATACATTTTATGAAATAGCTGTTGATGTTAGTGAACTTTTTGCTGTACAGATTTATGAAGACGCCAACGGTAATTCAAAATTGGATAGAGGTTTGTTCACACAACCGTTGGAAAAATACGCTTTTAGTAATAATGCATGGCAGGCCTTTTCTAAGCCAGAAGTCGGAGAGATGTTCGTTCAAAAGACCGGCTTAAAAACCCTATTGACATTTACCTTAAAATCAGTGACAAATTTTTAAAGTGTAGCTAAGAACTCGGCTATACATGAGGCAAACTCTTCTCGCGCTTCTGCATGCACCCAATGCCCCGCTCTATCTATTGTTTTCACAACTGCATTAGGAAAATGCTCGTGAATGTCGGCCTTATCCTGCTCCTCTATGTAGCAACTCTGACCGCCGGCAACGAATAAAGTTGGGCCATCATAATATCCGAATTCTAGTGCATCACCAATATGTGGTAATTCTGATTCAAGTCCTAGTAAATTGAAACGCCAAGACAATTCTTCTTTGGTCTTCCAATAAAGGCTTTTCATTAAGAATTGAATTATATCGGTGCTACTCAAAGTCATACTCAATTTAGCTTCCACATCTTTTCTGCTCTTGGCAGTATTGAAATCCACACTTTTCATCGCCCCAATGTAAGCATCATGATGTATTGGGTATGCCTTAGGTGCAATATCTACTACAATCAATGCATTCACCAAGTTTGGATGACCAACCGTAAAATTCATCACGGTCTTTCCTCCCATACTGTGGCCCAATAGTACCACGTTTTCAAGCTTTCTATCTTCAATATATAGTTCTATATCAGCAGCTAAAGCATCATAATTATGATGCTTATGGTGAGGGCTGCGTCCATGATTTCTTTGGTCTACAGCGTGAACTTGCCACCCACTACTCGCTATAATTTTCGCTTGAGTTGTCCAATTATCGCCCATTCCAAATAACCCATGAAGTATAATTAGAGGTCGGCCTTCACCGTAGATTTTTGAAAAGAGGGGGACTACTTCCATGAGATTGGGTTCAAACAATTCAGGTATTGTTTTATGGTATTGTGTAAGCCAAGGTATAGTGCGTCTGCAATTAACGCATGACCAATACTGACTTCGTCTAGATTACCGAACAATTGCTCAGCGAAAAAAGATAAGTTTTCAAGGTTAAGGTCGTGTCCTGCATTGACTCCTAAGCCAATTCTTTTGGCATGCATTGCCGCAATCTTGTATGGCTCAATGGCATTTGAAGCATCTTCTAAATATTTCAAAGCATATTCTTCTGTATACAATTCAATTCGATCGGCACCCACCGATTTAGCACCGTCAATAAGTTCTAAATTGGTTTCAATGAATATACTTGTTCGAATTCCAGCCTTTTTGAACATTGCTATGACCTCTTTGAGCAGACCTTCATTTTCAATGGTGTTCCATCCTGCATTCGAAGTCAGTACTCCAGGAGGGTCTGGCACTAACGTTACTTGGTCAGGTTTGTTTTGTAAAACAAGGTCAATGAATGCTGCATTTGGATATCCCTCAATATTGAATTCTGTGTTTACCACCTGAGATAATTCAGCCACATCAGTATAACGAATGTGGCGTTGATCTGGCCTAGGATGGACAGTGATACCGTTTGCCCCAAATTTTTCACAATCCAAAGCGGTTTTTAGTAAATTGGGAACATCTCCACCACGAGCGTTTCGCAATGTGGCAATTTTATTGATGTTTACACTAAGTTTTGTGGGTTCGTTCATGAGTACAAAACTAAAGAAAAGGCCTATGTTTGTTGAAGAATGAAAAAACAGTTTTTACATCGAGAACCCTTTGTGCCTCTGAGCCCAGAAACGAGCATCATTGAAGCCATTGATAAAATGGATGAAATGAAGGTGAGTGATTTCCCGGTAGTTAATGCTGAAGGGTTATACATGGGACTTGTAAGTGAAGATGTCTTGTTGGAATTCGGAGACGACAGAGCTCCTGTTTGTAAGGCATTGAACGCTGCAAATGCCCATTTTGTTCACCCAGATGCTCATTACTTTGATATTCTAGCGGTAGTGGTAAATTACAGATTAACTTCATTGCCTGTTGTGGATACAGATGGGCAATATAAAAGTGCCTATCTACTGTCAGATGTTTTTGAATTTTTTCGAGAATCTCCAACACTGATGCAGGTTGGGGCTATTTTGACTATGAGCGTGGATCAGCCGCAATATTCCATGATTACCATTTCAAATGCCGTAGAACAGAATGATGCGAAGATTTTAGGACTTTGGATGCTTACCCCGGATGTTTCCAATGAAGTAAAGTTAGTCATCAAGCTTAATGTTGAAAAAAGCACCTCAATAGTACAAAGTCTTGAGCGTTACGGCTACCGTTTAGACGGTATTTTCGGAGATGCTACCTTTGAACTTGATTATCAAGAACGATACAACCATTTAATGAACTATTTGAAGTACTGATGAGAATTGCTCTATTTGGCCGTGAGCCCAAGACTCAAAATTTACCATACATAGAAGTCGTGGTAGAAAAACTATTTGAAGAGGGAGCTAAACTAGGGGTTTATAGCCCGTTAAAAGATGCCGTAGAACAAATCAAACAAGAAGAGCTTGAAAACTTAGAATATTTGGTTTTCGCAAATGATGAAGAGCTAAAGGATTTTGATCCTGATTTTTTAATTAGCCTGGGAGGCGATGGAACCATATTGGATGCCACCGTTCTAATACAAAGTAAAGATATCCCTGTTCTGGGAATAAATATGGGTCGATTAGGCTTTTTAGCCAATGTGGCAAAGAGCAGTATTGAAACTTCACTTGATGCACTTTTTACCGGCAGATTTCAATTAGATTTTAGAACTCTATTACAGGTAAAAACGTCTTGTAATAAATTATTGAAGCCTAATTTCGCCTTAAATGAGATAACTATTGCTCGGAAAGAAACTACAAGTATGATTACCGTGCACACCTATTTGAACGGCAATTATCTCAATAGTTATTGGGCAGATGGGCTCATTGTTTCTACACCAACTGGATCAACTGGATACAGCTTAAGTTGCGGGGGCCCTATAATTATGCCGAATAGTGATAATTTTGTTTTAACACCTATAGCACCACACAATTTAACGATGAGACCATTCGTTATCAATGATACCAACGCCCTCAGAATGCAGGTTGAAAGTCGTGAGAATGAATTTTTAGCTTCTTTGGATAGTCGAATACACAGTTTTACTTCTGATACCGAGCTACTCATTCAAAAAGCAGATTTTAGAATTGCTTTAGTTCAAACAGAATTACAAGATTTCCCATCTACCATGCGTAACAAACTTAGCTGGGGGCGTGACTATAGAAATTAATGAAACGGTATATACTTCTTATTTCAATATTTATACTTCCCAAGGATATTTGTGCGCAGTACTATGAATTAGGCTTTGGAGGGGGTGGTACTCTATTCCATGGTGATGTTGGAGCAGTAGGGCTAAATGCAGAGGGTATTCGTGGTATATTTCCCAACCAGCCTATAGGGACAATAACACTAAGGCATCAGTTTAATTGGCATTGGAGTGCTCGATTCAATTTTTCAAGAGGATATTTAGGAAGCAGTGATTCTTGGGCAAAAGATGACTTTAAGTTTAATAGAGCAATTGATTTTAGAACAGAAATCAATGAATTTGCTCTGATGACTGAATTTAACTTTTGGCCATACGCGACAGGAAGTAAGAAAAAGCAGAGTTTCTACATTTTTGGTGGGATTGGATTGACAGGTTATAATCCACAAGGAATTTACGAAAACCAATGGGTAGACTTAAGATCACTTGGGACCGAGGGTCAACAAACAGCATTATCAAGTCAGCTTTTTTATAGTAGGACCACATTAATGGTTCCGTTTGGAATAGGCTATAGAAAATCTTTAGGAAGAGATATCAGTATGACAGCAGAAATAGGATGGAGAAGTTATGGTTCGGATTACATAGACGATACGTCTGTCGATTATGTTAATGCTTCTGACCTTGCTCAGGAGAGAAGTGTCATGGCTGCTTATTTCGCGAACCCCGGGAATGTGGCATATACAAATGGACTAGCAAGAGGTAACGCCAATGTAAAGGATTGGTCTATTTTTGTCGGAATTACTTTATTTTATAATCTTAATCCACGCAATGAGCGCTGTCGAGAATTCTAAGGTATTTATAGACAAAAGAATAGAGGTTGGCCTTGACCCGAACAACGTGCCAAATCATATTGCGGTAATCATGGACGGCAATGGACGCTGGGCTCAAAAGCAAGGTTTTATCGCAAGAGTTCGAGGTCATGAATTTGGAGTAGAGGCTTTAAGACGGATTACCACCGCTTGTGCAGAACTTGGCTTAGGTTACCTAACAGTTTATGCGTTTTCAACAGAAAACTGGAATCGACCAAAGGCTGAAGTAGAAGGACTGATGAATATTCTAATAAATGCCTTGGAAAAAGAGTTACCAGTTTTGCAGAAGAATAATGTGCGTCTTAATGCAATAGGTAATATCAAGTCGTTGCCTGAAAAAGCAAATAAAAAGTTAAACTCTGTAATTAATGCCACATCAAGTAATGATGGATTAACTTTGACTCTTGCATTAAGTTATGGCTCACAGGATGAATTGGTTCAAGCTATTCGTAAAGTTGCCAAACAAGTTGCAGAAGGTGACTTGAAGCCAGAAAGTATTACAGAAGAGCATATTGAGAAACACTTGTTTACAGCAGGCATGCCACACCCAGATCTTTTGGTACGTACTTCAGGAGAACAAAGAATTAGTAACTATTTGCTTTGGCAGCTGGCCTATGCAGAGTTTTACTTTACTCCAGTCCTTTGGCCCGATTTTGATGCGGAGGGGTTATATGAAGCCATAGCTAAGTTTCAAAAAAGAGAACGACGGTTTGGGCAGACCTCTGAACAGCTAACCGCGAAATAAGAATATGAAGAATATATTTCTGGTAATTCTACTATATGCCATTTCCTCTATTGTAGCTAAAGGTCAAGTTAGCACAAACACTAATTTCAATCTAATTCCTGGAATTAATTATGAAATAGCCGGTATAACTGTGACTGGTGCAGGTTCATTAGATCCTAATGTGGTTATTATGCTTACAAATCTTCGTGTAGGTGACTATATCCAATTTCCAGATGAGAAAATATCTGATGCGATACGCATCCTTTGGCGCCAGAAGCTTTTTGAAGATATTACCTTTAAAGTAATAAACAAAGTGGGTAAAAAAGTCTATTTAGACATTCAGTTGGTTGCGCTACCAAAATTAAGTAAGTATTATATAACTGGACTAAAGAGGGCTTGGAAGGATGATATTCGAGAAGATCTGGATTTAAGTTCGGGTAAAGTGGTCAATGAAAATCTTAAGGTAATGAGCCGTAATAAGATTAAGAGGTATTTCTATGACAAAGGGTATTTAAATACGGAAGTTGAGGTTATTGAAAAAGTTGATACTACTTATAATAATGCGGTAATCTTAGGATTTAAGATTGAAACAGGTAACCGAATTAAAATTAACGAAATTCAGTTTACTGGGAATACCGCAGTAAGCGAAAAGGTGTTACTTAAGGCAATGAAAAACACCAAAATAAAAGGTAAAGCGTTGTTGAAATCTTCTAAGCTCAAGAAAAAGGAATATCGAGACGATTTGCGTTCTATTGTAGCTAAGTACAACACCCTTGGGTACCGAGATGCACGTGTTATCAGCGATACAGTATACCCGGTATCTGAAGAACTCGTTCAAATTGAAATCAAAATTGAAGAAGGTAGTAGATATTATTTTGGAGACATCAGCTTTATTGGTAATACTAAGTATGAAACGGAACTCTTAAGTTCTATTCTCCGCATTAACCGTGGTGATATTTATGATTCTCAGGAACTAACAGAGCGAGTGAGTTTTGATCCCAATGGAAATGATGTCGCAAGTATTTACTTAAATAATGGATACCTGTTTTCTCAGGTAGTCCCTATTGAGAAAAGGGTAAATAACGATACTATAGATATTGAAATAAGGATTCAAGAGGGGCGGCAAGCAACTATTCGTAAAGTAAGTGTAAGTGGAAATGAGCGCACCAATGACCATGTTATTTATCGTGAGCTTAGAACCAAACCAGGTGATTTATTTTCTAAAGCAATGATTCAGCGTACAATACGTGAACTTTCTCAACTTGGATATTTTGATCAGCAACAAATTGGTGTTAACCCTGTGCCGGATCCTCAAACGGGAACGGTGGATTTGGAATATTCAGTAGTGGAAAGGTCTACTTCTCAATTAGAATTACAAGGAGGTTGGGGAGCGGGTAGAGTGGTTGGCACATTGGGTCTAAATTTCAATAACTTTTCTGCTCGAAATATTAGGAATAAAAAGTCTTGGCAGCCACTACCCACTGGTGACGGTCAGACTATTAATATTAGAGCACAGTCCAACGGGCTATACTTTCAAAGCTATAACGCTTCCTTTACTGAGCCTTGGTTAGGTGGAAGAAAACCAAATAGTTTTACAGCAACTATTTATCATAATGTGCAATCTAACGGTGTTGAACGCTCTAACCCAAACCGACAAAGTTTGAATATCACCGGGGTTAATTTCGGTTTAGGTCAACGGTTAAAGTGGCCAGACGATTATTTTACCCTGTACCAAGGAATCGAGTTTAGAAGGTTCAATTTAGATAATTATCCTACTGGCTTCTTAAACTATTCTAAAGGCATTTCAAATAATGTCAACTATAAATTTACTCTAGGCAGGAACAATACGGATGTCCCTATTTTTCCAACTCGCGGCTCACAAATTAACTTTGCTGTAGAGCTTACTCCTCCTTTTAGCCTTTTCAGTGATATTGACTACAAAAATATTTCTTCTGAAGAACGTTTTAGAATGGTGGAATACCATAAATGGAAATTAAATGCGGATTGGTTTGCTCCAATCACCTCAAAGTTTGTCATTCGAACTCATGGAGAATTTGGGTTCTTAGGTAGTTACAATGAAGACCTAGGGCTTCCGCCATTTGAGCGTTTCTATGTTGGAGGCGATGGATTAACCAACTTCGTGATAGATGGGCGCGAGATAATAGGATTACGTGGGTACCAAAATAATTCTATTACGCCCGCCGGTGGAGGTGCACTTTATAACAAGTATATTCTTGAAGTACGCTATATAATTGCCAATACACCAAGCGCCCAGGTTTTCCCATTGGTATTCCTTGAGGCCGGAAACAATTATGATAATTTTTGGGATTACCGCGCGTTTAATCTAAAGAGAAGTGCAGGTGCCGGAATACGAATATTTATGCCAATGTTTGGTTTGATGGGAGTTGATATAGGGTATGGTTTTGACCCAGAACCTACAGGAGTTACCTCTAGTGGCTGGCAAACCCACTTTATCATTGGGCAACAGTTTTAAAATTATCTACCTTCGCTGAAATGAAGTTTAAAGTACTTTTTATCCTATTGATCTTTTTAATGAGCAGCACTGTTTTTGCACAGCGTTATGGCGTTGTCGATACAGATTATATTCTTAAAAGTTTGCCAGAATATTCCCAGGTAAAAACGCAGATAGATAAATTGAGTGAGCAGTGGTCAGGTGAAGTTAATGCGTTGCAAAGTGAATTGGAAAGTTTAAAGGACGCTTTGGATGCCGAGCGTATTTTGCTGTCGCCAGAGAAATTACAAAAGAGAGAAAAGGGAATTTTAGACAAACATGCAGAAGTTCTTGCTCTACAACAAAAATATTTTGGGCCTACTGGGGAGTTATTTGAGAAACGAAATCAGCTGGTGCATCCAATTCAAGATAAAGTTTTTGGCGCCGTACAAGAGGTGGCAAGAAAACGTAAATTAGATTTAGTTCTTGATAAAAGCGCTCAAGGTGGAGT
>CACMMX010000022.1 GCA_902614915.1 uncultured Cryomorphaceae bacterium
CAGCATTAATACGTGCTTTTTTATCAGCAGCTTTCTTAGCGTCAATAGTTTTTATGTTTGCACTTATCTTCGCCTCCTTCTCTTTAAGCCAAGCATCATATTTTGCTTCTGCTTGTTTTTCAGTAAGAGCGCCTTTGCGAACACCTTCAAGAAGGTGTTTTTTCATCATTACTCCGCGATAGGATAATATTGCTCGTGCAGTATCTGTTGGCTGTGCACCTTTCATAACCCATACAAGGGCAGAATCAAAGTTTAGATCAATTGTAGCGGGATTTGTATTTGGGTTGTATGTACCCAATTTTTCAATGAAGCGACCATCACGTTTGGCTCTGGCGTCCGCTACAACAATTGAATAAATTGGACGTGCCTTACGACCACCTCTTTGCAAACGAATCTTTGTTGCCATAATTAATTGTTTTAAAAGGGTCCGAAACCCCGTTAATTAATGAATAAGTTGAAATCAAAAGTAATCAAATAATCAAAGCAGATATAAAAACCGGCTTAACTTTCAATATGTATGATTTTTGAACCTTCTTCCTCCATTTTAAATTCGAAAGGATAAGCATCTAATTTCGCCATGGCATTATCTAAGCTGGCGTGTTTGTCTTTATCAGCATAAAAAAGCATAAATCCTCCTCCTCCTGCCCCCAGTAGCTTACCTCCAAGAGCTCCCGAATTCATAGCGCCGTCATAAAGCATATTGATTCTAGTATTGGTAATCCCCTGAGCCAGGCGTTGTTTGAGCAACCAATTCTGATGAAGGATGTCACCAAAAGTATTCAAATCACCTGTGGTCAATACTTCCTTGAGTTTATAGACTAAATCCACCATGTGCTCCAAGGCCTGAAATTTATTTGCGTGAGCTGTATTTTTTTTTTGTTCTACAAGAATCTTACTGGCACTTCGTTGATTACCGATATAATACAATTTTAGATTACTATTTAAAGTTTCGCGAGTTTCTTGACTTATTAAAACTGGATCTACATGAACCGTTCCATCTGTATTAAATTCGATAACATTCAACCCTCCATAAGCAGCAGCATATTGATCTTGCTTACCTATGGGTTCTTTTAAAAGATCAATTTCAATTCTACATGCACCGGAGCCTAGATGCTCTTTAGATAATGTCTTATTCGTGTATGCAGATAAATTGTGTAGCAAGCCAACGGTAAAGCTAGAGCTACTGCCCATTCCGGTTCCACCTGGTATATCCGCAATAGAGCTTACCTCAATACCATTCAATCCAAAATCTTTAAGAACTGTTTTAAGTATAGGGTGCTTGAGTTCATCGATGTTGCTCACAGTTTCTGTTTGAGAGTATTTACATCGAATCTTGTTTTTCTCAAAAAATTGGTGCGTACTAATGTACATGTATTTATCAATCGTAGAACTTAAAACAGCTCCCTTCCTGACACTGAAAAAACTTTCTAAGTCGCTTCCGCCACCTACGAATGAAATTCTGAATGGGGTTTTGGTGATAATCATTAAGCTAAAGTAGTGGATTGTTCAAGACCTTAAGTTTCGAGTATAAATATTCCTATAACTATTGAATGACTTAAAGAATGTAATCTCAAATTACTTTAAAGATATATAATTGAATTATATCAGACAATGAACTTTTTGGCCGGTTCGCGATTTCAAATGCAGTACTAATACTCTAATAGAAGATTCTTATCTGAATAGCAATTCGTGTAAATTGCTTCAAATGAAACTTATATTAGAGCTATAATTATATTTTATCGCTGTTCAACGAAAATCAATTTTCCAAACTGAGCTAAAAACAACAAAAATTAAATGAATTTGATGAATAAGGAGGAAATCAAAGGGTTAAATTGGTGGGCTCGACAACGTGTGCGTGGTTTTATGAACGGTTTACATAAAAGCCCCGATTTCGGCTTTAGCCTGGATTTTGCCCAGCATAGAGAATATGTGCCGGGTGATTCACCAAAGTTCATTGATTGGACTGTTTTAGCAAGACAGGATAAATATCTGACTAAACAGTTTGAAGCAGAGAGCAATTTGCGTGCTTACTTTCTCTTGGATTCGAGTTCTTCCATGTATGGTGAGGACGGTGAGCGTTGGGAATACGCCGTAAGGCAGATTGCTCTTTCTGCTGCGCTGCTCTCCAAACAGCGAGATGCACTAGGACTGATAGATGTACGACAGGAAAACAACTTTTTTTTTCAAGCTAAAAATACTGATGAGGCCTTAGAACAAGTTCTCTATCATATTGCAGAGCGTTCACAAACTCCACAGAATAACGGAGATTTAGAAGGTGCGATTTCCATGTTGTTATCGGAAATTGCTCCAAGAAGCGAGGTGCTGTTCCTAACCGATCCGTACCATGAAAACTTAGAATTACTCTGTGAAAGGCTAGGGGTATTTGTAGATGCAGGACATTATATTAAAATCTTGATGCTAGTTTCTAAGGAACGAGAGTTACAAACGTCCTACTATGCGGGTCAGTTTGTTAAAGATTCTGAAAATGGAATGAAAACTATTTTGTCTGCACAAGAAACTAAATCACTGAACAGCTATATTAAAGCGCAACTAGACATTGTTAAGAATAGTGCAGCACTCTTTGGCATAAAGTCGAACGTATTATTCATTGAAGACGAGCCACTTTTAAGCTTCAGTAAGGTTTTAGAACCATAGGGAGTAATAAACCGTAATTAGTTTGCCGATATACCGAATGCCGTGGATGCCATTAGGTATTTATTGCATCCAGATAGTTGTTGAGACATGATATACGCCGTGTAGAGCTGTTGAAGTCCTCTTAATAGAACAACGATAATCAAAATTGAATCAAAATCACTACCTCTACCTCTACCAAGGCTCATATTCAGATACAGTGCAAGTATTAGAGAGGAAATAATAACTATTTCTCGAAGGTTTTTATTGGTTGCATCCCATCGTACTGCTCGTATTCTGGAGTTAGAAAGTGTTTTCAATTCTTCCTTGTTCAAGGCATCTATTCTATTAGTTAATTCACTTGATATGGCATGCCAATAGTCTTGCTTGATTTTTATTCTCGATAATACAAGTACCCATATAATTATTAAGAATAATGCACTTATCCCAAATCGCGGTGATAGGTATAATCCAATCAATGTGAATAAAGTGCCCGGTAATAATTGACTCCAGCCAACAAGCAGAAAATTGATAGACTGCACACTCTTACCAAAATTCACCTTGTGAAGTTTTCTATATTCCTTGGATTGACTTTGACGAAAATTACTCATCAAATTAATTCTAGTCTTGGCATTATTAAATTGTGCTTGTCGGCCTACCAGGAATCTTAAAACTAAGATTAGACCTAAAAGAACAGCAAAATAGGGAAGAGGTAACTCTTGAGAACCAATATTTACCACGTTGTAACCCAAAAAGAGGCTTTTAATTAGCGGTAATGAAAAAAGAATCGGGAGCGTTTCTAGGACACCAGCAATTCCCGTAATAAACAGCAACATTCTTAAGCTGAATACGGTCTGTTGGCTATTGTAAAACCTAAAGGCTAATATTATTGAATTGGTTTTATTCAAATTCATTCGAGTGCGGAATTCTTAACTATTTCCAGGCCATAGCCGGCAACCCCCACTCTTTTAATGGGATTATTTGTTACTAAATCAATTTTTTTTATTCCCAATTGATGAATAATTTGTGCACCGATTCCGAAGTCCTTCGCATCTTTCATGGAACCTAAACTATTCAAAGAACCGTCTACATTAAATTGGCGAATCCTGTTCAGAATTTTATTAGAACTTCGCTCTTGATTCATGTAGATTATGGCACCATTACCCCGTTTCGAAATGGTAGATAGTGCTCTGCGGAAATTACTCGCTTCATTTGTGGTTAATGCATGGAATACATCATTAGCTATGCCTGCGCTTTGAATTCGTACGGGTATGATATCATCGGTATCCCATTTACCTTTGGTAAGCGCTATATGCACCTGGTCGTTAGTTTTCTGTTCAAAGGCATGCAAGGTGAATTTTCCAAATGGCGTCCCAATTTCAGCTTTCTCTGCGAGCTCCACTAAACTTTCCTTTTCCATTCTGAACGCTACCAAATCTTCAATACTTATGATTTTTAAATCATGTTTTGCTGCTATTTTTTTGAGTTGAGGAAGTCGAGCCATTGAGCCGTCTTCATTCATAATTTCCACAATTACACCTGCAGGAGCTTTTCCTGCCAATCGAGCCAAATCTACAGCAGCTTCTGTATGACCCACACGTCGTAAAACACCTCCAGGTTTTGCGATTAATGGAAAAATATGTCCCGGTCTAGCAAGTTGCTCCGGTTTAATTTGAGGATCAACCAAAGCTTTTACCGTCATATACCGGTCATAAGCCGAAATACCTGTTGTACATCCTTCTCCAATTCGATCAACACTTACCGTAAATGCTGTCTTATTGGGGTCCGTATTGGTATGGACCATGGGCGGTAAATCCAATTCTTCAGTTCTACTAGGTAGTAAAGGAGTGCAAATAAGTCCCCTGCCTTCGGTTGCCATGAAGTTAATCATCTCAGGAGTAACGCATTCTGCTGCAGCCACAAAATCACCTTCATTTTCGCGATTCTCGTCGTCAACGACTATAACTACTTTACCGTTGGCAATATCTGTTAGTGCCTCCTTGATGGTATTAAGACTCATTGTTGATTTCTTTTGGTTGGTTGCCAAACGCTTGAATTTACGCCTTTTAAGTATCTAAGGTGACCCATAAGCATTGCCAAATTCATTGCACAAAAATAGGCCACACGTCCGTGTATCTTCCATTTCACTAAAAGAAACTGAAGTATACAAAATCCTAACAGCACAATGCCTAAAAGTGTTGTCATCGGATTTAGTATTAAAGAGAGTATCAATACAATTAATATGTGCGGGGTAAACCAGCGCAAAATCTTGTGTAAGAGAAAGGCATAGCCTACCGGCCAGAAATTTTTGATTAGTACGCTCTGAAATCTTTTCAAATTTTGAAAATTTCCCAAGGCGATTCTTATTTTTCTATTATATTCCTCCGAGATAGAGGTGCTAACCTCTTCTAGTCCAACAGCCTTCGGATTAAAGATTATTTGATATTGTTTCTCTATAATCTTCATGGTTTGGAAAAAGTCTTCCATAAATGTGGCGGGTGGTATAACAGTCCAAAGATTCTTACGAATTGCATAGAGGCCTCCCTCCATACCTAAACAAAATCCAAAATGTTGACTTTCACTTAATCGAATAATATTTTCTAATTGGAGATATTCGTTCTCTGATTTTGCTGTATGATTGGCGTATTCACCATGATAGTGTAGCGATCCAGCAACAGCTCCAACCTTGTCGTCTACAAATGAGTGAATCAATTCTTCTATGGTGGTTGGAGTAAATAAGATATTCGCATCCGTGGCAATAATGATTTCTGCATCTGTTTTTTCAATGAGAATATTCATAATACCAGATTTCCCTATTCTTTTCGCCGCTCGATATAAATGGATATTAGAATTTGATTTTTGGATATCTTGGACGATTTCGTCTGTACCGTCGTTGCTTAGGTCGCTGCCGATCCAAATTTCAATATTTTCCAATGGATAAGACGACTCTAGAATACTTTTTATTTTATTTTTGATGACAGCGCATTCATTGTAAGCTGCAAAGAGTATTGCCACCTTTGGAGTGAATTCATGGTCTTTCTTTATCATCTTTTGTTTATCGATCCTCATGTATCTGATAATAGGGTACACGATGTATGTGGTACCTATCAGAAGTACACAAATCAATGAGATTGAAATTCCAATTATTTGGGCCATCCTTGCTGAATTGATGCTATTGCATTTTGTGCGCTGAATCTATTATTGATATCGGTGTAGAGCTCTTGCGCAATGTGAGCGGCTTTGTTACTATCCGTGGTTAGCGCCACAATTTCTTGTGCCAACTCTTCAGGAATATCACTTATTGGAATTTTAGAGTTATTAATATCATATATACCTTCGGCACCAATAGTCGTTGAGACCGTTGGTATGCCAAAACTGCCATTTTCAAGTAGTTTAATGCGTATACCGGAACCGCTTAATAATGGAATAACACTTACACCATGGTTTTTTGAAAAATTCTCCGCATTAGGCACCTTGCCGTGAACGTGCACGTTATGACCTTTAAGAGCCTTTATCTTGTTTGGGGTATTATTACCGGCAATATGAAATTCTATACTTGGATCTAGCTTGTTCACAAGTGGCCAAACCTCTTTAAGGAACCAATGTACTGACTCTAAATTTGGCATCCAGTCTAATGCGCCCAAGAAAAAACAACGTTTAGGAACAATTTTCATATTCATTTTATGTTTTTTAATACTTACAGGTACAAAAAAGGTATTAGCATTAAATGATTTAAACCAATACATTTCTATTGACGAGATGCTCCAAACTGAGTGCACGAGCATTGCCAAGTTCTGTTCAAATTTCTTTAATCTTCTGGCCTGTATGTATAAATAAAACTTTTTCAACGGAGAATTAATATTATTACTGCTACGTTCCCATATCACATGTTCTAAATTATGGGATCTGAGCACAACCTTTTGTCCTTTCAACATGGCTAATGGAAAGTAATGGCCCATGAATGCTCCTTCTAGAACAACCAAATCAAAGTGACTATCCTCAAATTTTTCCAGCCATTTTTGCATAGAAAAAACTAAAAAGCGTATCGTATGAAAGGGCTGTCTAGTGAATAGTAAGTTAGTAATTGCTTTTGGTAGAGTTGGTGTGGTATCTACTTTGAAGGATTTTAGGGTAATGTGTTTTATAATGGAATCCGGGAAGTCAGTTATTTCCTTTCTGTGCTTGATTGGATTCAAAGCACCAAAGGTAATATCATGGTTCTCTAACTCGATGAAATTTTCAAGCAGTCGTGCCATAGCAATCGAACTTCCGTCCTTGGAGGGATAGGGTACTTTGTTTGCGAGAATCAGAACTTTAGGCATTCTCCTGCGATTTATTCAATCTTGACGAAAATTTGTTGAACCATTCACCCGACAGCAAAGATTTATCGGTTGATGCACTGTAGGTTAACAAAAGAGCCACAGGAGCAAGAATTAACGAAGGCAACCAACTAGCTAGAACAACATCCATTAACATTTCACGTCCCATTTTTTCAAAGGTTGTATTTAAGATATGAAAAATTAAAAAAGCCACTGTGGAGATGACCAAGGGTAAGCCAATACCCCCTTTCCTTATAATGCTGCCTAGTGGCGCCCCAACGAAAAACATGATTAAAACGGCAACACCTAACGCATACTTCTTATAGTATTCGATCCAGTGACGCATGTATTGCTCTTTGCGCCAATCCATTTCTCGTTTCTGTTGTCTAATGTATTCTAAATTGCTTCTTGCTTTACGAATAGCACCCTGAGATGCTCGCGCTCTCATACCATTATGGAGGTTCTTCATGATATTCTCGTGGAGAATTGTAGTGTTACCAGATTCAGTCTCTACATAATTGAACTTATATTTTCCTTGCAGACTATTTTCAAAATGTGCTTGACGTTTCTCAATCTGTTTTTTTATGCTATCAGTGGTTGCCAATAACTGTTTTGTATTTAGCATCATATAATCTCTACGACGCGTTTTGTACAAATCTTCATTTGAAAATCCATCTAAGGGAAAGCGAATAAAAGCGGTATCAAAAGTGCTTCGTGCCCAAGGCATTTTAAGTCGTTCCTCGCGATCTTTCTTAACGATATCCTCGAAGGTTGCACCGTTGTGAAGTTCAATCTCAAGAAATCTATTTCCGGCCACAGTACGCATATTACCCGAGGCTGCCGTAAGCATCTTATGATTTCCTTTCTTGGTTTCCTTATGATCGTAGATGTAGATGTCCTTTAACAACTGTTCCTCGTCACCTTCTTTCTGACCTATCTTGATGCTGTAGCCCTCAAAACCATTGTAGAAAACTCCAGGAGTAATATGGAATGCAGGTTTACTTCTCGTTATATTAATTAATAAACTCTGACCTTTTAAATTTGCTACAGGTATTATGTTGTTGTAGAAAAAGAAGGCGCCGATAGCTAACGTTATATTAAAAAAAATCAAAAATCGTATCCCTCTGATCAGTGAGATTCCTGAACTCTTCATAGCGGCTAATTCATAATGCTCACCAAAATTCCCGAAGGTGAGTAGTGCAGCAAATAAAACACTTACGGGTAATGCAAAGGGTACTACGCTAGCTGACCAATAAAACATCAGTTCAAGAATGGTAAACCACTCAATTCCTTTTCCAGCAAGATCATCGATATATTTCCATACCATTTGCATTAGGAAAAAGAATACCATAATACCAAAAGTTGGGACGAGTGGCTTGATGAAACTTTTTAAAACATACTTGTCTAGCTTGTTCATGAATTAGAGACGATAGAATCCCAAAAACTCTTGTCCATCAATATTGAATAATTCTGTGTCTAACGATGTGTTTATTTCATAATTATCCACTGAAAATATGTTGTTTGAACCGTTTGTGCCAAATTGAGTGTAATTGTCCAATAACATAGTTTTCATGTTGATACCAATGAGTATTTCTTTAACTTCTTCGCTACTGATGGGTCTAAGACGTATGTATTGTATTACTTTGCCTTGGTCGGTAGAACGTCCTGCCATTTTATAGCTGTACCCATTTTGGTAGTTTTTCAAGATATCTGAGGGGCTAAGGCTAGTTTCTTCGTCCGTTGCTACCACCTCAATTTCTTCATCATCTGGGTAAATTAGATATGCCTTATTTCCGTCTGAGAGAAATTCAAAAGCATTTGTTTTTACTCTTACTTTTTCGCTAATGGTAAATAATTCACCTGTAGAACTTCTCGTTTTAAGCCCTTCATTACTCGGAACTTCTATCGTATTAGTGAACAATATATGTTGCGATTCTAAAGCAAGCGTAATCTCGTAAACCTGATTTAATAGCTTTTTAGCTTCTTCATGACTTTGGCTTAGCACCATGAAAGGCATTAGTAGTAGAGCAAATATTTTCATGACTCGCAATTTACGATTCTCCTTTCAATTTTTGTTCCAATGCTAAATCGTCTGCCACTAAAACCTGTCTTGCCTTCGATCCTTCGAAAGGTCCAAGTATGCCTGCGGCTTCTAGTTGATCTACAATGCGCCCTGCTCTGTTATAACCTAGTTTAAGTTTTCTCTGAATCATAGATGTAGAACCCTGTTGCGAGGCAACCACTAATCGGGCTGCATCTTCAAATAGTGCATCACGGTCTTTAGGGTCTATTTCTTCAATACCGCCGCCTTCCTCTCCAATATATTCCGGTAATTGATAGGCTGTAGGGTAGGCCTTTTGGTTTCCAATAAAATCACAAATATCCTCTACTTCTGGAGTGTCTACGAATGCACATTGTAATCGAATGAGATCTGAACCTTGGGAGAAAAGCATGTCGCCTTTACCAATGAGTTGATCTGCACCACCGGCATCTAAAATCGTCCTAGAATCTATTTTTGAGGTCACCCTGAATGCTGCACGTGCTGGGAAATTTGCTTTAATGATACCGGTGATTACGTTGACAGAAGGACGCTGCGTAGCAACAATAAGATGAATCCCAATGGCCCTTGCCAACTGAGCAAGCCGTGCGATGGGCATCTCTACTTCCTTACCCGCTGTCATTATTAAATCCGCAAATTCGTCAATGACTAAAACAACGTAAGGAAGGAAACGGTGTCCTTCTTCTGGGTTCAGACGCCTAGATACGAACTTTGCATTGTATTCCTTTATGTTTCTCACCAATGCGGCTTTTAAGAGCTCGTATCGGTTGTCCATTTCAATGCATAGGCTATTCAATGTGTTTACCACCTTAGTCGTATCGGTAATAATGGCTTCCTCCGAATCCGGTAACACGGCGAGGTAGTGCCTTTCAATTTTGTTATATAAAGTTAACTCTACCTTCTTTGGATCAACAAGAACAAATTTTAACTGAGAAGGGTGTTTCTTGTATAATAGTGAGGTGAGGATTGCATTCAAACCAACCGATTTTCCCTGACCTGTGGCCCCAGCCATTAGCAGGTGAGGCATTTTTGTTAAATCAAAGACAAAATTCTCATTGGTAATCGTTCTACCCATCGCAACAGGTAATTCCATATTGGCTTGCTGAAAACGCTTGCTGGAGATGACTTGTTTCATACTCACCACTTGCGGGTTTGCATTAGGTACTTCAATTCCTATGGTCCCTTTTCCAGGGATTGGTGCAATAATTCGAATACCAAGGGCTGCGAGACTCAAGGCAATATCATCCTCCAAATTTTTAATTTTTGAGATGCGTATGCCTGCCGCTGGAACTATTTCATAAAGTGTGACCGTTGGGCCAATGGTAGCCTTAATCTCCTTGATTTCAATACTGTAATTACGCAAGGTATCAACAATGTTGTTCTTGTTATTTTCAATTTCTTCTTTATCAAAAGTGATTTGACCGTCACCGTATTGTTGGAGTAAGTCAATTCCTGGTAATCGGAATCTACTCAAGTCAAGCGTTGGGTCATATTCGCCAAAGTCCTTTACCTTTTGGTTCAGTTCTTTTTTCGAAGCTTCTTCATCTTGATGCACTTCAACTTTTACTTGAAAATCATCCTCTTTAGTTGGTATTGGATCGTTCGTAACTAATATTTCAGTTTTCTGAGCTTGTTCTGTGAGTGGCGGAGATTTTTCCGTGAGCTCTGATGGAGCTTCTTCCAATCCTTCATCGTCAATTGAGTGGTCTGAAAACGTAACCACATGGCTATCATCTTGTTCTATTTCCTCCACTTCAATTGGGGTGGATTCATCCCCGGGTTTAATATCCTTTTTAACGAGTTTACCCCCAGGAATATTAAGCTTACTAATCTTAAAGGTGACAATCAAGTAAAGTGCTGTTAGACCTAACAGGACAAGGTAAATCCCCATTGAACCTAACTTGATTCCCAAATAGTTGGAAAAATAATAGCCTGTAATTCCACCGAGAACGGTAGGGTGGTATGGGGCCAAAGCAGAAATAAATATGCTTAGGATGAACATAAGAATGACGGTGTGATTGAACAATCCTATTGGTTTGAATCGTTTGAAATTGAAGGCATTTCTTAACCCCATTGCAAAAAGGTAGATGGCAAAGAAAAATCCACTAATACCAAATCCTCTTAGCATTAAAAGCCATCCTATACGGTGTCCCAAGGTTCCAAGAAGATTGGACGCTGTTATACTTTGAAGCGCCGTGTCATCTGTTGTATTTAAGCTAAAGTCTTCTGTCCAGTTCCAGAGAAAGCTGATTTCTGCAAAAAAGATAAAAGTGCTGATAAAAAGGAGCATAACACCCAGAAAAACCTTAGTTGTAGGATCTTCGCAGATTTCCTTAGCTTGGGAAGCAAATTGCTTTAGAGTGCCTACAAACTTCTGGGTTAGTTTCTTCTTGGAAGCTTCTTTTTTTGTTGCCATAGTGGAATTGGTAGTACTTTCAAAAATAGTTAGTTGCGGGTTAGTAAAAGCGCCTACTTTCATGGCGTTATCAACACATTTAATCTATTTTTGTGGTCCATTAACCTATCACATGCAAATGCACCCAAAAATCAAATCTGAGTATGGTCGTCTCAAAACTGTTATGGTAGGAATAGCAATTGATATGGGGCAAAAACCAACACTGAATGATTGTTACGACGCAAGAAGTAGAGAGAGCGTTGTATTAGGAACGTTTCCAACTGTTGAAGATTGTATTTTACAGGTAACAACTTTGGTAGAAAAGTTGAAATCATTAGGAATAGAGGTTCTAAGGCCCACTGTGCTTGAGAAAACCAATCAAATTTTCACAAGAGATATTGGATTTGTAATAGATAATCAATTCATCTTACCCAATATCATTGAAGACAGGAAGGAAGAAATTGGAGCAATAAAATTTTTATTGAATGCTATTCCTTCATCAAACATTATCATGCTTCCTAGTAATTGCTATGCTGAAGGTGGTGATATTATCATACATAAACCCTATGTTTTTGTTGGAGTTAGTAATAATGAAACCTTTGAAAAATTTAAGACTGCACGAACAAATAAAACCGGATTCGAATACCTCCAAGATGAATTCCCATCTTTTGTGTTTAAGAGTTTTGAGTTATATAAACACGACACGGATCCATTACAAGGGTCGTTGCATTTAGATTGCGCATTTCAGCCATTAGGAGACGCGGTATTGCTGGCACCTCATCTATTTAAAAATCCTGCGGATATAAACTGGATTCAAAACTATTTTGGCAAGGAAAATATATTTTTTTGCACGCAGGAAGAGGCATATCAATTACATACCAACGTGTTTAGTATTGCCCCCAAGGAAGTTTTTGTAAGTGCAGCGGCTGTTCGATTACAACAATGGTTAAGAGAAAGAGGGTATACGGTTCATACGATTGTTTATAATCAAATAGTTAAAATGGGCGGGTTGTTGCGATGCAGCACAATGCCTTTAATCAGAGATTAAATGACCAAAAACGCGACTAACTCCATTTTAATGATTCGTCCCATTCATTTCGGAATGAATGCTCAGACTGCCGTAGATAATTTTTACCAGCAAGTTGATGCTGCGGGAGCAGCTAATGAAGATAATAAAAAGGCACTGGCAGAATTTGATGCATTTGTAGTCAAATTGCGACGTACAGGACTAAATGTGGTTGAAGTACAAGACAATGAACAACCATATACACCAGATAGTATATTTCCAAACAATTGGATAAGCATGCATGAGAATGGTACGGTGGTGCTTTATCCAATGAAGGCAGAGAATAGACGACTTGAGCGTCGCAGCGATATTGAACAAATCTTAATTGATCAAGGGTTTGCTTTTCAAGAAATATATGACCTTTCTGCCGCAGAGGACGAAGGTCGGTATTTAGAAGGTACGGGGTGTATCATCTTTGACCATGACGAAAAGATTGCCTATATGGCGCGAAGCCAAAGAGCCGATGTCCTATTGTTTGAGAAATTATGCAAGAAATTTGGTTATGAACCCGTTGTATTTAGTGCATATCAAGATACGCCTAATGGAAGACGTCCAATATACCATACCAACGTGCTCATGTGTATGACAGATAAGTACGCCGTGCTATGTGCAGATGCTATTGATAATGCAACCGAGCGACGCTATGTATTGGATAAAATAGAGCTGAGTGGCAAAGAGTTGCTTTTAATTTCGGAGGAACAAAAGCACCAGTTTGGCGGAAATATGCTTCTTGTTGAGGGTAAGCATAAATCTCTGCATTTGGTCATGAGTTCAAGTGCTTTTAATTCTTTAACTAAATACCAGATTAATTTCATTCAAAGATACCATTCAATCGTACATTCAGATTTGAAAACTATTGAAACTCTGGGCGGCGGAAGTGCCAGATGTATGCTCGCTGAGATATATTTGCCAAAAGTACTGTAGCGCATGAACTTGGAACAAAACATAGAGGATATTATTCAGGAGTTGTACGGGGTTTCTTTCTCTGTAGAATTACAGGAGACAAGAAAGGAATTTGAAGGCGATCTTACCTTGGTGGTTTTTCCTGTAGTTCGTACAGCGAAAAAGGCGCCAGAAATTGTTGCTCATGAAATTGGCTCATCCCTGCTTTCTAAAAAAGTAATTACGTCATTCAATGTAGTAAAAGGATTCCTTAATTTAGGTTTAGATAAATTAGGTTATATTACTGAATTACAAAATTTTATAAATTCAAATTTAGGTCTACCTATTCCAAAAAGTAAAGGTTCTTATATTGTAGAATACAGTTCACCAAATACAAATAAACCGCTTCATTTAGGACACATTAGAAATAACCTCTTGGGGTATTCTGTGAGCCAAATTCTAAAGGCTAATGGTCTTGATGTTGTGAAAGTTCAAATCATCAATGACCGCGGGATTCACATATGTAAATCAATGTTAGCGTGGCAAGAAGAAGGAAAAGGGGAAACTCCGAAGAGCACAGGTTTAAAAGGCGATCACCTGGTTGGTAAGTATTATGTGAAGTTTAATCAACGCTATAAATCCGAGATAAAGGAATTGATGGCAAATGGCGTTTCAGAAGAATTGGCTAAAAAGCAGGCTCCTTCAATTATTAAAGCGCAAGAGATGTTACTGAAATGGGAGCAGGGAGTTCCGGAAGTTGTTGAATTATGGAAAATAATGAACAGTTGGGTTTACGAGGGATTTAATGCAACATATCAGAAACTGGGTGTTGATTTTGATAAGAATTATTATGAAAGCAATACCTATGTATTAGGTAAAGATGATGTTATCAAAGGTCTTGAGAACGGTGTTTTTTATCAAAAGGAGGACAGTTCTGTTTGGATTAACCTCGAGGACGAGGGCCTTGATCATAAACTCGTCTTAAGAAGTGATGGGACCTCTGTATACATGACTCAAGATATTGGTACGGCAATCCAGCGCTTTAAGGATTTTGATGCTCAAGGAATGACCTATGTAGTTGGAAATGAGCAAGATTATCATTTCAGAGTACTGTTCCTCATTTTAAAGCGATTAGGTTATGCTTGGGCCGAAGGGCTTCATCATTTGAGTTACGGCATGGTGGATTTGCCAACAGGGAAAATGAAATCAAGAGAAGGGACTGTCGTAGATGCAGATGACCTCATTGATAGCATGATTGCAGATGCGGCCTCAATTTCCATGGAACTTGGTAAAATTGATGGATTGAGTGAAGAAGAGCAAATGCGCCTGTTTAAAACCCTTGGTTTAGGTGCATTAAAGTATTTCATATTAAAGGTTGATCCGAAAAAACGGATGCTTTTTAACCCTGCAGACAGTATTGACTTTAATGGAAATACAGGACCGTTTATACAGTATACTTACGCTAGAATACAGAGCTTACAGCGAAAGTCTGACCACGATGCTAAAGTAAATTGGACAGATATTGTGCCCAATGAAGAAGAAATTACACTGATTAAAGCACTGTTAGAATTTCCTGATACCGTTGAAAAGGCCGCTGCTAGCTTGAGCCCCGCACGCTTAGCCAATTATACGTACGATTTAGTCAAAAAGTACAACAGCTTCTACCATAATAACAGTATACTGTATGCGGATGATAGAAAAACCATTGCTTTCCGTTTGGCTTTGAGCAAAACTGTTGGCGAAGTAATAAAAGAATCAATGAATTGCTTGGGCATCCAAGTACCCAATAGAATGTAGTTATGAGTGAACAAATTAGGGGTTTAGATCCCACCAGTGTTTGGAATCATTTTGCCGACTTGAATGCGGTTCCAAGACCTTCAAAAAAGGAAGAGCGCGTTATTCAGTTTATGGTGGATTTTGGAAATAGCTTGGGTTTACCTACTGAAGTAGATCATGCAGGAAATGTATTTATTAGAAAACAAGCTTCTAAGGGCATGGAGGAAAGAACACCAGTGGTTCTCCAAGCGCACTTGGATATGGTTCATCAAAAAAACAACGATACAGATTTCGACTTTGCTACCCAGGGTATTGATATGTATGTTGATGGCGATTGGGTAAAGGCAAGAGGAACAACGTTGGGTGCTGATAATGGCATGGGTGTAGCGTACATCATGGCTGTGTTAAGTTCAACAGATATTCCACATCCTCGTATTGACGCGCTCTTCACCATTGATGAGGAGACCGGAATGACGGGAGCCTTGGAGCTTAAAGCTGGCATGCTTAACGGTAAAATTCTCTTGAATATTGATACTGAGGACGACGATGAACTTACAATAGGTTGCGCCGGAGGAATAGATATCAATGCTACACGAGAGGTGGTTATGGAAGCAGCACCCGCAGATTCAGCAACGTACCAAATCACTGTACGTGGCTTAAGTGGCGGGCATAGCGGTATGGATATACACAAGGGTTTTGGTAACGCCAATAAGATTATGAATCGCGTTCTAGATCGACTGGGCTCAAAGGTTCGTTTAGCTCATTTGGACGGCGGTGGATTGCGAAATGCGATTCCGAGGGAAAGTGAAGCTACCGTTGTTGTACCAAAGTCTGCTGTGTTAGATATAGAGAGAGGCTTAGGAGCTATCCAAAGAGAATTGGCTGCAGAACACGCAACTACCGATCCAAATTTGGAGTTGATTTGTGAGCCAATCAAAAACGCTTCCAAAGTAGTTTCCTTGAAATTTCAAGAATCACTCATTACAGCCTTATATGCAAACCCAAATGGAATCTACCGAATGTCACCCGATATTGAAGGCTTGGTTCAGACTTCTAACAACACAGCTCGTGTATTCTTAAAAGATGGTCAACTCACTGTCCATTGCTTGACTCGTAGCTCTGTGGAAAGTGAAAAAATGGATTTGGCTAGAGCAATTGTACGGAACTTTGAATCTATTGGTTGTTCGGTAGAATGCACGGGTAGTTATCCAGGGTGGACCCCTAATCCCAAGAGTGCTATTCTTACTACAATGAGCGGATTATACAGAGAATTATATAAAGAAGAACCGCGAGTGAATGCTTGTCATGCAGGATTAGAATGTGGGATTCTTGGAACCAATTACCCAGAAATGGAATTGATTTCATTCGGTCCAAATATACGCGGCGCACACAGTCCAGATGAGAAGTGTCAAATATCCTCCGTAGAGAAAAGCTGGGGGTTTTTCCTAGCGACATTAGAAAATATTCCAAACGTAGAATAACATGTTTGATAATTTAAGTGACCGCCTTGAAGGTGCGTTTAAAGTTTTACAGGGAAATCATAAGATTACCGAACTCAATATTGCAGATAGCGTAAAACAAATACGTCGTGCACTAGTTGAGGCCGATGTAAGTTTTAAGATAGCCAAACAATTTACCAACGAGGTCAAGGAAAAGGCTCTTGGTTCAGGAGTATTAACCGCCGTAAAACCTGGGCAAGCCATGGTCAAAATTGTTCGTGATGAAATAGCTGAACTCATGGGCGGACAAGCAGAAGGGTTGAATTTTACAGGTAAACCTGCAGTCATTCTAATGGCGGGTTTGCAGGGATCAGGTAAGACCACTCACAGCGCTAAACTGGCTAATTTTCTTAAAAATAAAAAAACTAAAAAGCCGCTTTTGGTTGCGTGTGATATTTACCGTCCTGCAGCAATAAATCAACTGCATGTATTGGGTGAGCAATTGGGTATAGAGGTTTTTTCCGAAGAAGGGAATCAAAACCCAGTAAGTATTGCTTCTAATGCTTTAGCTCACGCCAAGAGTAACGGACATAATGTAGTCATTGTAGATACAGCAGGTCGTTTAGCAGTGGATGAGGAAATGATGGCAGAGATTCGTGATATCCATCAAGCCATTACTCCTTCAGAAACCCTGTTTGTAGTCGACTCTATGACAGGACAGGATGCTGTGAATACAGCAAAGGCTTTTAATGATGTTTTAAATTTTGATGGCGTTATCCTAACCAAACTAGATGGAGATACCAGGGGTGGTGCCGCATTGACTATTAAGAGTGTTGTAAACAAACCCATAAAATTTATTGGAACCGGTGAAAAGATGGAAGCATTAGATGTATTCCATCCAGACCGTATGGCAGACCGTATTCTTGGTATGGGCGATGTGGTTTCGTTGGTTGAACGTGCTCAAGAGCAATTTGACGAGCAAGAGGCCCGAAAGATGAGTAAGAAAATCGCAACCGATTCGTTCGGTTTCGATGACTTTATGAATCAAATTCAACAGATTAAGAAAATGGGGAACATGAAGGACCTCATGGGTATGATTCCTGGAATGGGCAAAGGCGTTAAAGATATGGATATTGACGATGATGCGTTTAAGCATATTGAGGCAATGATCAATAGTATGACCCTTGACGAACGGCAGCAGCCTGATATCATAAACGGTTCAAGAAGAAAGCGAATTGCAATGGGCTCAGGACGTACAGTTCAAGACGTAAATAACTTGCTCAAGCAGTTTGGTGATATGCGTAAAATGATGAAGATGATGCAGAGTGGCGGAGGTCGCCGGGGCATGATGAATATGATGCGCGGTATGCGCTAAAGAATTGATTTATGGTAGTTTTAGACGGAAAAGCGACATCGGCTCAAATTCGAGCTGAATTAGCTGAAAAGGTCAAGGTATTGAAGGCAGAAGGTAAAAAAGTACCTCATCTCGCTGCTATTTTGGTCGGTGAGGACGGTGCCTCAAGAACGTATGTAAATGCAAAAGTGAGAGATTGCGAAGAAGTAGGCTATGGCTCAACGCTGATAAAATTACCAGAGGAAACATCGGAGTCTGAACTTTTAAAAGCAATTCATAAACTCAATAACGACGAAGACGTAGACGGTTATATTGTTCAACTGCCTTTGCCCAATCATATTGATGAGACCAAGGTGCTACTGGCGATAGATCCCAAAAAAGACGTTGATGGATTTCATCCGGAAAATGTAGGGAAGATGACGTTGAACTTACCCACCTATATTCCAGCTACACCTCAGGGAATAGTAGAAATATTGCGTCGCTATAATGTTCCTACAGAGGGTAAAGATTGTGTAGTAATTGGTAGAAGTCAAATTGTTGGTTCGCCAATGTCCATTCTTCTAAGTCAGCACAATTATCCCGGGAATTGTACCGTTACTTTATGTCATTCTAGGACTAAAAACTTGAGGCAAGTCTGTAAGAAGGCAGATATCATAGTTGCTGCCTTGGGACAACCGGGATTTGTAACCGCAGATATGGTAAAGGAGGGCGCCTGTATTATTGATGTGGGAATTACAAGGGTTGATGATTCCTCCAAAAAGAGCGGCTTTAGACTTTTGGGTGATGTGGATTATAATGCTGTTGCGACAAAATGTAGTTATATAACGCCAGTTCCTGGAGGAGTTGGACCAATGACGCGTGCTGCATTAATGTTGAATACCATGAAGGTCATAGAATTATCGTAATACTTTGAAAGACATTACTGTATCCAAGAGTTTTAGTAGCGAGGAAGTCCGAAAAGGTTTAGTAGTGCCTCTCATGGAAGAATTCTATACCATTCAGGGAGAAGGATTTCATACTGGTCTATCTGCTTATTTTGTTCGAATTGGGGGCTGTGATGTTGGATGCCATTGGTGTGATGTCAAAGAAAGTTGGAATCCGGATATACATCCGCCTACACCTATTGAACGCATTGTAAATAATGCGTCCAAGTATAGTGATACAGTTGTAGTTACGGGAGGTGAGCCTCTAACTTGGGACATGAGCCCGTTGGTTAGTGCCTTACAAAGTAAAGGAATTAAGGTTCATGTGGAGACAAGTGGTGCCTTTCCACTGACTGGAAGTTGGGATTGGATTTGCCTAAGTCCTAAGAAAACAGCGCCGCCTAAAGCAAACTATTATGACCATGCCAATGAACTCAAGGTAATCATTCACAACCTCAATGACTTCAAGTGGGCAGAACAACACGCGATTCTAGTAGGTGAGAAGTGTAAACTATTTTTACAACCAGAATGGAGTAAGCGTAAAGAAATGATGCCTTTAATTGTAGATTATGTCATGAAGAATCCTCATTGGCGGGTAAGTCTTCAAACACATAAATACTTAAACATTCCTTAGGCATGGCTTTGATTACAGATTGTAATGAAGCAATACGAATATTAAAGAATGGAGGCCTTGTTGCACTCCCTACAGAAACTGTCTATGGGTTAGGTGCGAATGCCCTTGATGAACAGGCAGTAGTTAAGGTGTTTAATGCGAAAAACAGACCTTCTTTTGACCCATTAATTGTTCATGTCGCTAGCGTTGATCAGGCTAGACTAATTGCAGAGGTCAGTGATAAGGCAGCAGCCTTATTTGAGAGGTTTTGTCCTGGGCCTTTAACCCTTGTTCTTCCAAAAAAAGAAATTGTTCCCGATTTGACCACATCCGGACATGCTACGGTAGCTGTTCGTATTCCGAATCATCCGCTCACATTGAAGGTGATAAAAACCAGCGGACTTTGTATAGCTGCACCAAGTGCCAATCCATTTGGGTACACCTCGCCAACCACGGCTACCCATGTTATAGAACAGTTGGGTAATCGTATAGATGCTGTTTTAGACGGCGGGGCCTGTGAGATAGGTTTGGAGAGTACGATATTGGAATTAACGAATAAACCTAGAATTCTTAGGCTAGGTGGCTTGTCCCTTGAAAGTATTCAGGACTCCATAGGCGAGGTGAAGATAGCAAGTAGTTCTTCAAATCCTAAAGCTCCTGGAATGCTCAGTTCACATTATAACCCTGGAATTCCTGTTCGACTCTTCGAATCCTTAGATGAGCTACTTACTCAATACAAATCGGTTAATAAGTCTTCAATTGGTTTGTTGATAATGGGCGACGGTCCTTCTGGATCAAATATTTATAATTTGAGCACTTCCTATAATGATTTAGAAGCTGCATCGCGTCTTTTCAAGGGACTTCGTCAATTAAAAAATAAAGGTTTTTCAAAGATTTGGACACATTACTTACCGGATAAAGGATTAGGTAGAGCTATAAATGATCGCTTGAAAAGAGCTGCCCATTGATACTTAATATTAAAAAGAAATAACAGCGCTGCATTTGGCTTAATCACTATGGTAAAATTTTAATTTGATTTTTAACAGTAGCGCCTTGCAAGTGTAGATTTATTAGCCCTAATTTTAATACATATGATCTAATAACCATGGTCAATTATAATGGTACCCTAATTTCTTTTAATCAACTTCCCGTTGAAGATTTAAAACGTGCTACACTTTATGGTGACGCATTATTTGAGACAATCAGAATGCGAGACAATAAGTTATTGTTTATTGAGGACCATTATTTTCGTTTGATGTCTAGTATGCGGATTTTACGCATTCCTATACCTATGAATTTTACTCCGGAGTTTTTTGTTATTCAAGCAAAAAAACTAGCTGCAGCACTTACAATTACTAACGGGCGTTTGAGACTTCAGGTTATTAGAAAATCGGAAGGTCTTTATACTCCTATCCAAAATGATGACTGCAAATGGTGGATGGAACTAGAGGCATTGGATAATAAGGATTACCAATGGAGCAGTAAAGGGCTAAAGGTTGAACTATTTAAAGATCATTATATAAATGCCGGGTTACTATCAACGGTCAAATCTTCCAACAGCTTGCCATATATCCTTGCAGGTATCTTTGGTAAGGAAAATGGCTTTGATGCGGTGCTCATGGTCAATAACCATAAGATGCTTGTAGAGGCCAATTCGGCAAATGTCTTTGTTCTTAAAGACAATATATTGAAAACAGCACCATTAGCGGATGGCCCCATTCGAGGGGTTTTTCGAAAAAATCTGATTAAGTGGGTAAAAGAGATTGGTCTCGAAATAAAAGAAGAAAGCATAAATCCTTTCGAATTGCAGAAATCAGATGAAATTTGGCTTACGAATACTATCACTGGAATTCAGTGGGTAGAACAATATAGAAAGTCCTCATATACTGGCCTAAAGGCCAAAGAACTTATCGAATTACTCCAACGCAAACTAAACGTATTAGGTACTCTCTAATTCAGCAAGGGATCTTGTGGACTATTGGCCCAAAGTGCGTATTTCCCACCCAACTTTTTCATGTATTCTCTCCATGAATTAGACGTGGTATTTAACGGGTAATTTACTTTCGAAGAATCTAATACTAACCAGGCATCTTGCTGTAATTCTTCGACAAGTTGACCTTCAGACCAGCCACTGTATCCAAGAAAAAACTTAGGTCTTGACTTTCCAGTAAAATTGACTCGTTGTTTGAGATAATGAATTTTGAAGATTTCAAAGTCACCCCCTAAAAATAGATTTGTTCCAACTTTAATAGCACCAGGGATTCCATCAAAACTGTGTAAATAAAATAAAGCTTCCTGTTCTACAGGGCCACCATAATATATGGGATCAACGTCTGAAAAACCTTCCAAAACATCTTGAACTAGAAGAGATGATTTTTTGTTCAACGCAAACCCAAACGAACCTTTGCTGTCGTGAGCTGTTAGACAAATAATACTTTGTTCAAAAAAACCGTCGTCAACTAGTGGTTTAGATACAAGAATGCATCCTTTTTTTAGGTTTAAATTATCTTGCATCGCACTAATTTAATATAATGGATTTACATAACATACGGGAGTCGTATAATTTTGATTCGCTAGAGGAAGCAAAAATAGATAGTAATCCTATGGTTCAATTTAGTAATTGGTTTTCCCAATATAAGGCACTCGGTATTAAGGATTATAATGCTATGGCTATTTCAACAATCCGCAACAATGAGCCTGATTGTAGAATAGTTCTTTTAAAAAAGATTACAGATTGTGGACTCGTCTTTTACTCCAATTATAAAAGCGTTAAAGGAAGATCCTTATCAGAAAATCCAAATATTTCTGCTTTATTTTTTTGGAGAGAACAAGAAAGGCAGGTAAGAATTAATGGAGTAGTAAGTAAGTTAAGTATTAAAGAAAGTTCCACATACTTCAAGAAAAGGCCATATTTGAGTCAAATTGGAGCAGCAGCATCTAATCAGAGTGATCATATAGATTCAAGGACTGCTTTGGAAAATAAATTTGAAAAATTTAGACAAGCTTTTCCTGAAGGAACTGAAGTACCTATGCCGACTGACTGGGGTGGTTATCTAATAAAACCGTTGAAATTCGAATTTTGGCAGGGAAGAGAAGGAAGGTTGCATGATAGGATTGTTTTTACCTCGGGTCAGAATTGCTGGAACAAACATAGAATACAGCCATAAGGATTAACCAAATAAAAAAAGCCTTCTCACAAGAGAAGGCTTTCTTAATTATAGTTACATTAAGACTATAGCTTACCGTTAAGGTCTGCTCCAGCCTTGAATTTAGCTACTTTTTTAGCGGCAATTCTTATAACAGCACCGGTTTGCGGATTACGACCATCACGAGCTGCACGCTGTGAGACAGAAAATGAACCGAATCCTACTAAGGATACACGGCCACCAGCTGAAAGGGTAGAACCTACGTTACCAGTAAAAGAGTCTAAAGCTGCTTTAGCCTGAGCTTTAGAGATGCCAGCATCTGCTGACATTGCGTCGATTAATTGTGCTTTGTTCATTACAATTAGTTTTTGTTAGTTATTAAAACGAATGCTTATCAAATATAGATGAAAATTCCATCTATCCAAGTGTTTACGGGGCCTCCAAGTAAAAAAGTTTGAAAAATATTGTTAATAACTCAAAAAAGCCTCATTTATAAGTATTTATACTCAACATTAAAGGGGTAAAACTGCCACTTTAAGGCCATTTATAAAAGATTTAGCATGCATTACCTTTTTTCCGCTAGGTTGAATTTCATAGATTTCAACACTTCCCAATGAATAATCTAAAAATAATCGCCCTTCTCGAACGCTTAAAACGGGTTTTTTCCTTGGGTATTGCTGGTTAGTCTCTCCTGAAAGAAGAAATTTAAAACCCCCATAATGTGCCTTAGGACTAGGATTTAGACCTAGGATTTGTTGAACCAATTCTCCTGGTTTTTTTGATAAATCTAACCTTGTGTTATTTTTATTCAACTTTGGGGCATAGCTTGCTTCATTATCATCTTGTAACATAGGTTTCAAAGTACCTTCAAAGATTCCTTTCGCAGTACGTAATACTAATTCAGGCCCTAATCCCATCAATTCATTGTATAATCTGCCGGTCGTGGACCCTGGCTCAACATTATGCTCTACTTTTAAAAGTGTTCCACCGGTATCAATTTTCCGATCTAATAGAAATGTTGTTAAACCTGATTTAGTTTCGCCATTAATTATTGTCCAGTGAATTGGAGCTGCTCCTCTATATTTAGGTAATAAGGAGGCGTGAAGATTGAATGTTCCAAACGGAGGTATAGACCATACATCTTCAGGTAACATTCTAAATGCAACAACAATAAAAAGTTCGGCATTTAACTCTTTTAATGACTCAATAAATTGAGCATCTTTTAGATTGATTGGTTGAAGAATATTTAAATTATGCTTACGAGCACATTGTTTAACTGCACTTTCTTTTAGTCTCCTTCCTCGACCAGCAGGTTTATCAGCAACCGTAATTACACATGCTATATCATACCTTTCTCTAATAAGAGCTTCCAGAGCTGGAACAGCAAATTCCGGGGAACCCATGAAAACAATACGTGGTTTTTTACTTGGGAAGGTCATCGGGATTACAATTTAAATCAAACCAAATATCATCAAAAGAAAGGCCTTCTGACAACATTTTTTTTACGTGAGATTGGTCGGGATAATGATTTATTGTACAATTACTACAAGTGCCACATTTCCCTTGGTCATCCTGACCAAAATAGGTCGCAATCTGAGCATTTAAACATGCGTCATTTTGAAGAAAGTTTAACATTGTAGAGGTGCGTTCACTCTTTGAAGTAATATAATCATCTACGAAACTTTTAGGAAATCTTAAGTGCTTATTCATAGGACGAGGTTCTGTAAAAATAATAGCACTTGTGGATATCGGAGGAATGTAGGTGATAAGTCCTTTCATTGCTAATGAAGAAAGTATTTCATCGAATTTATTAGGTGTTACCCGAGCCATAGCGGCAAACCGTTTTTTATCTATTCTACACGGGGTATCTACAGCATTTGGATATTGCCTGTAAAGAGAACCTAAGATTTCTTTCCAATCGAAATGAATTTGTTCCCATTGAGATGGAATGGAATGAAATTGTATCTGAGGAACACTTTGTTCGTTTTCGATGAATTGCCACAGTTCTCTGTGTTGAATTAGTCGGATATACGATAGTAAGGTAGGAACAGATAGGTTTACTTTTTTAGCTAATTCAACTATTAAAAATTGCACTTTCAACCCCAATCCAGCGCCAACTGCTATTTGGTGTTTGGTACAGAACAGCTGATAAAATTTCTCAACACCTTTAATATTTGGTAATTTATCTATGTTTTTATTTAGTCGCTGAATATCAAATTGATTATACAATAAATAGGTTTTGCATTTATCTCCATTTCGACCTGCTCGTCCAATCTCTTGGTAATATCCTTCTAATGTATCTGGTACGTCCCAATGTATTACCCAGCAAACATCACCTTTATCTATACCCATTCCAAAGGCGGTGGTAGCGACCATTATTCTTATTTTATTTCTTATCCAAGCATTGAAATTTTTTTGTTTTGATGCTTCATCAACTCCGGCGTGGTAATAGCAGCTGCCGAAGCCTTCTTTGTTGAGGAAATTACTCAGTTGTTCGCATGACCGCCGGGTTTTAGCGTAGATAATGCCTGTGCCTTTGAGTTGAACGAGAAGTCTTAATATTTGTCTTTCCTTGTTTGGAGTGAATTTTCTATGAAGAATAAGATTATCCCTATAGACGCGGCCCTCAAAGATTTTTGCGTCAGGAATCCTTAATGCATTAAGTAGGTCTTTTTTAACCCGACTAGTTGCTGATGCTGTTAGTGCGATAGTCGGAATATCAGGAAGCAGTTCTTTAATTTTTTGAATGTTTAAATAAGACGGTCTAAAATCAAATCCCCATTGTGATATACAATGGGCTTCATCCACAGCAAGTAGTGATATGTCGGCATTTGATATATACTCTCGGAACAAAACATTACCAAGACGCTCGGGTGCAATAAAAGCAAATTTGTATTTGCCGAAACGCAAATTTCTAAATGCTTCATCTAGTTTGCCCGGGGGATATGATCCCTTAAAATGGTAGCTTTTAATTCCTCTTTCTGTAAGTTCGTTGTGTTGGTTCTCCATTAATGAAACTAGTGGACTAATTACCAGAGTAGTGCCAGGGTACATCATTCCAGGTATTTGATAACATAAAGATTTTCCTCCACCGGTTGGTAATAGGCCCAAGGTATCCTTACCCGATAGTACGGATTGTATAATTGATCCCTGAAGACCACGAAAATCATTGTAACCCCAGAATTCTTTTAAAACAGCTTTTGCTTTAGTTATCATAGCCTTTCCAAGATAAAGGCTACACGTTCTTTAACAGGTGTTTTAGGGACAATTATCATTTCATAACCCATTTGTTTATATGCTTTAATGATGAACTTTTCTACCTCAATACAATCTTCCAAGGTTTCCATACGTTCGCTATCTAAAGCATGAATATCTGGCCAAACCGGAAGGAGAAACACCTTGTCAAAACGACGATTCTCCATGTCTTTTTTCCAACTATTTGTGGGTTGTAAATTGCCCTTTAAAAGGTAGGCATAAGAATCTAAAATCGAACGGTCATAAAAATTTTTAGTTTCTAACAAGGCACTATCATACTGTTCATTGCGTAAATCCCATACCACTTGCGTAAATCCCAAAAGATTCTTCCAGGGTAAAATATCAGTACCATTTTCCAAACTATTGCTTATGATTTCGCGTGCTTGCTCGTGAAATACGGTATACCCTAAGCTTTCTAATAGTTGACTTACAGTGGTTTTCCCTGTGGCGGGTGCACCCGTTAATACAATTCTCTTCGTTTTCAATGGGTATGAGATATCTTCGTAGAACTTCAAATGTACTTCTAATGGTTCGATTTTATCAACTTCTGTTCGCACTACTTTTTGCGACATTATCCACATTTAGCCAGTCTAAATCTACAATTAGCGCTTTACAAATAGCCCAAAAGGCTTTTCGTTCTGGAAATGAAACGAAAGGTTGGAAGTATTTAGAGAAAAGTATGAAAAAAGGCCGGGACTCTTATTACCAACCCTATGTGTATGCAGGTGATTTAAGCTTTCAAAATGGTCAATTCGTTAAGTCCATTAAATACTATGACCAAGCTATTAGTATTTCTCCGCTTTCTGTCATTTACCTCAAAAAAAGTATTGCTTGCAAGTATTCTAATCAGTGGGAGCTCGGAATCAGCTCATTAAATAAATACTTAAATCATGCCAGACTAACTCCTGAACGCAGGAAAGAAGCCGAGCGGATGCTATTGGATTTTAAGTTTACCAAAGAGTCCTATGAACGATTCGCTATTGATACGTTTAATTACAACATCCAAAAATTGAATTTTTCTACGGAGCAATTAGAATATTTCCCAACAATCACAGGAGGAGATGATTATCTTATTTATACGCATCGGAACACTATAGGGACTAAATCTACAGATGAGAATTTATTTGAAGGAGCACTAAAAAGCCCTAATGAATTTGGAAAACCTTTACGAGGTTATCTGAATTCTCGCCTTAATGAAGGTGCTTCTAGTGTAAGTTCCGATGGTCAGTTCATGGTTTTGACGGTTTGTAACCGTCAAGAAGGCATGGGGAGTTGTGACCTGTATTCTAGCCATTGGAATCCAACATCAGGTTGGGATGCTCCAAAGCCACTTCCCGGTAGGATTAATACAGATAGATGGGAAAGTC
>CACMMX010000023.1 GCA_902614915.1 uncultured Cryomorphaceae bacterium
ATTGCAAAGTCTGTCAGTTACTTCTGGTGGGTATTTAAAATTATCAAAATCGAGTGATAGCATCTTTTTTGATCCTGAAATGTTATTTAGCTTAACCAATGAATTTTTTGGAGCAACATTCAGTATTATTGATACGGCAACAGATTTCGAAAACTGGTGGTGGAAGAAAAGTGATTCTCAATTTTATTACGGTTGGAGTGGTAATGTGTTATTTATAACACCGAAGAATAATCTTTCCGCACAAAGCACAGTTACGTTTAATTATGACATTGAGAATATTTTTCCAGAAGACTCAATCGTAGTTGGAATATCAAATTCTAATTCGGGATATGTGAATATACATGCAACGAGCTTTGATAAAAGTATAGATTTAACGTATTCTGCGTTTACAAATGCTTCTAGTACGTTCAGCGGAAAGAAACAGCATATACAGCAAAGTTTATATTATTCAAATAATCAGGTAGTGTGGGTAAGTAATTCCTACAGTGGTTCAACTGGCGGGGCATATTGGTTTGAAAATTCTTGGGATTTATCAACTAATAATGTAATCTCGAATCGTATGGGATATGATTACAGAAGTGTTACTTATGTTCCTGGATATTATATACACACAATAACCCCGGGAGCAAGCGGAAACTATGAGAATGTACTTGTTGATATGGTAACAAAAAACTCGGTAGTTCTTGGCACGTACGGTAGCGCTAATAGTTCAAGCTATGGTCGTTTTAGTTACGTCGGCATCGACAGTACAATGACAAATAGGATGTATATAGGTTATTGTAGTAGCTGTGATCCCCCTAAATCCACCATCGCTGACGAGAATCAATATAGGGATATATATAGTAATCGCTCTATAGTGAGGGTGGAGTCCGATTTAAATAGAAAATCTTTCTTTTTTAATAGTACAAACGGCTATGAAGGAGTATGGAATCTTCATTACTTTAATGTAGAAGATTATAGGCTAGTAAAGCTGTTAAGATATACCAGCGTTAGCCAACCAGGCAATGACGAAATAAAAGCATATCAAGGGCTAAATGAAATCTTTGTTCATATTAAAATTGATAATCTTCAATTACGGGGTCAATCAGCTGATGCATATTTACTCAAATTTAGATTATAACTTTATTATAAATACTTTAATTAATATTATTTCTCTGTTGGTTCAGTAGTAACTGAGCAAAGTTTTTTAATTATAATCACTATAATTTAGGTTTTAAATACATCTATTTTACTATAGATATTTGATAGGTGTCCAGTAGATAGATTACAACGTTTTGTATAATTCAACAAGATAGTTTCTTTCATATTAGTACCTATAAATTTGGATATCTATCGAATAACAATATGAATCAGCATCCAATGCTAGTTATTTCAGTTCTCATTTCATTCACGATACTAGGTGTTGTTCTGGGTAGGATGACTTCAACCAAATCTATTGATGATTTCGCTTTAGGAGGAAGAAGCATGGGCTTTTTTCCATCCCTAATGACGCTGAGCGGAACATTCGTTAGTGCTGTTACCTTGATGGTTTATACATCTTTTGTGTATATCTACGGCATCAGTGCCGCTTGGATTTTTGTTGGTTATACTTTAGGCTTCTTATTTTTTATTCCTTTTGCTTTGAAATTATACCGCCTCTCTTTAGATCATAATTTCTTTACGTTAACAGACTATTTTGTTTTTAGGTATGGTAGAACAACTGCTAGATGGGTGATAGGCGTCATTTTCATTTGGTATTTAGGTTTGCTATCAACTCAACTGTTAGTGGGCTCTAATTTATTGAATGAGATAGGGGGAATTCCCGTGAATTGGGCGAAACTAGGTATGTTGGTTACTGTATTGCTTTATCTATTAGTGGGTGGATTTGGATCTGTAGTCAAGACCGATATTTTTCAATTTTTGGTTATTTTCTTGGTTCTTATTTTAGTCACAATGACATTGAATAGAGGAGGAGATGTTCCACCTGAAATGTATAATGCATTCAATGCAGGACCGGTAAATATCATAGCCTTTTTATTGCTCGGTATTTTAACACCATTTGCCACCCAAGATTATTGGCAAAAGGTCTTTAGCATGAAAAGTGAAAAAGTGGTTAAGCAGAGTTTTAGTATCGGAGCCGGTATCAATATTCTTTTAACGGTAGCCCTTACTTATGTTGGGTTGATTGCTAGAAGTTCTTTTCCCATCAATGGTTCGGTTGGTAATGAGCACGCAGAAATGATGGTGCTAAGAACATTCACTGAATTGGTTCCGCCTGAATTTCAAATAGCCGTATTGATTGCATTTTTCGCAGCCATACTTTCAACCTCCGACACATACTTGTTTCTTTTGAGTCTGAATGTGACCAATGACTTATTCCCGAGAAAAGAAGAAAGCGCCTCAAATGGAATTAGTCGCATAAGATATGCTTTGGTAGCTGTTGGATTCATGGCATTGCTAATTGCACTGTTTTTTCAACGAATTGAAGATATTGTTATAACCTTTAAAGCTCTAGGTATTGGTATAGCACCCGTAATACTCTATGACTGGGCGGGTAAGCATCACAAGGAAACTGTTGTTATGGCCTTGCTCATTATGACTGTGGTAAGTTTAAGTGTTAGCATCTTTATGATGAGAACTGCTGGTGAGATTGACCCAGCTATCGCCTTTGTGAGCATTGGTACGTCAGCATTAACTTATGGTATATCATTTTCTTTGAGAGCAATGAAAACCAAAGGCAATCCCTGATTTTCACTCATTTAAATACCTCGTTTTCCTTGGGCGAAGATTCCGGTAACTAAATACACTAAAATTGATCTAGGATTGAGTTTAAATTAGAACGAACCCTAGGTAAAAATGTGCCTAAAGCTTAATTACCTTTTCTACCCTTAAAAATCCTTCGTCACCGGTCAATCTAACGATATAGCTCCCTTGGCTTAATCCGTTCATGTCTATGAGAAGTTCTGCAGGTCCGGCCGGGAGCCTTCTGCCGGCTAAATTTTGAACAAATTGACCTGTAGAAGTACAAAGTTCAGCTTTTATATTCTGTTCTCTTTCTAAATTAAATTGCACGGTAAGTGGCTGACCGTCAGCAATCGGATTAGGAAATAATATACCGCCCTTGGGGTGCAGTGGAACAATTGTATCCTGACTGTAGACCTGGGCTATGTACGTTCTGTTCTGTTGGGGCCCATCCCCATAAAAGCCAGACATCCATACTTCTGAGGGGATAAGTGCACCATCTGAGTCGTACATGTTTTGAATCGCAAAGTAATCTCCCCAGCGTTCGTAGCTGTCACTATGTCTATCAACGAAAGTTGTTCCTGCCTTGAGATCGATTGGTTCTGAGAAGGTGGTGTCATTTCCTAATTGAACAGCACCTACACCAGGATGACCTTCCATAGAAGAGTAATTAAATCCTATTAAACATTGAATTTGACTTTCTTGTACACCGCTCCAAGCTATGTTAGGATAACCATAGTCGCGCTCTGGATGATACAAAATTCTGCCCGTTATTTTGGGTTTATTGTTGGATGCATCAGAAATAAAACCATGAAATATTCCTGCATTTTTATTATTTCCATGTGTTGTTGTACTTACAAACTGTATCCAATTGTCTTTTTGAATGGCTCCAAGAATGCGACCGTCATTTGTTTGCAATCCTTTGGTTGCATCTGAGGTATCTGTGTCTTCTTGTTTACCATTGGGAGGTACTCCATAAGGAATATTGGAAACAAGGGCGGTTGTATGGATAGTGGTATCGTTGGAGTTTTCTTGCAGCTCAATTAAAAATAGGGTGTCGTTCTGAACATCAAAATTTCTATTCGATAAAAAATATAATTTGTCTGCGATATTATCATGTCCCCTAACTGCATGAAGGTTTCGGGTAAACTTACCTTGATGGCGAATTTGTGTATATACCGTTGCATTAATGTCCCCACCTTCAAACCCAGCAAGTTTATCCAAATGCCATATGACAGATCCATCAAATCCGATTTGCCAACTGACTCCAGGAATAATTAAGTTTGCCGTAATTACCAGACCGTTTTCGCTTAAGGAAATCGCTGGAAAATCACTCCATCTGTTGTTATTGAGAGGGTTTCCAGATAATCGATATACATTCCACGGATCCGCCGGATTATTTGTTGTGCTAAAACAAACAATGATTCGGCTATTCGCTGCATCATTATCTTTTAAAAAGACTAATATGAACTTATCCTGAATGGGATCGTAAATAAGCTTAGGGTCGTAGTAGTTTTCAAATGAACTTCCACCGGCCATTTGTCGCAAACTTTTAATACCAATGGGTCCAGGCATTAACAGTTCACCGGTATGAATGTCCATAGCCCAGAATGTTGAATTTACAGCTGCACATAACATACCGCCCTTGCTTATTGCCATGGCGTTGTCATTTGGAATACCCCCCGTATAGTCATAGGGATCGCCAGAAGGGGTTAATCTGTAAAGTGATGTCCCAAAACCTTTTTGCGGTTGCGGCGTAGAATTAGTCTTGGAAATGTGAGTTGACGTCGGGAACTTTTTGAAGTTTTGTTTCTTCTTTTGATTGGCAAGAAAATCTTGATAGCTTTTTCCACCTGGCTTTGGTGCACCAATAGGGTATAAATATCCTATTGCTTCATTACTCGATAAAGTCATATCAATTGTACCTACAAACTCAACTTTCATTCTTTTTGAATGGAATGAGGTATTCTGGGCAAACAATTGCCCGACGATACAAACGAAAACAATGACTACTCTTCCCATCAAACTTGGATCACACCAGGATTATAAATTCTATGTTCTGGGTTATTATTTGCCATCTCTAACCCATAGCTCAACCAGGCACGGGTTTCAGCCGGGTCAATAATGGCGTCAATCCACATTCTTGCAGCGGCGTAATACGGACTCGTTTGCTTTTCGTAACGATCCTCAATACGCTTTTTTAAGGCTGCCATGTCTTTATCATTCAATTCTTTACCACTTTTTTTGATTCTTGATGCCTCAATTTGTAATAACACTTTTGCCGCTTGGGCTCCACCCATAACGGCTAATTTCGCATTCGGCCATGCTACAATCAATCTTGGGTCATATGCTGTTCCGTTCATAGCATAATTTCCTGCTCCATAGCTGTTGCCAACAATTACTGTAAACTTGGGCACAACGCTATTTGCGACTGTATTGACCATTTTTGCGCCATCCTTAATGATACCACCGTGTTCACTTTTACTCCCTACCATAAATCCGGTAACGTCCTGAAGAAATACTAGGGGAATTCTCTTTTGGTTGCAGTTGGCTACGAATCGGGCTGCCTTATCCGCGCTGTCACTATATATCACGCCACCAAACTGCATTTCACCTTTAGCGTTTTTGGTGACCTTTCTGTTGTTTGCAACTATACCAACGGCCCATCCTTCAATCCTTGCGTAGCCACATATTATGGTCTTACCATAAGTAGCCTTATATTCTTTCCAGCTGTCAGCATCCGCCAAGCACTCAATGATTAACCTAGAATCAAATGGTTTACCATCGTGCGGAATGTGTCCGTAAACCTCAGTGGTCGGTCTTTTCGGATCTTTAGCTTGTAACCTATTATAACCAGCCGTAGGACGTGCTCCCATTTTATCAACCAGTTCCTTGATAGTCGTTAAGGCCTCCTTATCATCTTCACATTTATAGTCGGTAACTCCGCTCAAATCACAATGCGTATCAGCACCACCAAGCGTTTCATTATCGATATCTTCTCCAATTGCTGCCTTGACTAAATAGCTTCCTGCCAAAAATATACTTCCACTGCCTTTAACGATAAGACTTTCGTCACTCATAATAGGTAGGTAAGCTCCACCTGCAACGCAACTTCCCATAATGGCTGAAATCTGCGGAATGTTCATACCGCTCATAATGGCATTATTGCGGAATATTTTTCCAAAGTGTTCTCGATCAGGGAAAATCTCATCTTGCAATGGCAAGAATACACCAGCGCTATCTACTAAGTAAATTATTGGGGTGTGATTTTCAAGAGCAATCTGCTGTGCTCTAAGATTTTTCTTTCCAGTGATAGGAAACCAAGCCCCTGCTTTTACAGATGCATCATTAGCAACTACAATGCACTGTCTGCCTTGTACATAAGCTAAGACAACGATAACACCACCTGCAGGACATCCGCCGTATTCATCATACATTTCATCTCCGGCGAAAGAACCTATTTCTAGGCAGGGTTTATTTTTATCTACCAAAAAACCAATACGCTCTCTTGCAGTTAGTTTGCCAGAATCACGTTGCTTTTGTAGTTTTTTTTCGCCGCCGCCTTTTTCAATTTTAGCGTGTCTTCGAGCCATCTCGCTAATCAAAAGCTTAAGCTCATCTTCATTTCTATTGAATGTCAGATTCATGGTGGTGTTGAGTTTATGTCTGTCTTAGGTTCATCTCTTGGAAATAGTCCCAAGAGCTGCGCCCTAAGTTAAAAAACACATCTAAAGCACTCAAGTTACATATGAATCCATTTTTTTGCTCAAAAATCTGAAGATATGTAGTTGTTTTTATATCCAATTTTGTCTTGGGATGTAGGCTGCGCATGTCATTAAATTTCGTAGATTCCTCATAACTTGACGTGAAACCTATCTCATTGGTCAATTCCAGCCAATGAAAAAATAATTGGATAGTAGCCAAATTGAGCGACCATAAGGAAGAGTATTTTTTCTTTAAGAGCATTTCAATATCTGGAAATAATACCTCAAAGAATGGACTATTTGCATATGCTGTTTCAATAGATTTAAGGTGGTTGCTTACCCAATCTTCTTGATAGGATATAGGTGTTGCAAGAATGCTCTTTACACTGCGGTCTACTGGGACACTCAATGTTTGTTTCCCATTAGGCCCAGCAATTTCCGTCCGAGATCTATAGCTTTGTTTTTGAAAGTTTTCTTTAGACTCTAATCGCAATTCTTTACTTTGTACAGCAAAGGCAACCCAAATGATGGGTGGAAAATATGCTGTAGAAAGAAGCGTTTGCATAACTTATTTATTGCGCTTTCTTACGAATTGTATAATTTGATAAATCACAAGTGTAGCAATGAAAAACCAGAAGTAGCTCTTGCGTTCACCCTCACTATTAACTGTGGTAAAGACTCTGTCAGTACGAATTTTTTCCATCCCCTTTCCGTGCTTATCGTAACTCATCCAAATAAATACGGGCTTTCCTACAATATGGTCTTGAGGTACATACCCCCACTTGCGAGCATCTAGGCTGTTGTGACGATTATCTCCCATCATCCAATAGTAATCTTTCTCAAAAGTATAATGGGTAGATTCTACTCCATCAATGAATACTTTGCCCTTATCGGTAATACGTAGGTCATGACCTTCATATTCTACGATTATTCTGCGGTATGTATGAATATTCTTTGGGTTAAGTAAAACCTTAGAACCCGACGCGGGAATGTAAATGGGACCGAAGTTATCCCAAGTATCGTTGTAAGGACGTTCTCCATGCCCAGTATCTGGATTCGGGAACAATATTTCTTGTGCTTGTCCCTCTTCAATTTCAAGTAGTCCATTTGGTTTAGTAGTATCAGTAGGGGTGCCTGGTCTATTTGCAACAACTGGCCAAATCTTCAAAACGTTAGGAAGTGAAAGAATTTGGTCCACGTGTTGTTGTTGCAAAAACATGATATAATCCGTCTGCGTGCGTTGGTATACGTCCTGATCAGTGGGGTAGCGGCGCTGCTCATCATCCGTGAGGTAGTTAATATCAAAATCTTTTTTGAGTCTAGAACGGCTGAATCCCTGTCCATTAGTTTGAATGTAGTAAAGGAATTGAGGAAAACTGTGATTTGGAAATTGCATGGCATTTCCATTAACAAAGACCCTGGTGTTTACAACCTCCAAACTATCTCCCGGAGTTCCAACGCATCGTTTGACGTAATTTTCTTTTTTATCTACGGGCATACTGTCCATTGGATAGTTGAAAACCACAGGATCTCCAACTTTTACCGGTGAAAACGCTGGCAAACGTAAATATGGGATTTGTGGCCAACTTAAATAAGAAGGAATGCCTGCAAACGGCACCTTATTGTGAACCAACGGTAAAGAAATCGGTGTCATTGGAATACGTACTCCATAATGCATCTTGGATACGAAGAGAAAGTCACCTACCATAAGACTCTTTTCCATGGAGCTTGTGGGAATGGTATAGGCTTCGAAGGTCGTCGAACGAATTACCGTAGCCACAACAATAGCAAAGAAAATACTGTTGATTCCTTCGCCTAGGTTCTTCTTTATGAACTTATCATCTCTACCCCAAAACTTCAGCTTTTCTCGGTAATTCAAGTAGCCTAGGTATATACCAAAGCTCACTATTACCATTGCCGTTTGCCAAGTTTTTCTAAATTTAAATACGTGGAGTAATTCGTAAATCATGATGATTCCCATCACAACACCAACAACGGGGATACAATATAGAATTATCCAATAGCCCGGTCTTTGGGAAATTTTCAACAATACATATGCGTTATATACCGGTATAAAGGCTTCCCAAGCCTTGCGCTCTGCAGCGACATAAAATTTCCAACTCATGGCGCCGAACCATAAGGCTTGAATTAAAGTAAAGATGATGAATTCCATGGGTTGAAATTAGGTTATTCTATTTGGTTGATGTGTTATAATCTTGTGAAAGTAATTTAGAGGCTTAATACATCTTTCATACTAAAAACTCCTGTTTTACCAATGATCCATTCGCTTGCGATAATTGCCCCTAAAGCAAAACCTTCTCTGTTTTTCGCATGGTGTTCCAAGCTGATTCGGTCAATATCACTGTCGTAAGTCACTGTGTGGGTTCCGCAGTACGGATCAATTCTATCCTCAGTTATCTTGATTTTTCCCATCTCATCCTGCAGTGACCATCCGGAATATTCAATATAAGCTTCAATAATACCCTCAGCACAAGAAATGGCCGTACCAGAGGGAGCGTCTTTTTTACCGGTATGGTGTATTTCATGGATACTTGGGGTATATGTTCTATGCTTAGACATAAGTAATGCAAGCTTTTCATTCATCTCAAAAAACAAGTTCACCCCAAGAGAAAAATTTGACGCATATAGAAATCCAGCGTTGTTTTTAAGAGCGGTAGCATCAGCCTCTTCTTTAAGAGCTAACCAGCCTGTAGTGCCACTTATAACTGGGATGCCAATTTTTAAAATAGATTGAATATTTTTAAGGGCAGCCTGCGGTCGGGTAAATTCAATGGCTACATCAGATTTTGAGACGGCTTCAAGATTTAATTCTTCACCGTTATTTATATACATGATTTTGTGGCCTTTAGCCTTGGCGATTTGTTCAATGGTTTTTCCCATTCGCCCGTAGCCGATGATTGAAATATTCATGGTAGACTTAAGGTAAATTTAATTCCGGGTGTTCGTTGCGCACCTAAAGTAGAATTGGATTGTATGATTGACGGAGCAATACTTAAATCATCATTTACATCAAAATCGTAAAGATGTGCATCAATATTGGCATCCAAAATGCTAAGGATGTAAACTCCAATAATACCAAAGAAAGCATATTCTCTTTGGGTACGTAGCGCCTCCATATAACCAATGCTTTCATTTGCAACACTTATGGCAGAGGATTGATAGAAAGGAGATGGAATAGCATTAAATAAATTGGGTGCATAATTTTCTAATTCTGATCGTGTGGTTAAACCTGGTTGGTCTATAATTAGCTCAAGGATGTTTTTGTAAGTATTAAAATCGTTGTTTAAGTCGAGATAATAATAACCAGCCCCTCCAATGACACCCCAAACAATGGGAATCTTCCAGTATTTTTTATTGTAGGCTTGACCTGCTCCAGGTATTAGCGCTAAGGTCGTAGCGGTTTTAATATTGTGCTTAGCAACTTCACTATGTGAATGGTTACGTGTGATTTCTTGAGCACTTATCATTTGATACGCTGCGAGGAATAGAAGAATAAAGAGCCTTTTAGTCATTAAGCTTCATAATTATCTTTTGTAATTCACTTTCACTTGTAAAATCGATTTGAATCTTTCCTTTTCCTGATTCACCCATTGAAATCGAAACTTTTGAATGAAAGAAATCCTTCAATTGTTGCTCCAAATGCTTTAATTCCTGTGGCTTTTGATTCCGCTCTTTTTTTCTCTCTTTTGACTTGAGTTCTCTTGCCAATTCTTCTACTTTGCGCACACTCAATCCATACTTTAAGGTTTTGTAGTATACTTTAATCTGATCTTCTTCTGAAGGCAGGTTTAATAGGGCACGAGCGTGACCCATGGTGAAAACAACACTTGAACTTCCTTGGCTGCTTTCGTCTAAATTTTCATTTTTATGAAGTTCTCTTAATTCCGCTTGGATAAGTGCTGGGAGTTTTAGGAGTCGTAGAAAATTTGTTATGGTTGAACGGCTTTTGCCAAGCCGCTTTGATACTTGTTCCTGAGTGAGACCCAATTCATCCATCATTCTTTTACATGAAAACGCAATCTCTATAGGATCTAAATCTTCACGTTGCAGATTTTCTACAATTGCTAGTTCTAGCAATTGTCTATCATCAGCGAGACGAATGTAGGCTGGTATTTCTTTGAGTCCTGCTTTTTTGGACGCCCTGAATCTTCGTTCTCCACTAATGATTTCATAGTTCATGCCATTTTTTCGCACTGTAATGGGTTGAATTATTCCGACTTCAGAAATACTTTGAATTAATTCAACAAGTGCATCATCATTAAAATTCCTTCTAGGTTGGAAGGGGTTAGTGGTAATTCTATCCAATGAAATATTTGCTACAGTTCCAACGAGCTTATGAGCTCCTTTATCTCTGACATTATTAACTTTTTCTAACTCATCTCCGAGTATAGCGTCAAGACCTTTTCCCATTGCACGCTTCGCCATGTGTTAACCTCCTTTTGCGATTAATTCTTTTGCTAAAGTTAGGTAATTCTCTGCGCCCTTACTGCCTGCATCATAAGCAATTATATTTTCACCGTGTGAGGGTGCTTCACTAAGTTTCACATTCCTGTGGATAATGGTTTCAAATACCAGTCCTTCAAAATGTTGGCGCACTTCTTCTGCAACCTGATTAGATAAACGCAAACGTGAATCAAACATAGTAAGCAGTAGCCCTTCTATGTTTAAGGACTCGTTGTGTAACTCTTGAACTTTCTTAATGGTATTCAATAACTTGCCTAACCCTTCTATTGCATAATATTCGCATTGAATTGGTACTAAAACGCCATCAGATGCTGTAAGAGCGTTGAGCGTTATAAGACCCAATGAAGGCGCACAGTCAATAATTATGTAGTCGTATTTGTCTTTAATTGAGGCTAATGCATTGGTTAAAAAGAATTCACGCTTTGGCTGGTCAATAATTTCAAGCTCTACCGCAACCAGGTCAAGTTGCGCGGGAACGATGTCAACATGTGGTGTTTTGGTTGCAACTATCAAATTATTAGCAGATTTGGCACCCTCAATTAATTCATAAGTACCGCAAGAAGCTCTGTCATGACTCAATCCAAATCCACTAGTAGCATTGGCTTGAGGATCTGCATCAATAATTAATACTTTCTTTTCTAGCGCCCCTAAAGCAGCACTTAAGTTCACTGCTGTAGTAGTTTTACCTACACCACCTTTTTGATTAGCAACTGCAATTATTTTACCCATGGATTTGTTCTTTTATGCAATTTTCAAATGTAATAGAACGAGAGGGCAAAAACTAAAAAAGAAATTAACAAAGACTCATAGGTTGTATTCCTATTAAGATGCATCCAATTGTAAGGCGATTAGTTCAGAATAATGTCCGCCAGCTTGTTCTAACTCTGCATGATTTCCTTGCTCAATCACGACTCCATTTTCAAGACATATGATTTTATCGCAATGTTTTACGCTACTAATCCTATGCGCAATGATTAGAGAGGATATTGAGGAGGTAGCCTGCTTGATATTACTTAAAATCAATTCTTCAGTTTCTGTGTCCACTGCGCTCAGGCAATCGTCAAAAATCATGAGTTTAGGATTCTTAGCCAAAGCACGAGCAATACCAATGCGTTGTTTTTGTCCACCACTAAGGGTAACTCCTCGCTCACCAACTTTTGTTTCGTAAGCCTTTGGAAATTTAATAATATTCTCATGAACTCCCGCTGTAATAGCAGCATTGTGAATATTCTTTTCTTCCAATTGATCTAATCCAAAGGAGATGTTTCTAGATATAGTATCGCTGAACAGGAATGCTTCTTGCGGCACCCAACCCACAAATGATTTTAAAGTAGGTAGGTGCCATTTGGTAAGATCGATACCATCAACTAAAATTTGTCCACTATTTGGATCGTACTGTCTAACAATTAATGAAGCGATGGTACTTTTTCCGGCGCCTGTCTTTCCTAAAATGCCTAAACTTTCACCCGATGCTAGTTTAAAACTTACATTTTGCAGTGCCGTAATACCGCTGTTCGGATAGGTAAAGCTTACATTTCTAAATTCAATGTTTCCATGAAATGAGATTGGCCTATGTTCGCCAGATTTAAAATCGGGTTCTTCGCCAAGGAATTCATTCAGCCGCTCCATAGATGCGGCAGCGCTTTGTACCAAGCTGGTTACCCACCCAATGGATGCGATTGGCCAAGTGAGCAAGTTGACATAGTATATGAATTCAGTTATATTTCCTGCCGTGATTTCTCCTGCGAAGTATAATTTTCCGCCAACAAAGATGGTGAGTAGGGTGCTAATGCCTACCATAAGAATCATGATTGGCTGAAAGGTTGCATTCACGCGAAAGAGCTCTTCATTTACGGCCCTATATTTTAATGCTTCCTCTCTGAACTTGTTGCTAAACCAGTTGAGTTTATGATAGGATTTAATCACACGCATTCCAGAAAAACTTTCTTGAGAAAAGGTGCTTAAGGTGCTTAACTGTTCCTGAACCGCAAGAGATCTAATATTGATTAAATTGGCGACTTTATAAATTAAAAAAGCAAGCAATGGGAGCGGAGCAAGCGTCAAAAGAGTCAATTTAGGACTCACGCTAAGCATGATGGAAATAACCAAGATAATGGTAAATCCTGTATTTAATGCATACATAATTGCTGGTCCAACGTACATTCTTACTTTTCCAACGTCTTCTGAAATTCTGTTCATCAGATCGCCTGTATTATTTTGTTTAAAAAACCGTTGAGTTAGGCGTTGGTACTGCTCAAAAACAATATTCTTTAAGTCATACTCTATGTGACGAGACATCACCACTATAGTTTGTCGCATGAAATACATAAATATGCCCTGTAAAATGGCGGATGCAATAATGTATAATCCGTATTTAATAAGTTCCCATCGTAACAGTTCATTTTGGACTTGACCGGTTTTATAGTTCTCAATAACTTCTGCAATTGTGTCGAATGAATTTCTAATAAGTAAGGCTGGAAAGAGCTTGAATATCACTGAGATGACTACAAACACAGCACCCACGCCTAAGAGCCAATTGTATTTGATGAGGTATTTGTTAAGATATTTTAACGCCCGCATAGATTATTGTAGGTAGTATCCACTGTATATTTGATTATTGAAGAGTTTTTTGCATGCGGTTAGACAAAAATAACATCTCTTTACTGAAATTGATTCAGTTGATTTGCTTTCGCAAGTTAAATACCCAATTTATTTTATGATAACCCGAAGACATATCCGAATAAAAGTGTTGCATCATCTGTATGCCCATGCCATTGATGCTGAATCAAGTGCGGCTGTGTTATTAAAAAACTTGAATAATAGTCTTGAAGAGGTGCACCATCTGTTTGTCTGGGATATTTCTGCCTTATTAAGAATATATTCTGTGGCGCTTCATCGATTGGAAAAAGTGAAGTTGAGAAATGTCAATGATACCGAATTGGAATCTCGGATAGGAGCATTTGTGACTATACCATTTTTCAAATTAGTTCAACTGGACCATCGGCTTATTACTTTTAAAAAGGAGGTTCATCCAGATTGGAGCCAGTATAACTCACATTTTATTACTATTTGTGACGAAATATTTAAATCCGAAGAGTTTGATAGGTTTCTAGAAACAAAAGGTGACTTTACGTTTCAAAAGCGACTGGTCAAGTTCATTTACCAGCATCATATTGCTGAAAATGAATTTTTGCATGATATCTATGAAGACATGTATGTGGGTTGGGCAGATGATTTGGATGCAGCGCAAATGATGAGCGGTAAGGTTATCTCTAGTTGGAATAACCAAGGGGATGTGGTCATTCCTAATCTGTATAAGGATGACAGTGATGCAGCATTTGGTACATTTTTAATGCGAAAGTATTTTGAATTCGCGCAGGATAGTCAAACAAGAATTGAAGCGAAAAGCAAGAATTGGGAGAGTGATCGCATAGCAAAATTAGATGTAGTCCTGATGAAATTGTGCATTGCAGAATGGCGAGGAATTGAAGAAATACCAGTGAAAGTAAGCATGAATGAATACCTAGATTTGGCTAAAGAATACAGCACACCTAAAAGTTCTTCCTTCATCAATGGGATTCTTGACAAAATCGTTACTAATTTGCGAAACGAAGGTTTACTTAATAAAGTAGGCCGCGGAATAATCGAATAAAATAAATACAATGAAAAAAGTAATTTTACTTGCTGCCGTCATTTGGGCGCTCACAGCATGCAATAATGCTGCAGATAGAATTGAATCTAAACCAGAAAACAGTACGAATGAAGCGTCCGAAAAAATGATGGAAGCATTGCCGTCTATTGTTTTTGAGGCTGATTTCCACAATTTTGGTGAAATTTCAGAGGGTACAGTCGCCGAACACGTATTTACTTTCACAAATGAAGGCGAAGGACCGCTAATCATTTCCAATGCCCAAGGTTCATGTGGGTGTACCGTTCCAATTTGGCCACGCAATCCAATTGCGCCCGGCGAAACTGGAGAGATAAAAGTGAGCTTCAACTCAAAAGGTCGTGCAGGAAAACAAGATAAGCGTGTCACGCTTACCACAAATGCGGTACCTCAAACCAAAGTCCTTAATATTACATCAACGGTAATTGCAGAAAAATAATGTTCTATCAATTTTTACAAGCAGATTCATCAGGTGGAGGTTTAGCCTCATTTTTACCGCTTATCTTGATCATACTGGTCATGTATCTTTTCTTTTTTCGTCCTCAGATGAAAAAGCAAAAAGAGGAAGGGAAATTTCGGGAAGAAGTTAAAAAAGGCAACAGAGTTGTCCTTACCTCTGGAATACATGGAAAGGTTCTTGAAGTAGGAAATACTCACTTAATTATTGAGGCTGAAAACTCAAGATTGAAAGTTGAGAAGAGCGCCGTGAGCAAAGAGCTTAGTGCACAATACACAACCAAATAGAAATAATCAAAACCGGCTTAAGCCGGTTTTTTTTGCCCATGACAAGCAGATTGATACATAAAGAATTTCTTTTATTCATTTTGCTTACCAGCATTATCTGGTTGCTATTGACTATTGGCAAGACGGAGCGTACAGAGTCATTGACCATGTATGCGGTTGCCCCTTCTTCACGTGTAAATGAGTATTATCTAAAAGACAGTATCGTCCACTTTAACATTGAAGTAAGCGCTTCTGGTATTAATTCACTTCGATTTAATCAATTGAAGTCGTATCATTTGAATTTACGGGAAATTGATTTTTCTCTGAAAGAACAAGGTCTTTTGGAAGTACAATCTTCGAACGTATTAACCAAATTAAATACGGCTTTCCGAGGCACTTTTAGGTTCACTATGAAATATCCTAAAATTGTATTCCCCTGTGAGCATTTGGAACGTAAAAAGGTTGCAATAGCCATTCATTCAAGAACGAATATTAAACTACCTAAAGGCTATAAATGGATGGAGAATCTAAGATGTAAGCCCGACAGCATAGAGATGCTAGGTGCTGCAGAACACTTAGCTGGGGTAGAATTATGGGTTGAGCTTCCTGAGTTTACGTGGAAAGGAGGACATTCGCTTATTCTGCCACTCCAAGGAATTAATAATAAGATCAGTTCGATGGATTTCACTAAAATTGAAGTGATTGGGGCTACAGCACTTTGGACAGAGAAACGATTTACCAAATCAATTGTTATAGATCAGAAAATGCACGATATAGAGATTTGGATTGCTGGGCCAAGCCAATACCTTAACAATGTCACCCTGGAAGAATTGGTTTTCTTTTCTACAATGGAAAGCCCCACATCAATAAAAATAGAAACTGAAATCCTAAAAGATAAAATTTCATTACTTTCTGTTCAGCCAAATTCTATAGAACGATTCGAATGAAAGCAGCAAAGGTTATTTGTATTACTGGCGGTATAGGATCAGGAAAAAGTACGCTTTGCAGAATGATAGAGTCAAAGGGGTATTCAGTTTATTACAGTGATGAACGCGCAAAGTTCTTGATGAACTCACAGCCCAATTTAGTTCAGTCAGTTACTGATTTATTTGGTGAATCTGCCTTTGAAAGCGGCACTTTAAATAGCACGTATATTGCCGATTGTATATACAAAAAAAAGGATTTAAAGGTTAAGTTGGAATCTATGGTACACCCTTTAGTAAAAGATGATTTCCTGCATTGGTGTGCAGAAAAAGGTGAACGGATTGTCTTTAAGGAGAGTGCTCTATCGCTGGAAACAAGTGACAAGTATTGTCAGTACATCGTTAGCGTCATTGCCGAAAAAAATATTCGAATCGAGAGGGTGCGAAAAAGAAGTCCAGGCTTAAGCGAATCAAGAATAGAAGCAATTATTTCAACGCAGTATCCTGACCATCTTCGGGAAAAATATTCTCATTGTTTAATAGAGAATAATGGTACTATTCAAGGTCTTGAGGCTAAGGTTGATTACCTTCTGTCTAAGGTTATCTGAATCAGTCCGTTAGAAAAAGTTTGAGTTCCAATATTTTTCCATTCTATACTAGACTTGTTTTCTCTAAATAAAGGCACGCCTGCACCGAGTGTGATGGGTAAATAGGTTAAAATCATACGGTCAATAAGTTTAGATTCGTGGATTCGAGCATTAGTAGCACCGCCCCCAATAATCCATACATTTTTGTTTTCTTTTTTAAGGCGTTGAACCACATTTTCGTCAGGTTCCGTTGTGATTTCAATAGCATTATTGCTTTGATCTATTTCTTGCTCTTTACTCAGTACAATAGAGTCTTTGGAACCGTAGGGATATTCACCTTCAAAATTGATGATTTGTCTGTAGGTATTATAACCCATAACCACTACGTCAATGCCCTCAAAAAATCCATTATATCCATAATCCTCATCGGGAAGCTGGTATCTAGGATTTTCTAAAAAACTTACACTGCCTTCCTTCGTGGCAATGTATCCGTCTAGTGTTACTGCTGTATATAGCGTGATCATATCAATAATTTAAATTAAAGCAATTCATTTGCAAGATTAGCTAATTCACTACGTTCTCCTTTTTCAAGTGTGATATGCGCGTAGATTTCTTGCCCTTTTGCTTTGTCCACTAAATAGCTTAACCCATTCGATTGTTCATCTAAGTAAGGGGTGTCTATTTGCCCAACATCGCCAGTAAAAATGAACTTAGCGCCGTCGCCCGCGCGAGTAATTATTGTTTTAACTTCATGTGGTGTTAAATTTTGGCTCTCGTCAACAATGAATATGATATTGGCAAGAGATCGTCCCCGGATATAGGCCAGTGGTGTGATTATGATTTTTTCCTTTTCAACCATCTCTTCAAGTTGTTTATACTCTTTATCACGGTCGCTAAAGGTATTCTTTATCAATTTCAAATTATCCCATAAAGGCTGCATGTAAGGGTTGATTTTCTCTTTGGCATCTCCGGGTAGGTATCCTAAGTCTTTATTGGAGAGAGGAACAATGGGCCTTGCGAGATAGACTTGTTTAAAATCCCTGCGTTGTTCCAATGAAGCGGCAAGCGCGATAAGAGTTTTTCCTGTTCCAGCGGCACCTGTGAGTGATACAAGTTTAACACTAGGGTTGAGGATAGCATGAATAGCAAAAGCTTGCTCTGCATTTTTTGGCTTGATTCCATAAACCGAACGCTTTTCAATATGATCAAGAGATTTATCCATTACGTTGAAATATGCCAGCCCACTAGAATTATCAGACTTCAAAACATAATAGCTGTTGGGGAAGGGTTCAAATGAAGGGTTCTCTGCAACTACCTGATCAATATCCAAGGATTTTTGCGTATATAATTTGCTAAGTGTTTTTGCATTGAAATTTTCTATTATGGATTTCCCTTTAAAAAGGGCATCCATATCTTTTATCTTTCCTGTTAAATAGTCCTCACTGTTTAAATGTAACGCCTTGGCTTTTAGCCTTAAATTAATATCTTTTGTAACTAAAGTCGTGCTTCTTTCTGGCTCTAAATCTTGCATGTTTAAAGCAGCATTTATGATGCGGTGATCCATTTTACGACCCAAAACTTTTTCTGCATCTATTCCTTTATGGCTAGTATCCATTATCACACGTAGGTTGCCGTGAGTAGACCCATTCAATGGAATCCAATTAGTGAAATCTTTGTTGCTCGTAATCCGATCCAAAGTTCGAATGAATTCCCGTGCTTCATAATTTTTAGAATCGTGTCCTTTTTTGAACTCGTCTAGCTCTTCTAAAACTGAAATAGGTAAAACCACATCATGTTCTTCAAAACAAAAAATTGAATTATGGTCGTAGAGAATTACAGAGGTATCCAAAACGAAAATTTTGGTGTTCGTTTTTTTTGATTTTTTGGACATCGTGATGCTTTAGTATAGTTTTAAATTATTGAATAAAACCACATCACTCTATTGATTAACATGATTTACACGCAAGAGTTATCAACCATTAATAACAAGTATGAACGCGCCTCAAAAGCCACCATTAAAAATAAGTCTAATAATTCAAGTAATTCTCAGGCGTCAATAAATGTTCGAGGCGCAGCCTCTAGGATTTCTTTTGTTGCTTGATTTTCGAATTGTTTGAAGTTATTAGTGAATTTAATTGCCAAATCATTCGCCGTTGCGTCATATAATTTCGCCTCGGCCCAAGTGGACTTAGGGTCTAATAAACAGTCAGGAACTCCAGGACATGAAGTAGGCATTTGTAATCCAAATACTTCATGTTCTTTAAAAGAGGCTTTATCAAGTTTACCATTCATTGCGGCCTTTATCATCTCTCTAGTATATTTTAATATCATTCGGCTTCCAACTCCATAAGGACCTCCAGTCCATCCTGTATTGACCAACCATACATTTACGTTCGCGGTATTCATTTTTGCTGTGAGCATATTCGCATAGAAAGTAGGGTGTAAGGGCATAAAAGGTGCTCCGAAACAAGCAGAAAAAACTGCTTTTGGCTCGGTTACTCCCTCTTCTGTACCTGCTACTTTTGCGGTGTACCCACTTATAAAGTAATAAGCTGCTTGACTTGGAGTTAATTTTGAGATGGGAGGTAAGATACCATATGCATCCGCGGTTAGGAAGAAAATATTTTTTGGATTCTTAGCCAAAGAACCGGGCTGAATATTCGCAATATGTTCAATTGGATAGCTCACACGCGTATTCTGAGTGATAGTAGCATCTTCAAACTTTACACTGCCGTCACTATTTAGAATTACATTCTCAAGTATGGCGCGCGGTTTGATGGCATTAAAGATGTCAGGTTCCTTTTCGCTGCTTATATCAATCACTTTAGCATAACACCCACCCTCAAAATTAAATATAGTATTATCTGAACACCATCCATGTTCATCGTCACCAATGAGCTTACGTTTTGAATCAGCACTTAACGTTGTTTTTCCGGTACCAGATAAGCCAAAAAATATTGAGGTATCCCCGAGATCTCCAACATTAGCTGAACAATGCATGCTTAAAACATTCTTTTGATATGGTAGAATAAAATTCAGTGCGGAAAAAACCCCTTTCTTTATTTCCCCTGTATAACCCGTACCACCAATGATGATGCACTTATCAGAAAAATCTAAGATGGTAAAGTTTCCTTGTCTCGTACTGTCTTTTTTTGGATCAGCCTCAAAGCCTGGGGCATTAATGACAGTCCATTCAACCTGAAACTCTGCTAATTCTTTGTCTGTAGGTTGTATAAACATGTTCCCGGCAAACTGATCTGACCAAGGAAACTCATTAATTACTCGGATAGATAATTTATAAGAAGGGTGAGAGCCAGCAAAAGCATCCCTAACATACAATTCTTTATCATTTAAATATCCACAAACCTTAGATTTAAGCGACTGAAATTTTTCAGAAGAGAAGGGCTTGTTTATTGAACCCCACCAAATAGCATTTTCGGTGAGATGATCTTTAACAATGTATCTGTCCTCTGGGCTTCGTCCGGTGAATTTACCTGTATTAATGGCAATAGCCCCGAGCGAGGTGCGTACAGCCATATTCTTTTCTAGGCTGTGTTTCTCGAGGAGGGCCGGGTGAAGATTACTAAATACTTCTCTAGCCTTAATACTCAGTGAGCTTAAGGACTCTAGGTGGTTCTTAGAAGTCATGAATTAGTGGTTCTTAGTTGTGTAGGTTTTACAAATTTACATACTAAACCATATAAATACACTTCCGTATGATAATTTGTCATTTAATTAAAATTCATTTATTCATTGAAGGAGCTATCAAACTCAACCAACCTGCTATAAATAATATTCCCCCTATTGGAGTAATAGGTCCCAAAAAATTCAAGTCTACATTTATAAGTATATCGGTAACAAGTAAATAAATGCTTCCAGAAAAAAGGAGGATACCTAAAGACCATAACCAAACCGTTAGTGTTCGATGCGGATGATTCTTTAGGGCCAGTAAGGCAATTGTATGTACAATGTGATAAAAAACTGCGGTTTTAAAAGAATCTAGGCTGCTCTCATCCAAGAAACGTGCTAGGGTATGGGCCCCTAATGCACCTAATCCTACTGCTGAAGCACCCAGAAATGCGATAAGTTTATTCATACAAGCAAAATGAGTGAGACATCATGTTAATAGATGTTTTATAATTAACATAAAGTTAGTTACTTGTTTTATTTGAAACACAGCTCTCCTATGGTAATTTAGGGCTAAATCAATTCATTATGACTTCAGTATTACTCATAGGAGCAGGGCTTAGTACTCAAAGCTTAATACCTTATTTAAAGAATCTGATTTATACACATGATATCTCACTACGAGTTTTAGACCAAGATATTGGTTTGGCGGCCGCTAGAGTGGGTGACTCTTTATTAAATTGTTCTTTCGATGCTTTAGATATAAGACAAACTGATGCTTTAGAACGTGAAGTGAGTGCAGCAGATATTACTATTAGTATGGTTCCAGCACATATGCATTTATCTATAGCAAATACCTGTTTAAAATACAGAAGTCATTTGCTCACAGCATCTTATTTGACCCCTGAGATGGAATGTCTTCACGACGAGGCGAAAAAGAAGGGATTGATATTTTTAAGTGAGTGCGGTTTAGATCCTGGTATAGACCATATGAGTGCTATGCAGCTCTTAAACAGAATTAGAGAAAAAGGAGGTGAAATAAAACTTTTTGAAAGTTTTACTGGTGGATTATTAAGTCCATCATCTGAAGGTTCTAACCCGTGGCGATATAAATTTACATGGAATCCAAGAAATGTTGTTCTTGCCGGTCAGGGGGGGGGCGGTTAAATTCATACAAGAAGGTAAATACAAATATATTCCCCCACATATGGTTTTTCGAAGAACGGAATTAATTAACGTGGAAGGCTATGGCTCCTTTGAAGGCTTAGCAAATAGAGATTCTTTGAGGTATAGAGAGGCCTATGGATTAAATGATGCAGATACATTGTATCGTGGAACTTTGAGGAGACCAGGGTATGCAAGAGCTTGGGATAGTTTTGTGAAACTGGGTATGACAGACGATTCTTATCTTATTTCTGGTCTAAGCAAAATGTCATTTAGAGACTACACCAATCTATTTTTGGCCTATAATCCTCACGATAGCGTTGAATTAAAAATTAAACATTATCTCAATATCCCTCAAGATTCGGACATATTTAATAAGCTCCAATGGGTTGGGTTGTTCTCCAATGAAACCTTTGAGTTTGATGAGGCTACACCGGCTCAATGCTTGGAATATATATTGCGTCAAGTATGGACGATGCAGCCTGATGACAAGGATTTGATTGTTATGTTTCACAAAATAGGTTGGCAACAAGATGGTCAGATGATGATGATAGAAAGTTCCATGGGAGTAGAGGGAACCAATGCTAGTAATACGGCAATGGCTGGTACGGTTGGTCTTCCTTTAGGTATTGCAGCGAAATTAGTTCTTGAGGGTGGAATGCCGAAAGGCGTACTACGTCCTCTGACTAAGAATTGGTACGGTCCAATCTTAGCAGAGCTAGCAGAAAAATTTCATGTAAAGTTTTTTGAAAAAAACGTACAATATAAAGGTTACTAAAGACCTCTGTAAAATGGAGCGAGTAATTCATTTGCTGCTTCAGAATATTGATTAGGGGAATCGTAAAGTATCAATTCTTTTCTATCTGTTTCTTTTTTCTCTTTTGTGAATTTCAGGATTAACCGATTGGCGTTACGATTTTTTTCAGGTTTAATATAATAAAGACTCGAAGGATACATACTTTCCTCAAGAGCAACATCAATCATATTGTCTACCCGTTCAATGGGAAGAACACACCAAAACCCCCCGGAATCTTTAAGTAATCTTGAGGTGTGTTCTATGAGTGAGTTAAAGTCTAGGGTAAGAGCATGCCTTGCATTTGCAACTCCATTGTCGGATTTTGTTGGACCGTTTTCGAAATAAGGTGGATTAGAAATGATTAGGTCATATCCTCTACCAGATTCAAATTCTTGTATGGGTTCATGATAACATAACATTCTATTCGACCATGGACTTACAATAAAGTTTTTAGAAGCTTGTTTAGCACTAGGACCATGTATTTCTACGGCATCAATAAAGGCATTTTCAAACCGCTGTGCCATTTGAAGAGCAATTACACCACTGCCTGTTCCAATGTCAAGAATATGCTGAATTCTACTTGACTCTTCATCCTCTCCAGCTAAGGCTCCTAAAAGACATCCATCAGTATTCACACGCATTGCACATTGGTCGTGTGCCACAGTAAATTGCTTCATTTGAAAGGGTCCTACGTATTTCATGTTTCACCAATCAGTCCAAAAATCTTGGGTCGTAAGGTGAAGAAATACACAATATTAACCAAGGCAAAAATGAAATAATAAAAGTTTGATTCAACGACAGTGTAGGTTAATAGTATCAAAGTTCCTAATTGAACCAATATCCATCTCCAAATGTGGATTTTAGTGAGTACTTCAAGTTTCTCTAAGAGGTTGTCAGAACCATTAATTTCTTTCATTCCATTGTTCCAGATGTACCTGCCTAGTAGCACGAGTAGATATGCTATTCCAGGAATAGCATAGGTGTTGCCATTAAAGGGCAGTAGTATAATTTTAGCAGATTCGCTACCAACATATAAAACAACAGAAGTCAGCACAAGCTGAATCATCAATAGTGCGCTAAATATCAAATGTAGGTATCTTGGATCGTATGGTTTCTGTTCTTTCATCTATGATTAAAGATCTAGAAGACCTTCAGGCAATTCAAGATAAACTATTTTATTTTGATGGTCAATTTCTTTGATAAAAGCCTCTACGGCAGGGACAAGAAATTCTTTTTTACCCTCAATCAAGAATAGATTTTGAGCCTTATTTTCAATAACACTTTTTATCCTCCCGATACTATTTCCTTTTGAAATTGCATCAAAGTCTACGATTGCTCTATCATAAAATCCCTCGGTTACTGAAGGGAGAATTTCTTTTGGTAAATAAGCTTTACAACCAACTAAACTTGATGCTTGTATGGGGTTGATGTCCTCAAGTTTGATAATGAATTTTTTACCGTTAAGTTTGCCGCGTTCACTTAAAAAAAAAGGAATCAGCTCTTGATTAATTTCCAAGAAAACTGATTCCAAATGTTTGAAGTACTGAGGTGTAGATGAGTCTATGAACAAGACCATTGACCCTTTGTATCCATGGAGTTTTGTGATTTTACCGAGTAAAAAGC
>CACMMX010000024.1 GCA_902614915.1 uncultured Cryomorphaceae bacterium
GTAACGATTTGCTAGAGGATATTTATACCGAGAGAAGATTTGAATTGGCAACAGAAGGTCATAGATTTTTTGACCTATTGCGTACTGGTAAGGCAGAGGAAGTTTTAGGCGACCAGGGCTTTGTGCTATCGACGCACCAGTACTTACCGATTCCGCAACAAGAAATTGATGCAAGTCAAGGAGTATTAACCCAGAATCCTGGATATTAAAATTTAGAATTATGTTTAAGAAAATAGCATTTTTAGCAATTCTAGCAGCTGGTTTCGCTTCATGTGAACCTAGTGAGAAAAGCCATACAGAGCTCGGGGCTCTGCCAGTGGCCGGCTATGAAATAACCTATATTGATAGTAATAACGTTCAACTTATCTCGAATTCTTCAGGAGACCCATTTATTTTCTCTTGGGAAATAGAAGGAGTAGGTACATATACTGGAGATACCGTAGATCTTTTTATTGGGAATATTGGTGTTTACGAATTTACCCATACCGTCTTTAATCAGGGTGGTTCGGATAGCGCAACAGGTCAAATTGAAATATTAAAAGACGGTCCTCAACCTTGTGTAGGTGCTATAGAGTGGCTGACTGAGTGTAACGAACGAACTTGGAAAATTGCACCTCAAGGAGGCTCTTTATGGGTTGGAAGTAGTTTTTCAGGGCAGCAATGGTGGGCGATTTCTGGGAATGTTACTGCAGATCGACCATGTATCTATAACGATGAATGGACTTTTAAGGCCGATGGAGATATGGTTTATAACTCAAATGGAGACTTTTGGGGTGAGTCATTCTTTGGATTTTCACCGGAAGGTTGCTTTCCAGAGTCTGATTTAGTTGGGCCTTTGGTATATTGGAAAAGTGGTACTCACTCTTTTGAAATAATTCCTGCAAATAGTGATCACCCAGATCAGATCAAAGTTTCAGGCCTTGGCGCATTTCTAGGTTTACATAAGGTAGCAAATGGTCAAGAAGTAGGTGGACCGCAATCACAAATCATTTATGATATTTTATCTATGACAGAGGTTAATGGTAAGCGCTACATGGAACTTGAAATTGTTTTCCAAAGCAGTGGTGATGGAATCTGGCGGTTTACCTTTGTTTCGGAATCATAATTAAATGAAAACGTTATTCCATGTAGTCTATATCTCTTTAGTGTTCTTCGCGACCGCTGGTTGCGAAGAACCTACTATACCTCGTCTGAGTGCAGATGATATTGAGATTGATGAAGGGAATTCCACCTTTGTATTTGATTTTTACGTTTACTTGACCGAACCAGCCAGCAAAAAGGTAATTGTTGATTATACCACAAGTGGAGTTAGCGCTATAGCTGGTGAGGATTTTCAATTAGCACAAGGTGTCCTTGAAATAGAACAAGGAGAGACTTCAGGACGGATATCATTGACTATTCTAGGGGATATTGACCCTGAGGGCACGGAGTCTTTTTGGATTTCTTTCAGCAACCCTCAAAATGTAACAATTCCTGAGCCCTATGCTCAGATTACCTTGCTAAATGATGATGGTTCTCCCCCTATAGATAACGCAGGGTACACTTCTCCAAGGACCTATTCCGGTTACAATCTGGTTTGGGAAGAAGAATTTGATGGAACAAGCCTAGACCTTAGTGATTGGAATTACGAAACCGGTGCTTGGGGATGGGGAAATAATGAGAGCCAATATTATCGCTCCGGAAATAAAAATGCGGAGCTCGATCAAGGCTATTTGCGTATAACTGCGAAAGAAGAAACCCACCTGGGTGCTCCATATACTTCTGCAAGATTAACAACGCAAGGTAAAGAGAGCTTTCAATATGGCCGAATAGATATTCGGGCAAAGGTGCCTTACGGTCAAGGTATTTGGCCAGCACTTTGGATGCTTGGAGATAATTTTAGCTCTTCTGGATGGCCTACCTGCGGAGAGATAGACATTATGGAACTCATCGGTGGTGATGGGTATAATGACCGTACGGTATATGGCACAGCGCACTGGTCAAATAATGGAAGTCACGCGGAATACAGTGGAAATAAGAGTTTGCCTTCGGGAGAAAAATACAATGATGAATTTCATGTTTTTTCTATAGTGTGGAATAGCAGTTCAATTAGGTGGTATGTTGACAACTCTTTATATCATTCTATGAATACGGCTTCAATGACAGCTTTTCAAAACAAATTCTTTTTTATTTTGAACATAGCAGTGGAGGGGAATTGGCCTGGTCCTGTTGGGCCATCAACGCAATTCCCACAATACATGCTTGTTGACTACATAAGAGTTTTTCAATAATTAACAAACAATATTTAATCATGAAGAAAATTTACTTTACTTTTTTAATGATGTTACCATTGATTGGTTTTACTCAAACCTACAATGTTACATTATCGGTTAATACCGAAAATATTACCGTAGGACCGAACGGTTTGTATGCAGGTGGAGGCTTCCTCGGGGGTTCTAATGCGCACGCAATGGATGATTCGGATAGCGATGGAGTTTGGGTAGTTACCCTAGCTTTAGACCCATTAACTGCGAATGGAGGAAACTTCATTTTTCTAAACAGCCCCACAGGTGCCTCAGATTGGTCTACTAAGGAAGTTCTTGCTGGCCAGCCATGTAGCGATCCAAATAATTATGATGATAGAACAATGCCTAATATTTCGGCGGATACAACTTTATTGTTTTGTTTTGGTGCTTGTACTACTGACGGGACCTGTCCAACGCCCCCTGCACCAAAGGATATTACCCTTTCGGTGGACATGAATTGTTACACGGGTACCGCTTCAGTGGCCAATGGTGTATATGTGAATGGTACTTTTAATGGATGGAACGGTACAAGCAATCCAATGGACGACTCAGATGGTGATGGTGTTTATTCTGTTACACTTACTCTTACGCTGCCTTCTTTTGAGTACAAATTCACAGTTGATGGTTGGACGGATCAAGAATTCTTTGACACAACTTACGCTTGTACTAAAACATCTGGAGCATTTACCAATCGTTTCCTTGAAATGACCGGGGATACAACTCTTCCTGTATTTGGTTGGAACGAGTGTGTTCCTTGTGCAAACGTCGGTATCTCAGAAGAATTAACTGCTTTTACGCTAAAGCCAAATCCTGCCTCTGACGTATTGTTTGTAGAAAACACAAACGGGACATCATCTAATGTATTTGTATATAGTATAACAGGTACACTTGTAATGTCAGAGAGATTTGAAAATGAGATAAGGTTAGATGTTGCTTCACTACCTCGAGGAATGTATATTGTTCGTATGGAGAATGGTATGGAAGAAAAGGTGGTTCGCATTGCTTTGAAATAAATTTAACCAAACATACTTGAAAGTATTCAAGGGGACCCTTCATGGGTCCCTTTTTCGTTTTGTAACTTGCGAAAATGCACAGAGTGATATGGTCAATAGTTTTTGTCTTGGTGGTGTCCGGTTTATCTGGACAAACATTTTCTTCTATTGATGGAAGCTTGGGTCTCAATCATCCAACCGTCTATGATATTGAACAGGATCCTTGGGGCTTCGTATGGATAGGTACGCGAGACGGCCTTTATAAGTTTAACGAAGGTAGAGCAAATCAAGTTTCTTTTCTTGATTCTACTGATTTCAGAAGGTCAAACAACGTTCAAAGCCTTTTAGTATCGCAAGATTCCATTCTTTACATAGGTCTTCAACTTGGTGGACTAATGGGTTATGATCTTTCCACGATGAGTATTAAGCCCGATGATGAAATTCCTTATTTACCAAATGACTTATCTGTTATTTCCTTGTTTCAGTCGAATAAAGGAACGATTTGGGCGGGTACCGCTGGTGCGGGGATTTATTATTTATTGCCGGCATCAAGCCAGTGGCAGAGACTTCAAGATGATAAATTTCCAAATGAGCTCTTTTTTTGTTTTGATTTTGCCCAACAGGGCGATACAATTTGGTTAGCAACTACCGGTGGTGCGTTACTTTATGTTACAGAACCTGATTTGGCTGTACATGAGATGGCAGCCAATGCCGATGTTGGTTCTTACAGGAAATCTGTAGATGTGCTTAATAATGAAGTTGCATATGGGGTTGAAGACCAAGGCTTGTTTCTTCTAGACTCATCAAGGTTGTCATTCATTAAATACGATAAACTAGAAAGTTTCTGGCCGCGTGATGTAAAGTTTATAGGTAAGGATTTATGGGTTTCAACAGATGGTGAGGGCTTATACAAGCTCTCTAACAGTGGAATGAGTCATTATTCGAAAAATGAAAAACAATCTGGGTTAGCTTCAAATCAATTTTATGGTATTTACCCTTTGAATAACGAGGTTTGGTTAGGCACTTTTAATGCTGGAATTGCAATAATTCCAGAGTCAGAAGAATTAATAGTTCAATTGCCAAGGGACGATAATTATGCCAATACCAGTGTTCAAAGTGCTATAAGTCTCATTCCAGAAGATGGTATTTGGGTGGGTTATGACGGCGATGGGCTAAAGAACTTTAAACAGCTGCAAGGACAATGGCAAGAGTATCTGCTAAATGGTTTTAGGTATCCAAAGGTGATTACAAGTCTTACAATGTATGGCGACGAAATATGGCTAGGAAGTCTTTCTGAAGGTATTTACGTATTGGATAAAAGAGGTAGGATTAAGAAAACCTATTCGTCCGCTTCTGAGAATCCTTTGGGTCTTATTAATTCGAATATTTGGTCCATGCAAAAGACTTGGGGAGATAGTTTATGGATAGGTACACTTTCGGGATTGCAGTTTTGGGACGGGACTCAATTCTTTTCGCCATTTAAAGATGCATGGGATGCTGGAAGGAATATTATGGACTTAGAATTCGACGGTAAGAAACTTTGGATAGGTTCTGAGTTTGAGGGCCTATTTTCTTTAGATCAAAGAGGTACGTTAGTTAGGTATGCATTGGATAATTCAGTTTTGGATTTACATCATTATGAAAATAGTTTAATTATCGCCACTGAAGGGTCTGGAATATTGGCTTTAAAAAACGGTGAGATTGATACAGTGATTGACAATCAAGGGTACATGAATGCATATTCCTTAGCCTCTATAGAAAATGAACTCTTTGCGACAACTTCAATTGGACTTTTGAGATTGTATTTAAATCAAAAGGGTGATTGGAAATATGAAGTTCTTAGAGAATTAAATCAACTGCAAGTAGGGTCTCCAAACAGAAAATCCTTAGTTTCTATGAACAATAGACTATATGTAGGCGGAACAAAGGGCGTTGCCGAACTTAATGTACGGAAAATGACTGTTTCAGATGTTCCAGATTTAATAATGACATCTGTGCTTTCAGATAATTTGAGAATTCCATTTAATGTAATAACTAATCATTCAAAAGACATGAACCGGGTTATTTTTGAGCCTGGGGTAAAATCAATAAGATTCAATTTTGAATTAGTTAGTACCCAGCGCAGAAGTGGGATAAATATATCTTACCGAATCAAACAGCTTGATGAGTCTTGGAAAAACATAGCGTATAGTTTGCGATCAATAGATTTACCGGAATTGAATCATGGAAGCTATACATTGGAAATTAAGGCAGCGGGCTCTAATAATAAAAACACCACACTAACAATACCTTTTAAGGTTGAATCTTTCTTTTGGCAAAGATCGTTGTTTCAGGCTATGTGCTTAATAATATTAACCTTAGCAATAGTATTATCCGTTTATGTTTATCAAGATAGGAAGTTCCAGTCAACGAGACTTCAACTCGTTGAAATGGAGAAGGAATTACTTAAGTCTCGAGCTGCTGAGCTAGAAGTTAAGACAGAAAAACAAAAGGCGGAATTGAGCTTCCAGCTTTTAAAAACTTCAAGCCGTTTAGAGCTTTTAAAAGGATTCAAAAATCGCTTAATTAAGGAAAGCCAGAAGAAAGGACTCGCGATAGAAGTATTGCAATTCCTTAAAAGTTTAACCCGAGAATTAAATAGAGAATTACAAAGTGAAAATTACTGGGATCACTTTGAACGAAACTATAGAGAGTTACATGAAGAATTTTCCGCGAATCTGAAGAAGTCTTACCCTGACCTAACTAAGGGAGAAATACGATTAAGCTATCTTTTAAGACAAAAGATGAGTAATAAAGAGGTAGCCAATGTTTTAAATGTGAGTCCAGCAGCGGTTGAAAAAGCCAAATATAGATTGAAAAAAAAATTAAGAATTGATAAAGGAAGTTCTTTAGATAATTTCATTCAAAATTTATAAGTAAGTTTTGAGTATAAATTATCGAATTCTCATTTTCTAGTTGCGTTGATAACGCGTGTAGAAAAATAGTTAGACCTGAACTATTTAAAATGCTCTAGAACTTTTTGATATCTCTTATATTAAATAAATTTGAATTAACAATACATACAACATGAGAAAATTAACTGTTTTGGTACTCAGCTGTTGGATAGCGTCGCTTTCAGCGCAGTATGTTCATACCAACGGTAAAGCCATTGTGAAAGGGAATGGCGATACACTATTAATAAGGGCCATGGGAGTAGGCGGATGGATGGTTCAAGAGGGCTATATGTTACAAACCGCTTCTTTTGCAAGCCCACAGCACAAAATACGCGATACCATACAAGACTTAATTGGCCCTGCCGCAACAGATGCCTTTTATGCTGCATGGCTAGAGAATCATTTCAGCAAGTCTGATGTTGATTCATTGGCGGCATGGGGATTTAATGCCGTGAGGGTTCCAATGCATTATAACTTGTTTACGTTACCCATACAAGATGAGCCAGTATTTGGTCAAAACACTTGGTTAACGCAGGGTTTCAATCTTTTGGATTCGGTCGTTAAGTGGAGCGAGGAGGCGGGAATATATGTGATACTTGATTTACATGCTGCTCCAGGAGGTCAAGGATATGATTCAGGAATTAGTGATTACGATCCCACAAAACCTTCATTGTGGGAAAGCGCCTTTAATCAAACAAAAACAGTAGCTCTCTGGAAAAAAATAGCCGAACATTTTGCCACCGATACTACCATTGCAGGATATGATTTAATTAATGAGCCCAACTGGAACCTTCCTGGCGGTGGGCCGCTTAGGTTGCTTTATGAAAATATTACGGATAGTATTCGCAGTGTAGATACTAATCATCTTATTTTTATTGAGGGGAATTGGTTCGCCAACACTTTTACTGGGCTCACCCCCCCTTGGGATAACAATATGGCTTATTCTCCTCATAAGTATTGGTCTCCCGTAAACAGTGTCGCCGATATTCAGTACGGTCTCGACTTACGTGATGCCTATAATGTTCCTATTTGGTTTGGTGAAACGGGTGAGAATTCCAATGCGTGGTATACTGGACTTATATCCATAATGGAATCTGAAGGTGTTGGATGGGCTTGGTGGCCTTTGAAAAAGATTGAAACAATCAATGCGCCATTAAGTATAACGAAAAGCCCAGGGTATCAAAATTTACTTAATTACTGGAATGGTGGTGGAACAGCACCTAGCGTAGCCGCAGCAACAGCAATATTGATGCAGTTAACTTCAGATTTAAAGGCAGAGAACTGTACCTATAATAGAGGCGTCATTGATGCTATGTTTCGTCAGATTTATGATACTACTGCGCTTCCCTGGAGAGATCATACTCTGCCTGGAGTAGTGCACGCATCTGAATACGACATGGGTCCTTTAGGTGTAGCCTATTACGATACCGAATCTATGCAACTCAACCCTCCTCCCGCATGGAATAGTGGATGGACTTATAGAAATGATGGTGTAGATATTGAGAGATTGGTAGATTTTGTAAATACTAATGGATATATGGTCGGGTTTATAGATACTGACGATTGGATGCGATATACCGTTAATATTCCACAAGATAGTGTATATACCATAACCGTTAGGCAAGGAGCTGGAAGTTCAACAGGAGGTAATTTTTATTTTGAAGCGGATGGAGTTAGGCTCACTCCTAACTACTATGCCACAAATACAGGTAGTTGGTCTATAATGGCAGATAAGGTAATACCAAATGTGATTTTATCAAAAGAAGATAAAGCCCTCAAGTTTGTTGCCAACTCTGGGGGATTTAATGTTTCAAGTTTTGAATTCACGGCAACAGGCAGCACAACAGCCTTAGATGCAGAATATGTTCATTCATTAACGAATTCGTTTACTCAAATTGAAATACAAACCAATAAACCCGTCGATACAGCAAATCTCGGAAATACAAGTGCATTTTATGTGACCATAAACGGGACCCAAAGTTCTGTAATTCAAATTGATGCGAGTACAACTAACTCGAGAAATTTGATTTTAACCTTGGCAAATACTATGACTTTCTTAGATGAGATGAAGGTTTCTTATTCAGGCACATCTCTAAAGGCGAAAGATGGTACTGAAGTGAAACCCTTTACTTTGAAGCTCGTAGAAAATACGCTACCTACAGTACACGTGATTCCGGGGAAAATAGAGGCTGAAGAGTACACCTCAATGGACGGTATATCACTAGAAAATACTACTGACATGGGTGGCGGTCAAAACATAGGGTATTTGGATGCGGGCGACTATTTGCTCTACGATGTTAAGGTGCTTCATAACGCTACGTATTCAATTGATTATCGTCATGCTTCGCAAAGTAATGGAGTCATTCAGTTTGAGTTATATGATACTTTAGGGACACTTATATCTACTCTTCCAATGGCAACTTTAGCAGCAACTGGTGGCTGGCAAACATGGACTACAACTAATGAAAACGCCGGCACATTAGCTTCCGGGGACTATGTGTTAAAACTCAACGTTATTCAAGCTCCAGTCAATATCAATTGGTTCAACTTTGTTAAAGGAGTAGGAATAACAGAACAAAAAATAGCTGATGGCTTAATGTTGTTTCCTAACCCAACTAAAGATGGGTTTGCAATAAAGGGGGCTTGGGCTGAACAGACTCCGCTACAAATATTTATTTATGATGATACAGGAAAACTTTGGCATAGAGAGGAAGGAAATTACTGCGATGATTATTTTATCTCAACATCCAAATTAAGTTCAGGTACCTATTATGTAACTGCAGTTGCCCCAGGAAACAGATGTACTGAAAAATTGGTGATATTGAAATAATTTAGTTTTTCAACCATAGGTCTGGTAGTCTGATTTGCTCTTGACTAGGTTTTTTTTCATGCAAATTCTATGTTTTTTGTTTTCTATATATAGATTGAACGGTGTACGTGATGGTTATTGATTGGTCATCCCGTAACGTTTAAGTCAAATATGGATTCCTCTTCCGGTTCACTGTACTCATTTAGTTATCTTGAATTGGCAAGGGCTCTCTTTCGGCTATGTAACCTAAAAAAATTGAGGTAAAATAGGGTGAAAGACATTTATACGTTCATCAATAATTTCGTCGTCATTAATTCTTTTAAAAAGACCATATTTATCATTTAGCTCTAAATATCTAGCAAAAAAGAACCCCCACCGAAGCCGCGGTGGGGGTTCCAAACACTCTGAAACGTATGATTAAGCCGCTTCTTCTTTCGAGCTTACAGCAAGAGAGTAGATAACTAGACCAAATCCAATTTTGTTAACAGCATCACCAATGTTGTAAACAACATCCATAGCCGCTGAGGCAGCTGCAGTGTCCGAAACTAACTGGATTCCGAACAAACCACCTGGAGTACCCAACATGTAACCTAGTGGGTAAATAGCCCATCCTACTAAAACAAACCAGAAAAGAACTTTAACTGCTTTAGCAACTGCAGGACCTGCATTTTGAGCTAACTGAGCAACCTCTCCTTTCCACACTAAGAATACAATGTAGAAATAGGCAGCACCAGAAATAACTCCGTACATCACGGATTGCTCACGGTAAATAGTTTCACCGAAGTAGCCTGCTACGAGCATAACTACAGATGCAAAAATTAACTTCCAAAGAAGACTCATTTTAGCACCTGCTTTTTTGGTAATTAAGTAAAACTCAACACACATTAATGGAACTGTGAGTGTCCAATCCACATAGCGGAAGAAAGTTGGAGACTCTCCAGTTTCGAAGTGGTAACTTCTCATATAGTAGTAGTGAACAAACGCAATAAACGTAATTAGACCACTTACTAATAATGAAGTACGCCATTTTTTATCTACGTTCCACATTTCAAAAAAGAAGAACACAGATGCAGCCATCATAGCCATACAACCCACGAAGAACGTGAAAGAAGTAACGGTTGTGATGTCAGTGTAGGCAGTAAGATCTACTGCCGCGTCGCTAGCTGATACGCTAGCCAATAAATTTGTCAATGACATGGTGTATAAATATTAAAGGTTATAACTACCACTTAACCATGTTGCTTAGATATTGTTCACGCTTGTGTTAAAAAAATCTAAAAAACATAAATAAATACTGATAATCAACAGGTTAACGATTAGTCAGGTTAAAAATAAATATAATTTAGGAACAAAAACAAAAAAAAATTGTCTTAACTATTAAGGGTCAGTAATACACTTTAAAATAATCATGTACAGTTTTGGACTTATTGGTTTAGGAGCTGCCAATTCATTGCTTTTATTAAGAATGGAAAAAGAGGGGATGCTCGAAGCGGCTGCTGCAGTTGTTTTTGACCACAACTTTAAGGCAGTGAATGATAAAACTTATTGTTTTTGGGCTCATCCAAATGATGAAATTATACAAGACCTAGAAAACGAAATCAGACACAGTTGGTCTCAGGTTGTTTCTGGAAATAAGTACCAAACACTTAGCTCTTTACGATATTACATGGTTGAAAGTTTAGCGCTTTATAATCGAACTCGTGATTTATTGGAACGTTATCCAAATATTAAAGTCCTCCAAGAAAAGGTTACGGATATCATTGACCATTCGGTTTATATAGACTTACTTACCAAAAACACTTCTTATCAAGTATTAAAAGTTTTTGATAGTAGACCACCGGTAATCAATGAAGTTATTGGTCAAACAGTTTGGCAAAGCTTTCAAGGCTGGAAAGTAGAGTTTGAAAAGGCTATATTTCGACCTGATACAATGAGGCTTATGGATTTCAATATCCCTCAAAACGGATATACACAGTTCATGTATCTTTTACCAACAAGTCAAACTGAGGCTTTGATTGAAATAACCAGGTTCGGCAAGGAGTTACTGCCAGAAGATTTGGCCAAAAATCAATTGCGGAACTACCTTTTAACGTTTAATGAATCCTATAGCATTCATGATATTGAAAATGGTGTGCTTCCAATGTCTCAAAACGCAGAGCAATATCATCGTAGCGCTAAAGTGATTTCAGTTGGTTCACGAGCAGGAAAGTTGAAATCTACTACGGGTTATGCCTTTAAAAACATGTATACCCATGCCAAAGAATTGGTACTTAATGAAGCTTTAAATAAAACAACAAATGCTTGGTATGGCCTTCCTTCAAGGGGAGGCGGAAGGTTTGCTTATTATGATTTTCTTCTTCTTTTTATTATGAAATTCCGTCCGCAATGGGGTAAGTCTATTTTTGTAAGATTGTTTAGAGTTATGCCAACGGAAGAGGTTTTTACATTTCTTGATGAAAAAAGTAAAGTTATTTGGGAAATGCGAATGTTTCTAAAGTTGAACAAACTTAAGTTCCTATGGAGTGTTTTGTTTTCTTCCTTGGCTTTCATGTCAAGTAAGCCTCAGCGTTGGCTGCCCATAGTATTTTCTCTGTTGGCTTTACTAGTAGACAGAATATCTCCTGGTTTCGGTACAAATTTGGGTATAGGATTGCTCATTCTATTTCTATTTATTGTTGGCATACCACATGGCGCTTTGGACGGCTACTCGCATCACAGAAAACTCAAGCTCCCTGCCTTCATAGCACGATATCTTGGTATCATGGCACTTGTAGTTCTTCTTTGGTTTACGAGCCCTCTACTCGGACTTATATTTTTTCTTCTTTATAGTGCTTGGCATTTTGGTGAAACTGATTTAATTGAGTGGAAGCGTTCGAATATAGCTTTATCAGCCCTATGGGGGGGAATATTGCTCGGAATTATTCTGCTGTCACATCTAAGTGAAGTAAATCAACTTATGCTTTATATGGATATTTCCCAGTGGTCTATTGAGCAAAACGTGGCAAATTCTATTGTTCAACTATTCTTTTTTCTTGGAGCTCTATTATCTTTCTGGTTTCGCTCTGCAGCGTGGTGCCTATCTTTAATTGCTCTAGCATTAGGCACTCAGTTATCGCTTGCTTTGAGCTTTGGCTCATACTTTATCTTGCAACATAGTTTAACGGGATGGAACCATCTAAAATACACTGAGGGATGGTCGCATAGCGCCATGTACATTAAAGCACTACCATTCACGGTAGGGGCGATAGTCCTATTTTTGGTCTTCTTTCAGTTTGATAAAACATCCCTATGGCAATTGTCCAGTTACTTCTTAATTTTTCTTAGTGCGCTAAGTTTGCCACATATTTATTTTATGTCTAAACTTTACAATGATGTTTAGAGATGTTTTTTTCTTAAGGTGAGATGTGTTATTTCTGGCCAGATTCCTACCCGTCCTGGAAATGCAAGGAATCCAAATCCTCTGTTTACATATAAAAACTGACCATTTAATTCATTGTAAAGACCAGCCCATTTAGGGTATTTAAATTTAACTGGCGACCATTTAATCCAGCCAGGTATTTCAATACCAAATTGCATTCCGTGAGTGTGACCACTAAGGGTTAAGTGCACTTTTTTTGGGTGCTGTTTTATTTCGGCATCAAAGTGTGAGGGATCATGACTCAGCATTACGGTAAACGCCTCCTCTGGAATTCCATTTAAGGCAGACTCTAAATCCCCATATTGTGGGAAAGGAGGTAGCCCCCAATTCTCTACACCAGCAAGGTATATGCGTTGTCCATTTCGTTCAAAAAATCGACTTTCGTTTAACAAAAGATCCATACCCATCTCTCGGTGTATTTCTTTTAAACGGTTAAAATTATCTACTTTATCTTGAACAATTGGAAAACGCCAATAATCTCCGTAATCGTGATTGCCAAGAATGGAAAAGACCCCATTTTTACCGCTCAATTTCTTGAAGGTATCAATCCAAGGTTCCGCTTCACTCGCCAGATTATTAACCATATCTCCAGTGAACATTACAGCGTCAGCGCAAAGCTCATTCACCATGTTGACGCCGTATTCTACTTTATTCTTGTTATCAAATGAGCCGCTATGAATGTCAGATATCTGTGCAATGGTAAAGCCATCGAATGCTTCAGGGAGGTCATCAAATTCTAGTGTATGACTAATCACCCGATAGCGATACCGGCCTTTCCATATACCGTCTAAAATACTAAAGAAGGGAAGTGCTGCAATACCAAGCGCTAACTGTGATATAAAAACTCGACGCTCTGGAAAAACATTAGGTTGAGTTGTAAAAATACGAAATAGGTATCGGCCCAATCGCGAAGAATCTTCCAAGAATAAGGGTATAGTCGCTACTAATTTGGGTACGCCAATCAAAATACTTGTTCCTACAAGTAGACCAACATATTTATAGTCTATTTGTCCAGAACTCATTAGCATTGAAAATATTATACTCAGTATGATGTAAGCCAGGGTAATACCCCAATAAATCCAAGGCGTAGCTGTTGAACGGAAGACGGTTTTGAAGGCTTGGTAAGCATAGATGTCAATAACAAGAACAAATCCTAGAGTAAAGAGGATTCTAAAGATCATAATATCTGAATGTATACTTAATAGCAACGCCGTTAAGAGCGTATTGTTTTCAAGCACAAAACTCGTTATTTAGGGTGGAAGTAGCTAACTTCCCAATTCAATTATTGTTTCTATGATCCAAGATTCTACTGCCGCAGAAAAAAAACTGTTTTTACTTGACGCATATGCGTTAATTTTTCGAGCATACTTTGCATTTGCTAAGAATCCACGAATCACTTCTGGCGGATTAGATACATCTGCCGTTTATGGGTTTACAAGTGCGTTACTGGATTTGTTAAGTAAAGAAAACCCTTCACATATAGCTGTATGTTTTGATTTACCCGAACCCACTGAGCGGCATACAATATTTCCTGAATACAAGGCGAACCGGGATGCTACGCCAGAGGCGATTAAACTCGCAGTTCCTTTTATCCATAGAATTTTAGAAGCCTTAAGAATTCCAGCACTCGGCGTTCCAGGTTATGAGGCGGACGACGTAATTGGGACATTGGCGAAGAAGGCAGAGAAAGAAGGCTTTACCACCTACATGATGACTCCCGATAAGGATTTTGGTCAATTGGTCAGTCCAAACATTTTTATGTACCGACCTGCAAGAGGTGGAAATCCTCCTGAAGTATGGGGTGAAGCGGAAGTTTGTGAAAAGTTTGACCTCGATCATGTGCAGCAGGTAGTTGACTATTTAGGAATGATGGGAGATGCTGTAGATAATATTCCTGGTTTACCTGGAGTAGGTGCTAAGACTGCAAGCAAACTTTTAAAGCAATACGGTTCTTTAGAAGAAACCCTGGCTAACGCCAATGAAATCAGTGGTAAATTGGGTGAGAAAATTCGTGATAATGCCGAATTAGGTGTGCTTTCCAAGCGTTTGGCCCGAATAATTACAGAGGTACCCATTGAGTTGGCCCCTGAAACCTTAATGCGAGATTCTTGGGATCAAGATGCTCTAATGAAAGTTTTTGAGGAATTGGAATTTCGCACGCTTACGAGACGTTTAGGTATTGAACGCACTGATGAAAAATCTTCCGATGTCGCGCCCGAGGTAACAAACAAAGTCAGATTTACCTCTAACGATCAAATGAGTTTGTTTGGTGGAGACGATAAGCCCTTGGATTCTTCCGTCTCATTGAGCTCAAGAAATTCAATTACCAATTCTGATCATTTCTACCAACTAGTCGAAACCTTAGGTGAGGCTAGACAATTAGCTTTTTTATTAGCGGAAAAATCATCAGTTGCTTTTGATACGGAAACGACTTCCTTAAAAGTGTTAGACGCTGAAGTAGTGGGCATGAGTTTCTCTTACGCTGCTGGGAAAGCCTATTATGTAAACGTACCTAAAGAACAAAAAGCGGCAAAAGAGTGGATTCATGCATTTAAACCGTTTTGGGAAAGCGAGCAGACAGAAAAAATTGGACAAAATATCAAATATGATATTAGCGTGCTGCTCAATTACGATGTGCAAATCAATGGTCCGTTATTTGATACCATGATTGCTCATTACCTCATTCAGCCGGATATGCGACATAATATGGATATTCTTGCAGAAACGTATTTGAATTATGAGACCATCTCCATTGAGACCATATTAGGCAAAAAAGGGAAGAATCAAAAAAATATGCGTGATATTGAACCTAGGGAGGTTTTGAATTATGCGGCAGAAGATGCGGATATCACGTTTCAATTGAAAGGGGTTTTTGAACGCAAGTTGATAGAAACCGGTGTAGAAAAGGTGTTCAAGAATATTGAAATGCCGCTTGTTTCGGTATTGGCAAGGATGGAGAGGAAAGGGATTAAAATAGATGTCAAGTCCTTGAGAAATTACAGTAAGGAGTTGGGGGACACTATTATTAGACTTGAAAGAGAAATTATTGATTTGGCAGGCCGTTCATTTAATGTTGGATCGCCGCGCCAATTAGGGGAAGTACTTTTTGATGATTTAAAGCTTTCAGAAAAGCCAAAGAAAACCAAGACAGGACAGTATGCGACTTCGGAAGCAATATTGGAGTCTCTACGTAAACAACATCCAATTATTGAGAGCATATTAAACTTTAGAGAGTTGAAAAAACTAAAGAGCACATATGTAGATGCATTGCCGGAATTAGTGCATAAGAAAACAGGAAGAGTACATACTAATTTTAATCAAACCGTTACGGCTACAGGTAGATTGAGTTCAACCAATCCAAATCTTCAAAACATTCCTATTCGGACGGTGAACGGAAGAAAGGTTCGAGCAATGTTTGTTCCTGCGAATGAAAACCATGTATTAATGGCTGCTGATTATAGTCAGATAGAACTTAGAGTAATTGCTGCCATGGCTGGTGATGAAGTCATGATAAATGCTTTTAAAAATGGTGAAGACATTCATAGAGCAACAGCTTCGAAAGTATTTGGAGTGCCGCTGGAAGAGGTAAGTCGCGAACAACGATCTAATGCCAAAACAGTCAACTTTGGAATAGTCTACGGAGTGAGTGCCTTTGGTTTGAGTCAGCAAACAAACATGAATAGAAAGGAGGCAAAAGCTGCTATTGAAGGCTATTTTAGAACGTATCCTGGGATTAAAAAATACATGGAGGAGCAAGTGAGTATAGCTAGAGATCAAGGTTATGTTGAGACTATAACAGGCAGGCGTCGTTACCTTAAAGATATTGAAAGTAGAAATGCTGTAGTGCGCGGCCATAGTGAAAGAAATGCCGTGAATGCTCCTATCCAAGGTTCTGCGGCAGATATTATTAAGCTCGCAATGATAGAATTAGATCGTTCCATGCGCCATGCCAACATGAAATCTCAAATGCTCTTACAAGTCCATGATGAATTGGTTTTTGATGCTCGTTTAGATGAATTAGATGCGCTTAAGTCAATGGTTATAGAGAAAATGGAGGCTGCTATTACTCTTGCAGTCCCTATGGTGGCAGAGGTAGGAACGGGTAATAACTGGCTAGAAGCACATTAAATGCTTGAAGAGCCTTGCTTTAGTTAATGGGTAGGCTGCATGGTGCTACTGATTACTTAAGAAACTATTTAATCCAATGATATTTCGGGTATATCACCTTCAACAAGTAAACGGCCTGCAGTTTTTTCTTGAATTTCCTCTATAGAAACTCCTGGGGCTCTTTCAAGTAAGACGAAACCTTTATTTGGGGTCACCTTAATAACAGCTAAATCTGTTACTATTTTCTTTACGCATGCTACACCAGTCAGAGGAAGAGAACAAGAGGATAACAATTTGCTTTCCCCACGCCTATTAGTATGTCGCATAGCGACAATGATGTTATCCGCTGAAGCGACTAGGTCCATTGCACCACCCATACCTTTTACCATTTTTCCTGGAATTTTCCAATTGGCAATATCTCCAACATCGCTAACTTCCATTGCGCCCAGAACAGTAAGTTGAACGTGTTGTCCACGAATCATGGCAAAACTTGTAGCGCTCGAAAAGAAAGAGGCACCGGGCAATGCGGTAATAGTCTGTTTACCTGCATTAATTAGATCTGCATCTTCTTTACCTTCAACGGGGAATGGCCCCATTCCTAAAATACCATTCTCACTTTGGAATTCTATATTTATCCCTTTTGGGATGTGATTGGCTACCAGAGTAGGGATTCCAATACCTAAATTCACGTACCATCCGTCTTTTAGTTCTTGTGCTATTCGCTGAGCAATTTGGTTTTTATTCAATCCCATAGTTATTCAGCTTTAGCACTTACAGTGCGTTGTTCAATTCTTTTTTCATAACCTATACCTTTAAAAATTCGTTGCACGAAAATACCTGGCACATGAATTCCATTTGGATCTAATTCTCCCACTTCTACCAACTCCTCTACTTCAGCCACGGTAATTTTTCCGGCCATGGCCATCATCGGGTTGAAATTTCTGGCCGTCCCTTTAAAAATAAGATTTCCTGCTTTGTCCCCTTTCCATGCTTTGATAAAGGCGAATGGTGCATCAAAGGCATATTCTAAAATATGTGGTTTACTGTTAAATATCCGCACTTCCTTGCCTTTGGCGACTTCTGTCCCGTATCCTGCAGGCGTAAAGAAGGCGGGTATGCCTGCGCCCGCGGCCCGGCAGCGCTCTGCAAGGGTGCCCTGCGGCACGAGGTCCACCTCAAGCTCCCCAGAAAGCATCTGGCGCTCGAACTCATCGTTTTCTCCGACGTATGAAGCAATCATTTTTACAATCTGGCGGGTCTTTAATAATAGGCCTAAACCAAAATCGTCCACCCCAGCATTGTTTGAAATGCATGTAATTCCTTTGGTGCCTTTGTCGCGAATGGCCGCAATGGAATTTTCGGGAATCCCGCACAATCCAAAGCCGCCGAACATTACGGTCATATTATCCTCCAAGCCGTCCAATGCTGCATGAGCGTCGGAAACTACTTTAGAGATATAGTTTTTATGTGACATATTTTGAGTTAATTAGGTCAATTAAAAGGTAAGAAAAAAGCCCTTTCATTGTTCGAGCAATGAAGAGGCTTTACCTCAAATTCTTAATCTTCAATGGCTGGAAGAATCTTCGTGCTTACTTTGCCAAAACCGATGCGAACCTCGCCATTTTCACAATGTCCGCGCATGTTGATGGTATCCCCGTCTTCAATGAAGGTACGCGTTTCTCCTGTATCCAAGGTAATTGGCTCTTTACCCCCCCAGCTCAGCTCCAACATAGACCCATAGCTGTCTTTCGATTTCCCTGAAATGGTGCCTGAAGCGATCATATCCCCGGCATTGATGTTACAACCATTCACTGTGTGATGGGCCAGCTGCTGGCGTTGGTTCCAGTACATGTATTTGTAGTTCGAACACGAAATCACCGTTCCCTCTTTTCCTTCTGGGGCTAATTCCACTTCCAACTTAATATCATAATTATTCTTACCCTCCGTTTTCAAATAAGGCAGCACAGGGGGATCCTGTGCAGGTCCTTCCACTTTAAAAGGCTCCAAAGCGTCCATGGTCACTACCCAAGGGCTGATGCTTGATCCAAAGTTTTTCCCAAGGAACGGGCCTAGCGGCACATATTCCCACTTTTGAATGTCACGTGCGCTCCAGTCGTTGAACAACACCATGCCGAAGATGTATTCATCCGCCTCCTCAGCTTTAATGGATTGTCCCATAGGCTTACCTTCGCCGGTAATGAATGCCAGCTCAAGCTCGAAATCCATACGGATACTAGGGCCAAAAGTCGGTGCATTGGCACCTGGAGCCACCCGCTGTCCTTTCGGGCGGTGTAAATCCACGCCGCTAATCACAATAGAGGAGCTTCTTCCGTGGTAGCCTACAGGAATGTGCTTCCAGTTAGGCAACAAGGCATTGTCGGGATCACGGAACATCTTTCCTACGTTGGTAGCATGCTCGATAGAGCTGTAAAAGTCCGTATAATCTTGTACGAAAACGGGCATAAGCATCTGCACTTGACTTACTGGGAAAAGTGCTTTATTTTGATGTGCAATATTTTTTTTTAGAGCGTTATTACTATCGTCAAAAATTTCAGCCAATCTGTTACGTACTGCTCTCCAAACCGCTCGGCCTAGGGCAATGAAATCATTCAATGTATCCTGCAAGAACACATCATCCGGTAGATCTATACCGTCAAAAT
>CACMMX010000025.1 GCA_902614915.1 uncultured Cryomorphaceae bacterium
TGTCCTTAGAAACTTAATCACGGAGCGTAGCTGTAATAAACAAGTTCTATTCGATAATTTATATGCCTGATTCGAGAAGGATACTGATTGGAGTATTTACTATAGGCAAAATTTATAGCTATAGGTTCTCCTCTTTTCATGAATAGATTAGGTGACACCCCAACAAATCTTACATTTGAAGCGCCTTGGTCGTTTCCCATTTGTGGACTTGAACCACTATACACGTTACTAAAATTATCTCTACCATTCAATATGGCAAAGTTTCCCAATAAAATCGATAAATCATCAATAATGTGGTGATCTGGATCTACAGCAGATCCATTCTTAAACCATAAATTAAAATACGGATCTGCTACAACGGTTAATCCCACGAATCTAACTTTTATAATCTGATTGGGTGCCGCTTGAACTGTCAGAGTATCTCTACCTTCAAAGGAGTTAGATCCCGTAGAGATCATATTAAGTTCGTTGTTTATTATTTGGATACTGTCTAATTTCAAAAACTGCTCTTGAGCACAAACGTTCTGGTTGAGAATTAGCAGAAGAAAAGTAAATATGGTTAATCTCATGCTAGTTTAATATTAGTGAATTTCTGACCCTTTTGACATCGACATCACCACCCCCACCTATATTTATAGGCTTCCATTGATTGGAGCTCCATATCAGTAATCCTTCTAAGTTTGAATTATAGATTAATTGTCCAGTTATTGGTGAAGAAATATTGTTCATCTCAACGCTATCAATGGATGGAATGGTAATCCCTCTTCCTACGGTAAAAAAGGCGGCATCATTGGTCTCATAAATCAAACTATTCCTTAAATAATCCGCGGTATCAGCTTTCAAAGCACGTTGGGCGACCACAGGATACGAATACTTCATCCATCCCAGTGGAACATAACTTGACGGTGATATCGTTGTATCTAACTCCGTTCTGATATAAGGTTCACTCTGTGAAAAAGTAAAACCGTCTAATCCTAAAACTTTGGTGTTGCTCGTAGGGATACCTTCTCCAAATTGAATCGAAACAATCCCTAAATCATTAGTGGTGGTGGTATGCACCTCTACATATTGACCTGTAGTCGATAATGTATCGTTGCGCATTGTAAGGCGCAACTTCACTGGTGTATTCACCTTTTCAAAGCCGTCCTGGTCTACTACCATTAGCTGGATAGGAATCGATTGGGCAACGCATCCCAGTGTGAGCATTAATGCCAACGATAATGTAACATGTTTATTTATTGCCATTTTATATGATGATCTAGATTTATTCAATTATTGCGATACCTGTAATATTTGTTGCATCTATTGAACCTGTAAGGCATTTGTTATTATTCCCTGAAGAATCAATGGACAACAATGATCCCCCCGAATTATAGTATACGAGACCATTATGATATTTAACGTTATAATGTTTGACGTCTGTAGATAGACCAGTAGGTATTAAACCGTTACTAAGTATATTTTGTTGTCCATTTGTATCAAAATCATAATACCAAAGAACATATTGTGAACGCAAATACACTCGATTTTCAGAGTAGGAAAAATCCATGTCTTCTGGCGGATTATTCAGATTTGATGCGCTTGATGTACCATTTTGTAACCAATTCACACTACCACCATTAGAATAGTAGGCTCTTATAAGACTTCCCGTGTTGGTAAATGTCATGGCCCTAGAGTTGCCTCCAGGCAACATACTCCACTGGTTTGAACTAGATAGTTTAAAAATTTCATCTTCTTGATGGCCAAGAATATAAAAATCACCGTTTACAAATTTCAGACGCTCAATATAATCGTAATCAGAAGGTATCGTGGTTTTATAAGTAACATTTAAGTCATTCAAGGTCATCATCATAATCGATGAAAGGGCATATCCCCGGCTGGATGATTGAATAAAAAATAACGTATCCCCGCTAGTATTTGAACATAAGGACATGATTCGGTCGTTGTCTACCGTATAAATATTTATCAAAAAATTACCGGCTGAGTCTGTGAGATAAATACTTTTTTCCGTGGAGAAAAATATTTTTTTCTGTTGACTAGCTAAAAAAACATCTAAATCAAAATTAGATAAAGGTGTTTGGCTAGAGTTTATGTACTTGTATCTAGCGCATACAATACCATTAATATTTCCATCTGGAGATCCAATAATTAATTTGTTTTGAGTTCCTGAAGAATTAGTAGCAAGTAAAGAGGCGCCAGAGTTATAATAAATTCGGCCATTATCATATTTGATATTATAAACTGCATCTACAACAGACCCACCGGAACCGTATGGCGTAAGCCTTGAACTTAAAATATTTTGTTCACTATTCGTATTAAAATCATAATACCAGAGACGGTCTAATGACCGTATATAAACTCTATTCTCTAAAGTCGAATAATCCATCTCCTCAGGAATGGAACTGATACCTATTGCACTTGATGAACCATTCTGTAAAAAATTTGTACCTCCACCGGTCCAGTATGACCTTATCAAATCTCCCGCTCCAGTAAATGTCATTGCAAAGGAGTTGCCTCCCGGTAACATACTCCAATCATTTGCTCTAGTAAGTTTATGTATTTCATAATCACCGGAATGTTCTAGAATGTATAATTCACCATCCCTATATTTTATACGTTTAACCCTATCGTCAGTTAAAGGCAATACACATCTAACGGTTACATTTAAATCATTCAGTGACAAGCTAAAAATGGCAATGTTTCTTGCAGAACCAGACCTCCTTAAAAAATATAGTGTGTCGCTGTTAGTATTTGAACATAATGACTTTATCTCACACCCATCATCAGATTTGTAAATCCTGTCCAAAAATGAACCTATAGAATCGGTCACATAAATACCATAACTCGTTGAAAAGTAGATTAGCTTTTGTCCATCCAAGCTTTGAGGTATTTCATCTAGTATCGGGAAATTAATATCATCGTTAGGCACCTGGTTCTCAGGATCAAAAAAGATACTATCACTCGATTTTGATAATTTCAAATACCCACCTGAAGTAACTGACAGGCTTTGCAATTCATTGGTACTATCGTTATCGTCATTGGGTATATAGTTTCTTAAATAATCCGCTGTATCTGCTTTCAAGGCACGTTGGGCGACCACAGGGTAGGAATACTTCATCCATCCCAGTGAAACATAATTTGATGGTGATATCGTTGTATCTAACTCCGTTCTGATATAAGGTTCACTCTGAGAAAAAGTAAAACCATCTAATCCTAAAACCTTGGTATTGCTCGTAGGGATACCTTCTCCAAATTGAATCGAAACAATCCCTAAATCATTAGTGTTGGTGGTATGCACCTCAACATATTGACCTGTGGTCGATAACGTGTCGTTGCGCATTGTAAGGCGCAACTTCACTGGCGTATTCACCTTTTCAAAGCCGTCCTGATCTACTACCATTAGCTGAATAGGAATCGATTGTCCGGATAGAGACATACCCACAGATAAAAAGATGAGGGCAGGTAGATATGTCTTTAGAAATTTAATCACGGAGCGTAGCTATAATAAACAAGTTCTATTCGATACTCAACTGTTAGAAAAGGGGCAGCTGGGGCTTTGTTATATTCAAAATCAATAATAAGAGATACATCTTTGTTCATGAATAAATCAGGGTGTCTATCGATAAACCTTTTACCCAGTCCTAGCAAAGAATTATCGTTGTCCCAATTTATAGTGGGAGAACCCGTTGCGCGAAAATCACCCCCACCGTCTACACCATTGAGCAAGCAATAATTTCCTAATGAGATAGATAACTTTGATACAGCGTATTCATTCACACGAGACGTGCTTCTTTTAAATAATATTCCTAGGGGCGCTTGATTAGTAATACCAAGTCCGATGTATCTAATATTGACAACCTGATTGGGAGCCACTTGAACTGTTAATGAATCTATGCCACTATTGTATACGGCGGAATTATCGGTTGTCATGTTAAGTTGTTCTTCGACGATAACTATACTGTCCAATTTCAAAAACTGCTCTTGAGATATACCAGAATTACAACAGACAAATGATGTAATAAACAATATTACAGCTTTATTACCCATGGTCTTTGTGCTTTAAAAATTTCAGAACTTGATTCAATATTTAAGTAATACTTACCGGCTTCAACATTCGATAAATCAAATTCATATGTATTCATCCCCTTTACTGCCTGCTTTTGCTGAGAGAAAACGGTCCTACCAACAGCATCAACAATGGAAATCACGATCATTTCTACCGAATTAGAATACACATTGTATTTGAATTTACCCAAAGTTGGGTTGGGGTAAATTATCCTTTCATAATCCCTAGGTAATACTCCTCTTACTGTGAATAAACTATCGAGTTGATTGGGACAATCTAAACTATTACGTCCTTCCAAACTAAGTGTATAGTCTCCTTGAAATACTGGTATCCACGACGCACTATCTCCTTGAGTAGGGAAAATGGCTCCATCTAAATACCAAGTATAACTGTGGAAGTTTTCAATATTTAAATTTTTAAAGTTTAACGTATCGCCAATTTTCAAATCATTCAAATCTGTAATGGAAAAGGAAAGTTGACTCAAACTATCGACCGCTATGGTAACAGAGTCCACTTTTTGACAGGCAGAATCGTTCGTTGTAGTTAAGAGATAGGTTGTGGTCTGCAGAGGCGAAACAGTGTAATTGAGATTGTTACTGAGTATACTATCCGCGATAGACCATTGAGTAGAAGAATATGTGCCTTGGTACGGTAGCAAATCATAAGACTCACCGAAACAGATACTATCATTAAAACCTGCGTCTAAAGTATAGTCTATCTTTCGGTTGTGAACAATATGAGTTTCAACACATCCATTGGTATCGGTTACTGTAAGTAAATAATCTGCATCTTCATCGGAGATTGTAATATCCTTAGTCAATGCACCATTACTCCATGTGTATTGATACCCACCACTACCGGTTATTATTGGTATTAGTTGTTCCGTTAACCCCACACAAATAAAATTTGAATCTTGAAGTGCGATGTTTGGTAACTGATTGACGTTTACCATTATAGTATCAATTCGACTCTCACATCCCGCTGCTGAGGACGCCTGAGCATAATAAATTGTTGATTGACTGGGGCTGACAGGCACACTAGGGCCCTGAAAAGACGGATGACTCAGCCATTGAACGATACCATTTGTCTGATAACCTATGGTTATGGTATCCTCATTACAAATAGTTAAAGACGAACTATTGGATAACATGGTGGGCGTTGGATGATAATCAAACCAAACAGTTTGGTTTCTGATACAACCCTCATTATTAAAAATATCAAAAGAATATAGAGAGTCCTTATATATGGTCAAAAAGACGCTATCACTTAGTGTTGCGCTGTTGGGAAAGTTAAACCCGCAGCCATTACACTGTTCAACTTTTGGTTTGAAATAAAAGCTATTGGACTCTTGACAGACATTGATCGTATCTGGTCCAGTATATTGAGGTTTTGGAAGAACATAAAAACCCCCAAGATATTTCTTTCTGCGTCTTCCAAGCCTAACCTTAAGCTCCAACTGATGAAAACCAGTATCCGAAGGTTGAATTACTGAGTCAATTGGAATAGTATTGTTTTGCGTAATGCCAATAATAGTAAGATTGAACTTTTTACTTCTTAAATTACTCGAATCATTCAGGATAATTTCGGTAAAGTCTTTTTGACATAAGGTATCTTGAGAAAAATAGAATTCAGCTGAAAACTCTGCGTTAAATCTATTTAAGAATCCTATGTTGGTGCGTCCTTTATTATAAATGACTGGTTCTCCAATCGATACGCCATTCTTGTGCGCTCCTATAGATTTTAAATATCTTTTAGATGGTTGACCATACATCAAAAAGGAGGTCAATATCAAAAAACATGATAATATTATTTTCTTAGTCTCCATTTCGTACTTTCTTCTTTTATCTCTGGTGCAATGTGTAAAGAAGGAGTTTGTTCTTTTTTACCTTTAATTACAGTATAATCACTAACCTGTTTTGTTAATTCTTTGTACAATTCGTCGATGGTTATTCTTGGATTGTTCTTCAAGGCTTTTAAAAGATAATATGTAAAAACACCGTGAGACGACTCGTCATGTTTATTTGCCTCTTGATTAGAACTTACAGCGCTAAAAAGAATCTGATTCCCTTGAACCAACGGCTCTTGAACTTCAATGATGAATTGTCTAGTTTCTTCACTAAATTTATTTGAAGCATAACAGGCGTCAACAAAAGCAAATAGCTCTAAGTCTTCGTCTTTACGAAAGGAGGCCATTGTATTATTTAATTTTACCGCCATATCTAATTGGTTTGGACCGATATCCGCAGGAATTAACAAAGGTTCTTGGGTGTCTTCTTTAGGCCATCCATGTCCAGCATAGTAATAATATACGACCGGAGATTCTCGGTGAACAGATCGTTTAATTGTTCGCTCAACCGCTGATTTCATTTGGGCAGCGCTTCCATTTAGAACAAATTCTACGTTCTCTTCCGGAACACCGAGGACGTTTACACAGTATCTTTTGAAGGTTTCGGCATCTCTTTTTGCATAATCCACCTTGGTGACTCCTGTACTTGAGTAGTTTTCGTTACCGATTATTACAGCGAAATGATTACCTCTCGGCTGAGTTGTTTTTTCAACTTCATCCACTTCATCGAGAACTATATATTGGTTTTGGCTGGATGATAGTCTATTCAAATTAATAGTTTGACTAACCGCAGTGCTTTGAACAGGAATTTCAATTTCTTTCATATCTCTCCAACCTAAGTCATCGGTAAACGTAGCTGAAAGATTGATAGTGTTCTCCCTGTAATCTGGCTCCAAAACAAATTGGAAGTCACCAAAAATAACTTCACCAGGATAAATTACGTTCGCTACAGAACTACCAGAACCAGGAAATTTGGTGGCATCAAAGTCGAAATCATACAAGGCATTTTTACTCGTAGTTATCCACTGCGCAGGGGTCACTCGAGAACCTGACTCTAGAGTAAAGTTTATATGTGGTTTACGAAGTGGTGCTTTCCCAATATTTTTAAACTGAAACCTAACCGTATAACGTATTCCGTCAAATTCGTTCTCTGGAATGAATACTATTTGTTTATTCGACTTTGATGAGGCAATTGACCAAAGCTTTAATATCTCTTTATTTGACGGCCATTTATTTCCTTCGATAACTTCACAACTAATGGTTAATGAGTCATTTGCAACTAGGCTTTCAGGTATAATTTGAAGTGAACCAATAATTTTGTCCTGTGGTTTCATATCCTTTAGAGGGATTCTTCGTTGATAATCGAATAAAGAACCATCCAAACCATTTACATTGATGATTAGCGCAGGAGCATATCCTATTCCACTACCATTATTTTGCACTGAATAGTTAAACACAAGAGTGTCTCGTTGGTAAACTGTGGAGTTCGCCCTTTGATTAAATTCAAGGGAATAATCTAAAACGAGCTTAGGTGGATTTTCATTATCTAAAGGAAACTGATTGTACCTTTCTTGGCAATCCCGAATTATGTAATTAATCATTTGAGCGCTTTCTGTTTCCCGAAGTTTATTGAAGGGAATCGTAGTAGCTACGCCCTCCAAAATACAATCACAATACGCTTGTGTACCAGCGCATTCTGACATAAATAAATTCCTAACAAGATCTAATCGCTCCTCTGAGTATCCCGCTAGATACTCTTGGGCATTTGATTGCAACGCTGAAACACTAAAAAGGAGTAGTGCGCTTAAAATTTTCTGCATCTTTCTGTAGTTGTTGTAATTTATTTTTCTGTCCATTCTTCTTATTACGAGACTTCAAGATTATTCCAATGGGTAGATTAACACCTGCACTTGTGTACAAACCTTCGTTAAACCCACCAAATTTATAACCAAATCCTAATTGAAAATACGGAAGAACATAGGACAGCCCTAACTCTGCATGATGCTCTACACGAGATTTTTCGTAAACAATCAAGTCACCTGTTGTATGGACGAGCGAATTATTTGAGTAGGTGCTATAGTCCAATATACGCGTGCTTGTTACACCAATAGAAAAAAATAAATTTTTTGCTAATCTATCTTTAAGAAAAGGTGCGAAAATAAATCCGTAGTCAATACTTGATGTTTTTATTGCCGAATCTTGAAGCTCACTCCGAGGAAAAGATTGACCCTGAAGTATTGCTGTATTCTCGGCACTAGAAATCTCCTCAAAGGTCATATTAGCTTCTAACTCTCGGTTCGTTTTGTATGGAAGGTTTGAATAAAAACCAAATTTGTGAAACAAGGATATTCTTCCTGAGGATTTTGGTTGATTTGAAGAGAGATAGATAGGATGCGAGTAACTCAGATAACTTCGTTCCGAAGGCTTGAAGCGATTATATTTCTCAATCGGTGTTAATGTAAGCTGTTTTACACTGTCGCCAATACCCATAAGTAACTCGGCCAAATCTTTATCTTGGGCATGAGAATAACTACACATTAATATCAAACAGGTAACGCGAAATACTTTTATCATCTTACTATAGCTACGTTTAACAATTTAATATCTTTTATTCCCTTCATAGAAGTATACCTTTGGACTAATTGACTCAGAGATAATTCAGAGTCCCACTCTGTTTTCCTTTTTGAAGCAATAAAGATTAACCGCACAATTTCTTCATCAAAGCTATCAAGATGTGCTCTAAGCTTCATCCCTTCCTTTATACCTTGAGGAAAATAAATTGTTTTCCCCGAATTTAATTTTATTTCATCCACTTCACCTTTTTTAGGTAAAAAGAGGTTTGCCGTTTCATTACGAACTTGGTAGATATTCAGATAGACATCTTCATTACTATTAACTCTAAACTCGAGTAAATCGCCCATTTTATATTGGGGTAATATACCGGAAATATCAAGTATATTGGAAATGACTTTTTCGGAATATATTTTGGCCCTTGCCGAAATTTGAACCTTCACATATCCACCGTCAACTATAGAGGTATCCGCAGATACAACGGAAAAATTTGATACTATACCTTCTAATCCGGTTAAAAGGGAATTGAAGCTACTAGATTTATTTAATTCTTCGGTTGACTCTGATATATCCAAGGTGGAAGACGAAATCCTTATGCCAGCACCACACTTGGTAATTAATCTATCATAGGCATTATTAATTGCACTGTGGTGAGCTGCGGGAACTGTTTCACCAAACCCGACTGCATCTGTCACCTCACATTGCTTTCCTTGACTGAATCCCTTCAAACTAAGCAATGCAAGAGGAATGAAGTAAAGGTTAATCTTTGTTGAAAGCTTCATTCATCCTTTCCCTAAATTTATCGGCATCCATTTGAAGCTTTTCTTTATCCTCATCATTAAGAGAATTCATAAAGCTATTTATAACTTTTTCCTTAGAAAGTAGTACAGTAGCGTGTCCTCTGTACTGGATTTTGCCTGAAGATGTTTTTTCTCCTAATTGCAAAACCTTTTTACAATCTACATAACTATCTCTTAAAACTTGATCTACACCTGTTGTTGTTCTTGTTTCTAATAAAATTCCTATCTCAGTATCTCCATCTATATTAATTTCTTTAGTGTACTGATCAGCGAAAGATTTAATTGACGCAGCAACGCTCGCTGCAAGATTTGCTCGAGCCTGACGAACCGATCCTTCTGAGGCAGCACCAAGGTCAATTTGTGTCCACATACCGCCACCAACAAAATACTTGTCATTATCGTAGGTTGTAATATCACAGGGAATTTTAACTTCCCTAGCCCCACTAGTACCCATTGTCCCATATTTTGGACCGCCACAATAAGACATTAGAAAAGCAATTGTCAGCATAGCAAGTTTTGTAAATATATTTTTCATGAACATCTTGTTTATAAGTATAAGTTGGTTTAAAAGTACTATTTAATTGATATTCTTAAAAGTCAAAACTAAATTATTCATTAAGCTTATATTTGCTACGTTAACTTTGTATACTCATGAAACGCTCCCTACTCATCTTTTTTACATTCATCTTTTTTTGTGGGAAAGCTCAAGAAAGATTATCGGTAGCCTTTAAGGCTGAAAGTCTTCTTACCCGAGGGGAATCAAATAGCTCGATAGCTCATTTGAGTAAAAGTATTGGAATACGTTTATCCGGTATTTATGAGTTCAATGAATTCTTAGATGTTCAAGCGTCCATTGGTATTGGAAGGTCGGGAGGTATGAATAATGATTTAGAATGGAGAACTCAGCACTTATCCTCTGAACTTATTTTTCAATACAATATTCTGCCTTTCATAATTGTAGCACCTGACAACATAAGATTTAATCTTGATTTTGGTCTCGGTTATAGTTATGCAATAACGAATGGTGACATCTCAACTCCTTTGACTGATGTAAACTCAGCATTTCAAACGTATGACACACGCTATACAGAAAGTATAAATTGGGGAGCCTCAATGGAATACGCAGAGTTTATTGAAAATTGGTCAATATTGTTTGGTCTTCGTACCAATAATTTTCTGTTTGACGATATGATGGATAGTGTAAAATCACCAAGATCTGGAAAAGACAGATTACAACGGTTGTTTTTAGGACTCAGGCTTTACTTGTAAATAGCTCATAATCATAAGGTTATATTGAATATACCAGAATAATCAAGAAAGGCTCCCAATTTCTTGGAAGCCCTTCCATTAACAAGTCGGGATGACAGGACTTGAACCTGCGACCTCACGCCCCCCAGACGTGTACTCTACCACCTGAGCTACATCCCGTATAGGTCAAAATTAATGAAGAAAAAATTCGTATGAAACTCGAGTATAATCTTCTATTTCAAAAAATCAAAGATGACTATCTCATCTTACTCTATTGGATTCATTCAACAATGAATTCAAATCATTTTCTTCATATACTCTATTCAATTTAAATATATTTTGAAGACGTTACTGAAAGTTAGCTTTAACTTTCGATACTACAGATCATCATATTTGCTTAAAATCGTTTATAACTCATTAAAAAAACTTAACAGCAAATAGTATTCAGAAATGGAATTTTGAATCTATTCCACCTAAATTTGAACTTTTAGAAGGATAAACATGAAAAAACACGATTGCATCATCATAGGATCAGGTCCTGCAGGATATACAGCAGCGATTTATGCTGCACGAGCAGATCTTAAACCAATAATGTATATGGGCTTGCAACCAGGCGGACAACTAACAACCACTACGGAAGTAGATAATTTCCCCGGCTATGCTGCAGGTGTTGACGGTAATGCTATGATGGATGATCTTAAAAATCAAGCAGAAAGATTTGGTACAGAAGTTCGATTTGGTTTGGTGACTAAAGCCAGTCTAAATTCTAAAAAAGGGGGTTATCATACTTTAACTATTGACGAGGGACATCATATTCAAGCCCGTACTGTTATAATTGCGACCGGTGCATCAGCCAAATACCTTGGGCTCCCGTCAGAGCAGAAATTCATGGGATTTGGAGTTAGTGCATGTGCCGTATGCGACGGCTTTTTTTACAAAGGTCAAGATGTCGTAGTTGTAGGAGGAGGTGATACTGCAGCAGAAGAGGCAACTTATCTCGCAAAGCTTTGCCCTAAAGTAACCTTGCTAGTTCGCCGAGATGAAATGCGTGCTTCCAAAGCTATGCAAAATCGAGTCATGGCCACAAAAAATATTGAAGTGTTGTGGGATACAGAGACCTTAGATCTATTAGGTGATGATAAGGGGCTAACAACCGTTAGAGTTAAGAATCGGAAAACAAGTGAAACTACTGATATTCCAGCGACAGGATTCTTCGTTGCCATTGGGCATAAACCAAATACAGATATTTTTAAAGGTCAAATTGATATGGATGAAGCAGGTTATATCAAGACCCAATCGGATTCAACGGCTACCAATTATCCTGGTGTTTTTTGTTCAGGGGATGCTCAAGATAAAATATATCGCCAAGCGGTAACAGCAGCAGGAACAGGTTGTATGGCTGCTCTTGAAAGTGAAAGATATCTAGCCGCCCTTGGTCATTAAAATTGAAAGAGTAACCACAAGAAATCCTTATTACTCTTTTCAGGATTTTTTTATAAGGGAATCCAAAGCCCTGAGGGTAGCCAATTTTTTTCCAAGGTCAAAAATTGGCTCAAATGTGTATCGCGGTTAAAAATTGGGTCAGTTTGGCCCTCACAAATAACTTTTCTATTTAATTGCTCGCCATTTTCATAAGAATATAATACCCAATTATATCCTAAGGGTATTTCATTATGATCAATCTCGAGCCGACCTGAATTCCAAGAATAGGTGATCTTTGATAAATCATATAAGGTGTCTTGAACAAAGTGGAAAGGAGAATCACTTAATTCTTTTCCCATACCCATTCTATTGTATACCACTACTTGTTTACCGTTAAATGGATAAGATGTTAAATTATATTGGCTCAAACGAATACCTGGATGTGCTAAAGAATAGCTCTTCTTTGAGGTTTCATACTCGAATAAGGCAGCATCTTGATAAGAGTCTAAAAATACTGTATTCACATTTGTATCTAGACTATAAATTTCTGGTCGAAAATGAAGTTCCAAATTAAAATATCTCCTAACGTTCGGTATCCAGAATAAACAATGTATTAGGACTAAAACATATGTCATTTGACGAACTATTGAGGAATTTCGCAAAGGAATTTCTGGAATAATCCATATCCAAATAAGTGACCAATGTATCTCTACACTGCCTTTATATGCACCAAGTCCAAATAAGACTAAACTCAGTATTACCAGAGATTTAGCCCATAGTCTAATCTTTTTAAAATGGATTAAAATGGGCCACCAAAGTAATAATGTGATTCCGAAAAACTCTATTACAGATTGAATACTGGTAGTATGAAATCGTTCTTTAAAATGATAGTTAAAGGTTATCCAATTATTTTCTGACTGCCAGACTAGATATGGCGTTAAAGCTATAGCTGCAACAACTATAGCAAGGTACAAGGACCGTTCACCTCTTTTAGACCAAAAACCAATGGCCAAAGATAATACTAGGAGAATTCCATGGAATTTTGAATAACCAAGAACAGCAACAGTAATACCCAAGATAACTGCATTTATAACTGTAGAATCGGATAGCCATTTTTTAAAAGAATAAATAACCAAGAAACCTGACAAGACTATCAAAGTATCGGGTAGAGCACCTCCTAACAAGAGATGAACACCGGGAACAAACAGTAATTTACCCAAGAGTTGTTCTTTGGTAATAATTACAAATAGCATTGTGGCAAACAGAAAGGGTATTCTTAGCGTAGAAGAATTAGTTAGGCTTGTAATCCAACCGATGAGCGGTGGATGATCAAAATAACCCCAAGAAATGTGCTTACCCCAACTAAAATAATAAGCTTCATCTGCAGTTACTGGAAGCAAATAAAAATTGCCCAATAAAAGCAAAATCGTCAAGATGCGGTATTGATTTTGACTAAGAAATTCCTTCACTTCTGCAATGTAGCTAATTGCAATTTATCCACTAAAAGTTTTTGTGGCAATCAAATAAGGAATCAAAACATACAAAACCAACCCCTTGATTAAGAAAAATAAAAACATTCCGATTGCAACCGGAAGTCCAACAGCCTTTATGCCTTCCTTAAAACCTTTTTCACGGAATACCTGCAAGTATCTTTTCAAGAGTTTAGGAGTTAATTTAAATCTTCTTTTCGCCAAAGGTTAGTTGTTTAAAATCTATAAAAATATTAGTGAAGCACTTCCGCTATAAGCCGGATTCTGTACCTTTTATCGGTTCTTATCATTTATCTAGTTCTAACCTCACGGTTAGAATCTATCTGCCTACCCCTCGTGCAGTAAACTCTTGGCGGATATCCAAGTCCAAAGGAACACGATATACATGACATTTCAGCGCGTGAGGTTTACCATGCCACTTCAGTCACCCGAAGCGCGGTGGGCTCTTACCCCACCCTTTCACCCTTACCCTTAAGGCGGTATTCTTTCTGTTGCACTAGCTGTCCTTGCGAGCAAGGCCTTCCTGTTAGGAAGCACGCTATCCTATGCTGTCCGGACTTTCCTCTTCTTAATGAAGCGATAAGACACGGAAGAATGCATTTCACCAATAATTTCAAAGATCGTTACAAATTTAGTGCTTAGAATGTAAAATATCTACCACTGTTGCACCATATCCTCCATCGGCATAATCAGCCAAGTAATAATTCAGTTTATCCATTTTAGAAAGCAACAGATGGACTTCGTTCTTTAATCTACCTGAACCAATGCCATGAATAATTAACACCTTATTGATTTTTCTTTCTTTTGCTTCATTAATAGTTTGAATAACCTTATCTAATTGATAATTCAGAATTTCATACCTAGTCATGCCATGGATGTTTTCAAACAAAACATGACTATGTAAATCAATAATCAATTTGTTAACCCGTTGTACTGGAACTTTCCTGGTTATTTTTTTTTCATCTTTTATTGATACATCTGCTATTTCCATAGTTTGGAAGGGCAGCAATTCATGTCTTTGATATTCGTGTTCGAATCCTGAATTATCCTGTATATAAATTATATTTCCTACGATACGAGAAACAACAGCAATTCCTACAGAATCTCTAAACCTTACAATATCACCCTCTTTATATTCCATAACTAAAAAACCCCGACCAATGGCCGGGGTCTAAAATAAGTATGTTTATATATCAACTTCTAATTACCAAACGTGTTGTGGAAGCAACACCTTCGACAATTACTTTTACAAAGTATACTCCATCCGAAAAATCTGAGTTAAAGAGTATATTATTTTGACCATATTTTGTTTTTCCAGTCTTCTTGTTAACCGTACGGCCAGTCATATCCAAAATCTCAATTTGATAATCGGACTCTACCGCTGCAATAAATGATACATTGAAATTACCCATAGACGGATTGGGATATAACCTGACGTTTGAAGATATACTTCCTTCTTCCAACCCTACAGGCGTTAACAAAGCGTCACAATAAAAATCTGAAGTATTACAAACAGTATCCTCAACAATTAAACAAATGGCATATACACCAACCGAGTCAGCAAATACGTGTGTGATTGTATCTCCGGTCCCGGTTGTACCGTCACCGAAGTCCCATGAATATACATTTCCAACGGAATTAGTTGCATCAAATGTTACTGTACGACCATCTGCACCGATATTAAATGTAAAGTCAGCTTGCGCAGTATCCTTATAATATTCCACGCTTACTGGAGTTAGCGAATCTGAGCATTTACCTCCCGCGTCGAAATAAATCTTACCATGCGGCAAACGGGCAAAAAAGCTAGTTGATGTTCCAGGGTAGTATTCCCAGCCCCAATACACATCTGCCTCAGGGTATGAGGCATATAGCAGTGGAGGTGTTGAAGAAAACTGACTGTATGCATATATATCTCCAATTGATTCTTCTATTCGTAAGCCATACATGGTACCAGAAGACATTTTGATTGAAGATGAAAATCCTACATAAGTGGGGTTACCCTGTCCGGCAGATATGACGGATACCGTTTCATGTAGAGTCCATTGCGATGGATCTATAGAATTTGCCGCAGTCGCCGACCCTACTCTATACGAGACAGTAACATTCACAGCCGTACCTACTGGGGCCGAAAAATTATAAAAATTCAAATCGAGACCACTTATAGATAAATCTTGTTTCGGCATGATGCTAAATGTATGACCATCACCAGAGTTTCCTGTTGCTGGTATTCCATTATCAATAAATGCCGACGGTGATTCGTAACCCAAGTACCATTTTAATTGACCTGGGTTAGCCACGATTAGAGAGTCTCCTGTAGAAACAGGTACAGAATCAGTTGGGTTAGCATACCAACCATAAGTCAATCCTTCGATTGGCTCGGCATATAGTACACCAAATGCATCCGATTCACAAATGGTATCGTTAGAGGCGACTTGTGGTACTACCCCTATGTAGCCAGCATCATTATAAGAAATCGAGTCATTAGAAGTGTATTGATCTCCTGTTAACGAGGTATAGCCCACGATATTTACGCTGACAGCACCGGCAAACGAATTAAATGAACCTATTAAGATGGTATCAGATTCACCCGTCAGGAGCGTTCCTGGATAAGTGGTAGTTAATGCTGCAGAAATACCGCCAGATATATCTGCACTTACTGGAAAATTAGTAGCATCCAACATTCCTCTATTTTCTACAACCGCCTGCACAATTGTAGTAGAATCGCCACAAGTATTCATCGGAACAATTAAGTCATTTAAGCGCAAATCGTATTCACATCGAGCACCGACAGATAGTGGACCAACCCATGGACTAAATATTGATGAATCACAAACTGCTCTAACATAGACATCTACTGAATCACAAGCACTAATTGGAACTGTTGCAGTATCATTACTTACATTGATAATCGTACCTGTACCTGTAGCTTGCACATAGCCAATCGGTCCAGTTTCAATTTGCCATTCGGAGGCATTGGATGTCCAATGTAAGTCAAAAGAACTTGATGTTTGATTAGACGATGCTAAATCTGTTATTGGAAATTCACAAGGAATCTCGTAAACTTTCAACTCGTCAATCCCTACTCCTTCACGTTGAATAGATATGTTAGAAGAGAAGCGATGTCGGAAATGTACAATTTTACCTGCTGAATTTGGCACGATAGCGAACCTATTGGTCCAAGATGGATTTGCATCGCCCGTCCACCATTGATTCTGAACATTGTTGTACCAATTATTCGAAATGGGACCCGCAGTAAGTTTGTTCCATACGACATCATCAAAAGAATACTCCACCCAAGTTTCATCAGATAGGTTTTGAGTAGCAAGAGCCATGTCGAATTCGTAAACCAAATCAAAAGCATTTGATGAGTTATCAAAATATGGGGTAAGTAGCGAACTTTCTTCATTGTTGTTATATAACCCGTTTAAGTTGGTCACCCAAGCCTTAGTCCCCTTAGCAGCGGAGGTAATAACTACCCCAGAAGGTGCACCGTATTCCCAAGAAGAATTATTACCACTGGTAAGGAAATCGCCCTCACCAGTTTCAAATCCTTGGTAATAGGGTAATGAAACCGTACCCTGAGTCGTTGTGAATTGGAACGGTCCTGCAATAGTCGTACTCGTCGCACTACAACTGTCTTTAATGTAAAAATCATAAGTAGTACTTCCCGTTAATCCTGTAATAATTGCCGGACTTGTCACCGATGATAATATCGCGCCTGTTCCTTGACCGAATCCAACTGGACCATATTCTATAGAATGACTAGAGGCAGCGCTATTCCATGAAACCGTGGCACTGTTTCCTGTAAGATTACTAACAACAACACTATCTGCACCTGGACAATCGCCTACATAAATATCGTCTATAGCCATATCGCCAGTAAATGAGGTACCTCGAGCTCCGCTAAACCTAATGTAAGTTGTGGCAGAAATATAACTAGCTAGGCTCAATGTTTGCGTTAAATACGGATCTGATGAGGAGGACTGCTGCTGTCCCGAAATAGTAAATATTGTCGTCCAATTAACATTGTTTGTAGATACTTGAACTTTTAAGTCTCCTATCGTGGCACCATACATATGATACGCAAACTTCAGCTGTGCATTCGGCGTTCCAGTTAAATCTATGACTGGAAGTTCTGCATATGAGGGTACTGGGGATGCTCCACTAGATTCTAAATACAAATAGTAATCTCCGGAGTTACCCGATGAAGGACCCGTTAAACCA
>CACMMX010000026.1 GCA_902614915.1 uncultured Cryomorphaceae bacterium
CAGTTCTGAGATTTTTAATAGCAATGGTTCTCTTCCAATTGGCATTGGCATAACTGACGAGCACCTTCACGTCTTCCTCTAATTTATTGATGGGTTCAAACTTTTCTGGAGAGGGAACATACACTAGTGGCAGACGTTCTACAGCCGCTTTAGCTTTAACGAGACGGTCGGGTAGTGTAGTAAAAAAAGAGATGGACCTACTGACATTATGGGGCATCCATTGTTTACCCTTTGTACTTTCTCTTACCAACCAACCAAACAAACATAGGATGGTTAGAAAAACTACTGTGTTTGCCAAGAAGAGGGGGATTTTACGAATAAAAAACTTAAACATGCGCTATATTTAACGGCCTAAAGGTAGTGCAGTTTGTGAATTATATTTCAAGTATTAAACCAATGGTTGGTAATAACCTGCCTGTATCACTGTCAATTGTTTTTACTAGATAACTATCCGACCTGTTGGGATCTTCAACAACTGCCGCTGTTAATTCATCACGTTCTACAGTCAAATAGGGCATAAGAGGAATGCTTGAACTGGTGAAGTTCTGCAAATCTAAGTACCAGGTCAGACTGAATTTTTCTTTATTGTAAGTCTTATCTAGCCTTACGTCAATCACGCTGTAGGCTGGCAAGCGCTCGTCCATAATTTGGTTCACATCGAAAATCCCGCGTTGCAATACGTCCCAGTTCGCTTTTAAAGCACTGAGCTCTGAATTAAATGGGGTATATGGCGTTCCTGTGGCCCAGCGGTATTTTGCACCTATTTGCCAACCCTTACCCCATACCTTACCTAAGACAAGGTTGATATTGTGGCGGTTGTCCCAAACCGTCGGTTTCCATTCTTGAGAGGCGTTCAAGCGGGTTTCACTATATCCAAAGTTGTAGCTCATGTTCCACCAATAGCTTCCTTTAAGCTTTTGCTGCAAAAACAGCTCTAACCCATAGGAACGACCTTGTGCGCTTGAAGAACTTACTTGGTCCCCAACAGCCACATAGGCACCAATAGCTTGCGAAAGAGCCATTGAATCGGCGAATAAATAGGGCATTTGACGGTAATCCTTGTAATATCCCTCAAGCGAGAATCTATACGTCTGGCCATTTTGAAATTCGATACCGGCGGCCGCTTGATTAACTCGACCCGGATTACTGTATCTAGATCTATCAGGCTCATTCGCTCTATTGGCCAAAATTGTAATGGCAGGCGGCATCTGTGTGTAGCTTCCCAGGTTTCCTTGAACTGCCCATAATTCATTCAAATGATATTGCGCACTCATGCGAGGGGAGAGCTGCGCCAACGGATTAATGGTTGTCAAATTCAAGGTGTGCATATCCATACGCACTCCTATGCTAGTCGATAACTTGCGTTCTAGATAATGACGGGTCAAGTGGATAAATGCTCCAGCACTCAAGAAATCTTGCTGCGCTAGGTATTCTATAGTATCAACGCGCGGCATTGTCATAAGGTTATTGTAACGTACGTTCCACATGTCGAGCTTATAGTCTCGATACACGAGATTAACGCCGTATTTCCACTGCCAATTATTGCTGACAACATGGTGACTTACATTAAATCTAGTGTTGGTCTCAGTGCTACTGTAGTCTAATTGTCTATCGCTGTCCAAGCCTGTGTTGCCAATATATTTTTTGGCTTGGTTGCCTACATAATCGCGGCTGAGGACGTATTCCCATCGACCGTTGTCTTTAAAGGAGCGGTAACGCGCACCAAAAACTTCTGTTTGTTGTGTTCCTTCAGGGATGTAACCCACGTTGTAGAGTAGGGCATCGCTGCCACGTCCTTCGGTGTACAACTTATATTCATCCCATCCACCTACGCCGATGATTGTGAGGTCTTTTCTGGGTCCAATTTTATGATGAATACGCAACTGTGCATCCTGATATGTCGGTAATACCGGAATATTGAAAAGCTTGAAATAATGTTGTGAGAAGCTGTTCCGTCCACTAATAGTAATCAACGTTTTATCGCCCACAGGACCTTCAAGCGTAACGCCATAATCTGTACCGCCCTGTGTGGCACGCACGCCCCAGCGGTCTGTGCGTGCATTGCGACCTTCGAGCTTAAGTACACCAGATAAGGCATCATCCACATCCGCCGGAAAACCACCCGTGACCAAATCCATTCCCTGGATATGATCTAGGTTGATAAGACTTACCGCGCCTCCCGAGGCTCCTTGGATACTAAAGTGGTTAACGGTCGGAAGAGAAATCCCGTCTATCAAGTATCTATTCTCGTTTGGTGCTCCACCACGCATGGCGATGGCGTACCCGAAGGAAGGTTTGGGCAATACGCCCGGGAAATTCTGAATAACCTTGCTCAAGTCGAGTACTGCTCCAGGCATGCGCATCATTTCAGAACGGTTGATGTTCTTAATGCTTAACGGCGTTTCCGGAGTACGATGAAAGGCATCGGCACGCACGGCTACCTCATCCAATGTGCTTATGCGCTCAACGTAAAGATTAACATAGGTGGGTTTGGTCGAGCGAACTCTGACCTCATGTAAAGTTTGTATTTGTCCCTTTGGGCTTAATGCGCGCACGTTATATAACCCGCTTGGGATATCCTTAAACTCAAAATATCCTTGATTATTGACAGTGGTACTTATTTTAAAATCACCTTTAACAACCTCTACTTTCCAGTTGTATAAAGGGTTTATATTTAAAGCGTCAAGCGCTTCACCTTGAATTATGCCTGTACTTTGAGCAATGGACTGAATAGATAAAATTAGAATTAAAGTGGCGGTTAGGATTACACGCAATACTTTCATATTGAATTTAATTTTTGCACGAAATTACAATGCAGAGGACGAATCATTGGCCAAATCGGGCCGAATTCATTGATTCACTCGAGATTTTAAATTAGATGGAGTATTCAGAAAACTCCAAAGATTCGTAATGTTATTTAAGCGCAACAAATAATCATTTCATTGAATTTCTATTTGTTCCTTTAGCAGTAGTTTGAATGGAGTATTTTAAGCGCTATTGCCTTCGTATATAGTTATTAAGTGTCTTTTTCAGAAGTATAAAGACTGTATTAATTGCAGTTTGATTTTATTCAGAAATATTTAAATACATTCCAGTGTAGAAAACAGTTAAGCGGAATCCTTAAGGAAGTATAAATTCATAAAAGATGGTCTGCCGCCATTGATGCTACTTGGATATTTTGCTTGGTATTCATCTGATAACCAAGACCTAAAATCCAGCCCTTTACCATTGGAATTAACTTATGAGAGCGATGTTCTTCGTTCTCGTTATAATCAACGTCTATTGTAATGGGTTGGTAAACACCCTGCCTCCTCAAATATTCAGCAACTTGGATGCTGTCCTCTGCTTCTTTAAATAATCTTGTGATGATGTCTGAGATTATTGGTTCTCTTTTTTTTGAAAGCAGGTAATGAACCCCTTTGCCAGGATGCCTGAAGGCTACAACGGTTGCATAAACGGTAAACCCTCCAATATTCTGCGAATCTGTTCCTACACTTAAACTAACCTCTGGGTGCATACGCAGATAGTTCTGAGCATAATTGGCTAAATGAGTTACCGGTGTTCCATTGAGTTTACAATATTGTGCCTCCATTGTGGTAAAGTTTAAAAATGTTTCGCAAAGAAGAAAAGAAACAGCTCAATACTTTGTATTAAACAATTCAATCATCAAATGAGTTCACATATTATAGTTGGCAAAGTCTTTAAAGATTGGACTGCCTGCAAGACAAGAATAAATGAACTACACTTTCGAATTTTGATACAACCTAAGGTAGTTCTAGCAATAGATTTGTTATTTTAAGACGAGAGTAAACGAAAGTTGGTTTACGATAAATTTTGTGAATTAAAAGGCCTACTGGCTTTTCAGTGGAATGAGGAGCCCAAGCTAGAAAAGAATACAGTCTAAACTAGTAGTGAACGAATAAGCAGGATTTCCGTAAATATGGAACAAGTATATTTTTAGAAGCAAGAGCAATGACCCGTGATTATGTAATGGTTGGAGCACAAACTTATTGGTCTAGATTCTTTTTGGGACATTTCAAGAGATATTTTAAAAGAATTGTGTCGTTAGTCTAAAATGGCCTTTAGGACTCGGAGTTTATGCGTATGCTTTCCCATCTCTTCGTTATAAATACCGCTATGATCAAGTGTATCAATACGAACCTTTCCAGATGCATGAATAACCTTGTAATCTTCCAAGATTATACCCACATGAATAATATCACCCTCTGCGTTATCAAAAAATGCTAAATCACCTGTATTACATTCTTCCAGAAAACTAAGGGATTTACCTCTTATAACTTGTTGGGAAGCATCCCTTGGTAAGAATATACCATTCATTCTGAAAATCATTTGGATAAAACCGCTGCAGTCTATACCCAAAGATGACCTGCCGCCCCAAAAATATGGAGTACCTAAATAATCCATTGCTGAATCTTTTATCGCCGCTCTATCCTTTTTACTTGAATAAAGTTCTCCTTTGAAGATGAAATTGTGCTCACCTATATTAAAGTTGCCTTGTGTTACATTAGGTAGACAAGCACCTCTAGTTACTTCATATTTTAATCCATTGAGGTCGGTCAGAGATTGAACAGATTTTACAAAGAATTTTGGATTCTTCGCCAATTTTTGGAATGATTCAAATGAAAGTGGTCGAGACTGAAGGGGATTAATCCAGCCTGTATACTGGTCATGCTGTAATCGTACCCGAACCCAATTAGGCCTCCGCTCGATGATTTCAAAAGCTTCGCCAAACAAAATCATATTAACCATTTCACTGCGATCATTTGCCTCCGCTCTCATTGGAACGGAAGAAAGAAAGCAGTAAGCATATTGAACACAGCTCATCAGTTAAAAATAACCATGTCTGCTTCCAACTTTACTAATTTGCCAAAAATTTTTACACAAAAAACCGCGTTAATGCCTATTTAATTTACCTAATTGGAAAGTTATTCAAATCTTTTCTATAACTATTGCAGATGCGCCACCACCCCCGTTGCATATGGCTGCCGCCCCGAACTTACCATTATTTTGCTTTAAGACTGAAAGAAGGGTAGTCACTATTCGCGCTCCCGATGCTCCTAAAGGATGCCCTAAGCTTACGGCTCCTCCATTGACATTTACTTTTGAAGCATCTATTCCAAGAATACTCATGTTGGCTAAACCAACTACCGAGAAAGCTTCATTAAACTCAAAGTAATCAACTTGGTTAATGTCTATACCTGCTTTTCTCAATGCTTTAGGTAATGCTTTCGCTGGAGCAGTCGTAAACCATTTTGGCTCATGAGCTGCATCAGCATATCCTATAATTTTAGCCAATGGATTAAGTTCCATTTCGCTAGCTTTTTGAGCACTCATAATTACGAGGGCACAAGCGCCGTCATTAATGTTTGATGCATTGGCTGCCGTAATGGTTCCGTCTTTCTTGAATACTGGTCGGAGGGAAGGTACTTTATCCTGCCTAATTTTTGTAAAGTCTTCGTCGGTGTTAATGATTAGATCGTCTGATCCTCTTTGTGGAACCCGAACAGCTACAACTTCGTCTTTGTATTTACCAGCTGTCCATGCTGCTGCACTGCGCCGGTAACTTTCTAAGGCGAAATTATCTTGTTCTTCCCTTGAAATTTTGTGTTCGGAGGCACAGAGTTCTGCACAGAGACCCATATGCTGGTCGTTGTAGACATCGGTTAACCCGTCGAACACCAGTCCATCGACTAATGGCATATTTCCTAACTTAATACCTGATCTACTTTGCTTTAAATAATGAGGAACGGCACTCATATTTTCCATGCCACCTGCAATTAAAATATCGGTATCACCTGATTTGATACTTTGAGCTGCCATCATAATTGCCTTCATTCCGGAAGAACAAACTTTATTAATAGTGGTACATGGTACGTTTTCAGAAATTCCTGCATAAATGGACGCTTGTCTAGCAGGAGCTTGACCAATGCCAGCTTGAAGAACATTCCCCATCAATACTTCTTCTACATCTTTGGGTAAAATACCCGCTTTTTTGATAGCCGCAGATATAGCTGTTGCTCCTAATTTAGGTGCGCTAATTCCACTAAGTGCACCGCCGAAACTTCCAATTGGGGTTCGAACTGCACTTACGATGACTGCATCTTTCATAAGTTCTGTAATCTATTTGGTTCAGTGTATTTAAAACACAACACTAATCTACTAAATTGGTATCGACAATTGTCAATATTACGATGAAAGCACTCAAATGGTTTAAAATTAGTGAGCAGTGGTTATATTTTTCTCTAATTGCACTCCTTTTTAGTATTTTAATTTATTTCAGCATTCCGAATGGTGCACACTTCAACTATACGTATAGGTTGGGTCAGATATGGTTAGAGGAAGATCTCTATTCACCACAAGATTTTGTTTTGCCTAAAAGTGACGAAGAGTTAGCCGCAGACCGTGAATTCTTAATTAAAACCAAAGATTATTATTACGATTATCATTATCGGCTCGAGGAATGGTCTAAATCGCTTGCTCAAGACAGTATCTTGAAACCACAACTAAAGTCTTGGCAAAGAAGAGGTTTGGTTGCCAATATTCCATCGTCAAAACACAGGCTTTTTCTCACGGATGGTTTACGGCTAGATTTATCTTTTTCATGGACATTAGCCTCATTGAAAGCAGAGTATGGGCTACCTGATGATTTAATTTTACTACCAACATATACCTTAAATATTCCAAAAACAGACAGTGCCCTTAATTCAAAGTTGGATTTGATTCCAGAAAATAAAGGATTGATTACTCAAGGTACCCTTTTGTTAAAGCAGGGAGAGATAATCACACAGCAGAAATACGAATTATTACGAGCTCTAGAAAATGGTTTTACAGAAATTAAAACAGAGAGCAGTCTTAAATTATTCGCAGGAAAAATTTTATATATACTTCTCATATTTATCGGTCTGGGCTTTTTTCTGCAGCTCCATCATCCGCACGTACTTGCGCACAGCTCGTCATTGAATTTATACATGTTCACCTTTGGCACAGGAATCCTTCTTGCACTTTTATTGGAAAATTATACTACGATACCTGCTCTTTCTGTTCCGCTGCTATTGGTTCCAGTTATCATTCGTAGCTTTTTTTCTAATCGCTTGGCGTTATTTACACATACAATTATGATGGTCGCTTTAGTTCCTTTCGTTAGTGCAACCGTTCAATTTCTTTCTGTGCAATTCTTTGCAGGACTCGTCACCTTATTTTTTATTCGAGGGATTTACAAGCGTAGCCAACTTGTGCAGAGCACCCTTAAGATTATGTTTGTACTGTTGCTTGTTCATTTAAGCATTCATTTTATGCGTGAATCGGATTGGACTTCTCAAAGTGTCTTGCCGGTTTTATTTTCTTTGGGCGGTACGATTATCTTACTTTTTATTTTTCCTCTCATCTACTTTTTTGAACGTTCTTTTGGAGTAGTTAGTGATTTAACACTCCTTGAATTGAGCGATACAAATAATCCACTTCTAAAGAAATTGTCCAAAGAAGCCCCAGGAACTTTTCAGCATACTATGCAAGTTGCTAATCTCGCTGAATTTGCAACGGAATTAGTTGGAGGAAACACCTTACTAGTGCGTACAGGTGCTTTGTACCACGATATTGGAAAAGTCATAAATTCTCAATATTTCACAGAAAATCAAAGTTCAACCAATTCGCCACACGAAGAATTGAGTAGTGTGGAAAGCGCAGAAATTATAATTTCCCACATTAATAATGGTATTGAGTTAGCTAAAAAACACAAGTTACCAGATATAGTAATCGACTTTATTCGAACTCACCATGGTACTTCAAGAGTTGAATATTTCTACAAAAAATTCAAAAAAGATCATCTGGAGACTAATCAGATTGATTTATTTCAATATCCAGGGCCAAAACCGTTTTCTAAAGAGACTGCAATTGTCATGATGTCTGATGCTGTAGAGGCATCAACACGCAGTTTAAAGGATAAGACAGAGAAAAACTTGTCTGAAATGATAGACAAGGTAATCGGTCATCAACTCACTACTGGTCAGTTTAATAACGCATCTATTACTATGAAAGAAATATATACAATACGCGACGCTTTCAAGCGCTTTATGCGGGGAGTTTATCACGTTAGAATATCTTATCCAGAGGTGGATTCATAATGGTGTACCAATTATTTGTCCAAATACTATTGCGCAAACAGATTTTCGGTCTAAATTTGCCACCCCTTGGAAAGGTGGCAGAGTGGTAATGCAGCAGCCTGCTAAGCTGTGGTCGCGGAAGCGTCCCCTGGGTTCGAATCCCAGTCTTTCCGCTTATAATTGTTGCATTATGTTCGGGAAGTGGCGCAGGTGGTAGCGCATCTGGTTTGGGACCAGAGGGTCGCAGGTTCGAGTCCTGTCTTCCCGACAAAGCTTAGCAGGATTTATTCCTGTTAGGCTTAAGCAACAGTTATTATCCCTCGAAGGAGGTTATGGATGGACTCGTAGCTCAGCTGGATAGAGCATCTGCCTTCTAAGCAGACGGTCGCAGGTTCGAATCCTGCCGGGTTCACGAGAAAAGAATAAAACCCCAGATTTTACTGGGGTTTTGTCTTTTTTGGTGTCCAAATTGGTGTCCATTATTCGGCCCTTCATATCCCTGACTGTGGTCTTTTCGTTTTCAAGAATTTTATTAAGGAGAATTTAGTACCTCGCCATTGACAAATTTTGTCACCTCTACTATAATAATTTACTCAACATTTAATTACTTTGGGACAAACCATTGGATATCAGAATTAATGACACGCAAAATAATTATTATTTACCTTTGTTTCTTTCAAGTAAGCGAGCATCTTTCGGCCCAAAATTATTGTAACGCTGGTTCTATTCAGTCTTATAATTGCCTTAACCTAAATGGGTTAGAATTAATAGGTGAAAGAAATTCTATTAGCCATATTTTAACGAGAGACTCAGGGCTTGTCGATCTTACACATTTAAAAGCGTCATTAGTACCTGGAGAAACCTATACAATTAAAATAAGTTTGACCTGCGGGTATATATGTTCTGGAGGTGATTTGGGCGTTTGGTTAGATTTTAATGGTGATGCTGATTTTAGCGATACAGGTGAAGAGGTATACATGGGTTCCATTCCTTCGTATCATTTGGGTCAAGGCCCATCGCCTGGTTTGAGTCGACATATAACCTTTACAGTTCCCACTAACGCTACTTTTAGTAATACTAGGATGAGAGTGTCAGTAAGGAAGTCACCAGCAAATGTTACATTACCACCCTTAAATCCATGTAGTTTTTTTCTTTGTGGTATGACAACCGATTTTGGTATTGACATCATACCAGAAATAAATTGTAATAATATAACAACACCATACTTTACAGGTTTTGAGGGCTACTCTGGATTCACCTCTTGGAACGGTAATGTTATTTCTAATCTACCAGATTGTTGGAAGTCATTCACCTTAGGTGGTAATGGTTTCGTAATGTCAAACTCACATGCTAATGCTTTTCGTGGAAATGGTGTCATGGAAATTATTTCGGGTGGTATAGCCGCAACCCCTGTAATAACAGGATTGGATTCATCAAAACGAATTTCTTTTTTTTATTCAGCGGCCAACTACGTAAATCAAACATCTGAATTGTATATCGGTGTTATCGATTCAAACCTTTCTTTATCATCAATGCAATATTTAGACACAATAAGAAATCCTCAAAACGTGTATGAGTATTATACGCGCAATCTAGATAGTTCAAGTACTCAAGGGGATCGGGTTTTTATAGCTGCACAAATAGGAAATTGGAACATCGACAATTTTTTTATTGAAGATTTATCCTCCTGTCCCTTACCTGAACAACTAAATTTTAAAATTACTTCAGACTCTAGTTTAATTGTGAACTGGAAAGAAATAACTCATGATAACGGTGCATTAATCAAATGGAATTCACTTCAAAATACTAATACAATACAAATGGACTCGACATCATCCGATTCCATCGTTATCTCTACACTCTCTCCTGGATTCCAATACGAATTTTACGTAAAAAAAAGGTGTACATTCCCAATAAATGACAGCCAATCCTCTTGGTTAGGGCCATATGAAATAACAATGCCTTGCGAACCTGTGATAGCAGACCCATGGCAACCTGACCTCACACCAATAAATCTTCCAAGGAGTCAATGGGAGACTCCAATAGATTGTTGGGTGCTTTCAAAAAATCCAGGTGCATCCGGGGTTTCTATTAAAAATGCCGGTAGCTCAGTGTGGAGCCTACCTCCTTTCTCCAATAACACATTTGATTTTTTCGCTTCGGGAATTAATGACTCAACATCTATAGTTTCTCCATGGATTTCAAATTTGGGCAAAGAGCCGTTAATTTTTTCTTTTCGAGCTATGGTATCAGATCAGAGTAATTTGGGGGAATTTGAAATCGTTACAACTGATCTAGAGGGTGACTATAACAATTGTAATGTTGTAGAACAAAAAAGCCTTTTCGGTGCAACCTTTTTTCAAAATTTTGTTTTGACTCTTAACAATCAAAATACAAATGAGCTTTCTAAGCGAATTGGATTTAGATTTTTTTCCCCGTATCTAAATTCTGAAAACATATACATTGATAGTATCAGCTTAAGACCTGCTTGTCCAGATAGGGGGTTAGTTCCATTAACTCTATCTGGCCCTAGTGAATTTTGTGAAGGAAATATATTGGACCTAAGGGCTCCTGATAGCTCTTATTTTAATTATCCGAGTGAATTTGATAGTTTTCATTCGTATCATTGGAGTAATGGGTCAAATTCCCAGGAAATTCAAATTAATCAATCTGATTCGGTTTATTTAACTGTAGAAACTACTCAAGGGTGCTTTTATTTATCCGACACTGTAATAGTTAAGGTAAATCAAAATCCATCGGCAAGTTTAATCTATACAGATACTATTGCGTGCTACGGCGATTCTATAAAACTGGCGACAACTGGAAATTCCGGCCTTTATCAGTGGAGTACATTAGCTAATCCCACTATAGATTCCACCCTTTCTGTTCATCAGGTAGGTACATATTCTATAAACTATGTTGTCACAGATCAAAATGGTTGTAAGGACACTTCTGAAACTGTAGACGTTGAAATTTACCCAACTCCTAACGCCTCTATAAGTGCTTCCAAGATAAACGCTTGTATGGGTGACACCGTTACTGTTTCTTCACAGGGGTTAAATAATGTCAATTATTTGTGGAGTACAGGAGATACCTTAAAATCAGTAGATCTTTATCAAACAACAAACATTTCTTTAAGTGCCTCGAATACCTACGGCTGCTCTTCAGAAGATAGTGTTCAAATTATATATCATAGCTCTCCGATAAGCCAAATTTCCATTAATGGAGATTCAATCGCATGTGATGGAGATATAATTAATTTAAATGGGAACCCTGGTCCCTTCAATTACTTTTGGAGCACAGGTTCAAACCAGCAGCAAATTTCTGTTTCAACCACAGATACGATTGAGTTATCGGTATCGGACCAATATGGATGTCAAGGAAATTTAGCGCGTCAAATTGTTGTTTTTAAAGATAGCCCTTACGTTCAAATATCGTCTTTGGGTAATACTTATGTTTGTCCAGGAAATCAAGCAGAAATATATTTAAGCGCCCGCCAAAATATTGATAGTTTGAGTTGGCATTCACAGAATGGATCAACATTTATAATTTCTGGGGATACATTAATATCAACACTACCTGATGTATATTATGCGATAGCATACTCCAACAATGGCTGCATAGATACTTCAAACCTTATCCCGATTTATATATCTCCTATCAATATTTCAATAAATTCATCAAATCCGACATGCTCAAATAGCGCTAATGGGTCCATAAATGCTTCGATTTCTGGTGGTTTTGCGCCCTATGTATATAGCTGGAGCAATGGTGCTAGTAATCAACAAATAACTGGATTAACCGCAGGAGCGTATTTACTGACGGTTTCCGATTCTTTGAATTGTCAATCGAATACTAGTATACTTCTTCAGAGTGATTTTACAACAAAGGTTCCAAGTATACTAGGTAACCAAGGTTCTTTATGCCCTGGTTCACTTGATACCATCTATGTTGCTCAAAATTTTAATTCGGTCTTATGGTCTGGTGACACATCAGGAAATAACGATTCTTTAATTGTTTCAGCAGGAAATTTCATTGTTTCTACAATTGATTCGAATGGTTGTTTTTCAGGGGATACATTAAATATTAAATCAATTGAGCCATATACTGTAAACCCACAAGTTTGTATGGTCACAAATGATACAACCTCTCTAGGTTTAAATGTGGTCATTTGGGAACGATCCTCTAAAAAAGGAATAGAGCTGTACAATATTTACAGGAGTGGCGTAATTGGTTACCAAAAGGTGGGAAGCAAGGGCGTTAATCAATTAAGCGAGTTTAACGACTTTAGCGCTAATGCAGCGGTACAATCCTATGAATACTATATTACTTTAGTTGATAGTTGTGGTAATGAGTATGGCGATATGCAAAATTCTCACTCAACAATTCTTCTTCAATCAAGCATTGGTACCTCTAACGAGGTTAATTTATCATGGAACGCATACTCCGGTGCTTCAATTTTATATTACGTGATTTATAGAAAAGATCCTGGATCTAATGTCTATAATGCCGTTGATTCGGTTAATTTAAATACTTTGAATTATGTTGATTTCGGTGCCTCCTCTGGGTTAACCCAATATTTTGTCTCTGCTGTTATGAGTTCACCTTGCAGTTCAAGCAATAAAACATATTCACGAACCCGTTCGAATACGTCTCAGGAGCAAACAATATCATTAACTGAGTTTTCAAATGACATTTTTGATATTTTTCCAAACCCTGCCAATGATATAATTGAATTCCGTGGAGAGTCAATTTCAAATTGTAAAATCATAAATTCGGCGGGTCAATCAATTCGTATGGATGTTATCGACAATAGATTAAATATTTCTGATTTATCCTCAGGAAATTATTTATTCATCTTACAATCGATAGATGGTAAAGAGTATCGAAGAAAAGTAGAAATAGCTCATTAGATCTAACGATATATAACGAAGTAGATTCCTTATACTTTTCAGTAAAAGAGTTTTTGATTGAGAAACATTCCAAAAAACAACCCTCATTTTAGGGGTGTTTTTTTGGATGCTCTTGTTTTCACTTAAAATAGGTTTGACTCATTCATAGTTAAACGTATTGTAATGAAGGACTTTTTTACCATCCGAGAGGTTGCCGAGCAAACCGGCATGAGCGTAACCACCATCCGAAGATCTTTAGCCCATATTCCTCATTACCGTAGAGGGGGCAAAAAGCAGATTTTATTCAGCCAAGAGCAGATTGAAAAGCTCGTAAATATCAAAACTCAGCTCTATGTCCCGAAATAAAATCAAGCGGCTAGTTTCGAAAAAACCCAAGTATCCTTGTAATAAGGTTGATGCCTTAGAGGTTTTATTGAAGCAGCTTAAAAAATATGCGCATCACTACTACAACGGTGAATTGTACATACGTTTTAAAAAAACTTATCTAGTATATCCAAACGAATATCTTATCTCAGACATAAAGCGTCTCCTTCAAAACAAATGGAATACAACGGCCGAAAAGTACATCCTTCCGGAGCTGAGGACCCGTATCACAACAAGAGCGAAGACAGATCTTTCCCCTTGGAATATTTACCTATCCAATGGACACTTTGACACCATTGAAAATCGTTTCGTATGTGTAGACGAATACAAAGAAGAACTTTTTATTATTCCCGCGTCATCAGTTTGCTATAATCCTGAGGCCACATGCCCTAATTTTGATAAGTGGCTCGAAGAGCTATTCGCAGGTGATGTTGATGCTAAGGCAAAAGAACATCTCTTGGAAGAGGTTGCTGGAACCGTGTTATTGTCGCAGAATTTTCAAAAAGCTTTCATTTTTTACGGTGAAACTTTTAATGGCAAATCCACCTTTTGTAACGTCATGAAATCCATTGTTATAGAAAGCTCTGACGTGGAGATGCGAGATTTTCAAAACAAAAATGCGATTCTTCCTTTTACCTCTAGTGTATTAAATGTTTCTACTGAGGTGAATCTTTCTGGTCAGAAAGAATTCATGAATTTTAAAAAAGTAGTTTCTCAAGAAGAACTGCAGGTCGAGGCAAAGTACAAGGACACTATTCCTATAACTCCAAGACTTACCCTAATAGGCAGTACGAATCAATATCCACATATTCTTTATCGCAACAAGGATTTACGACGCCGTACGATCTTGGTAACTTTTCCAAACAATTTTGAACACGTAAAAGACGATACGCTGGAAGCTAAATTTAAAGAAGAACAACCGGGTATATTAAATAGAGCCATTAAAGGTGCAGTTCGACTAAGACAAAACAAGGGTAAATACAGTTTCAATGAATTTGAAAAGTATCCTTCTTTCAAACCAAATACAGTTTTTCAATTAAAACAGTTTATCATTGAGCGTATGACCGGAGCCAAGTGGTTATTTGCTGACTTCTACGAAAAGTATTTTGAATTTTGCACGGACTACCGTTTACAGCATATAAACGGTAAGAGCATCAATAAGGCGCTGGGGAGCATAAATTCCAAGTACAGGGTGATGGCGTTTACTGGCAACAAAAAATATTTGGTTGATACGGAGCTATATTACCCAGAATAGATGCTTATTTCTGGATTATCAATTGGTTTTCTATTCCGTTGTTTATTTTTCGTTTTTTCTTTGTTATATCTTGTTTATGGACTGTTTTTTTATGTTTATTCCTCGTTTATGCCAATGTTATTCCGAGCTAATATTAAAAGAAAAACCCCGCTTAATGCGGGGGTTTTTAGTAGTTATTTCATTGGTTGGTTGCTATTGCTTAGAATAAGTCCCATTGGGTAATGCCCATGAAGAGCTTGCAGTATTATAAGTAGAGTTATTAATGATTAGATTTTTTCCTAAAACAGAGTATTCAGCAAGCGAATTATATCCATAGTAATCGTCATATACATTTAGTATCTCACCGACGGTATACCAATTGCCATTACGAGGCTCATAGAATTGCCCAGTCGAAGTATATTCTTTCCATATAGTGGCTGTTCCATCACTGCCGAACATAATTCTTCTTATAATACCACTAGTAGTGTCACCTCTCCAAACTCCAAATAAAGCAGAATCTAGAGATTCTTGAGTAGAAAGAGAATCTCCTGTTACTGTATTATAAGTATTATAGGTATTGTTGGTAGTGTTATAGTAATTCTCAGTGCAACTTCCTAAAAAGAATAAAATTGAAAGGATCGCGATTGTCTTAATTGTCTTTTTCATTGTTTTGATTTTTTATCGACTGGTGTTAGGCTCCGAAGATATTATAAAATTTAGATAATCATTTTAAACTAATTATGTTCTATATGCCTGACGTGAAGTCGGATATAAATTTTAAAAAGCAATTAATCACCTTTCAGAGTTACTAGGAAACCCCTCAATTCGATAAACTTTTATTATTTATAAATAATATATTTTATTAAAAATAGGGGTGTAGTTAGTAACTCGTATAGCTTACTTTTTCTTTCGATTCCTTCTCCAGTTCCGATAAGACTCAGGTTTAATAGACAAACCAAAAATTTCAGCGGCAATATCAATTATAAAGCGCTCGTATCGGGCGACGGTTAAGCCTTGACGCTCAAAAAATCTAAAGTATTTATCTACTTTTCTAAAGATCACGGTCCTTAATCCCCGTTCTGAAGCAGTCATTGATTGCTCTGCATACAGTTGATCTATTTTCAATAATACTGGAAGTATTAATTGCTGCTGATCAATCGTATAGGATTTCCCTTTAAGCTTGGGTTTAATGGTGATGGACCATTCTTTTTTCCCGTATGTATTAAAGAATGAGGGCGGGTTAAAATCAAAATGGAGCGAATCTTTGGTGGCTCTCAGATAATGAAGCGTCTGAATAACTTTCATTGCACAGCGCTTACATTTTAGTTCCTCAAAATGAGCCTCTACAACTGATATCTGATCTTCTGCATCGAATATTATTTTCATAATTCAAGTTGTTTTTTGAGAATGTCTTCCAATTCGGGATTTATGTGATTGGACTTTTTACCGATGTATTGATGGGTTACCTCCGTGCTTGAATGTCCGAGACTAGCGGATATGTCTTGGATGTTCAATTTTGCATCCACGGCTATTTGAGTAAACGCTCTTCGTGCATCATGCATCTTGTTGATCCTTTTGATTCCCTCGCGCTTGCAGAGGCCTTTTAATGATTTTCGAATTCTAGAATTGATTCTATCGGCACTTCGCGAATCGTTGGGATCGTGGCTTAAATCAAAGGCAAATTCAGTAGGGTTGTCGTATTTCTTGAGTGTCTGCTCTATTTCGTCAGTAATGGCAAAGGATATCGCGTTCTTTGTTTTTACCTGATTTTTACTAACCCTTCTGTTCTTCCAGTCAATGTGTTCTTTCCGTAAATCAACAATGTCGGATATTCTGATTCCTTGCGCGAAAAAAGAAAAACGCCACATGTCCAAGGCAAACTGCTCTGCGTGCGATTTAGGCTTTACCGTTAGCATGGATTTCACTTCTTCGACCGGTAGCTTTTCCTTCGTGGTGGTGCCTTTTGGGACGGTAATTGATTGAACGGGATTGGTAGAGATGTACTCAATCTCGTCGCAAAGCACAGTGAAACACCGTTTGAGAACGCCGAGTTTTTTATAGACGGTACTCTGGGAGGTGCCCGCTTTTTTCATCAGCTCCAACTTGGACTTTACCGTTTTTGAATTCAGCTGATTGTACGGTCTGTTTAGTATCCCAGACTCATGGAAGAACTCGCGCCAATCTGTAAGAACACCTTGAAGTCTTTCTTGATGAGAGGGGCGGTATTCTAAAAAAAAGGAAGAATTTAAGTACTGATCAATACATGCTGAAAGTGAGGGTATGCTGGTGGTGACGTCTTCACTGCGGTGCTTATTGTAAAACTCAGCTAAATGGGTATTGAGCTCAGCATGTCGTGGGTGACTTCTTTTAATCCATTGGTTGTGTTTGTTGGAAAAATACTTGGGCTCAATAAATACCGAAGTGGCCACTCGCTTTTTTTTAGTCCCACTCTGAATGGTTAAAAGCACGTTTGATTTACCGTCTCGCTGCCGGATATAATTCTTGAGAATGAAATACAACGTCATTGGTGTCCATTTTGGTGTCCACAAATGTACAAATAACACCTCAATTGAGCACTAAAGAAAAACAAAGAATACGATTAAGTCATTTAAATTCAATGGTTTATATTATAAACTCAGGTAGTGTCTAATCATAGTTCGAGTTCTGCCGGGTTCACGAGAAAGAATAAAACCCCAGTAAAATCTGGGGTTTTGTCTTTATTAAAGTCTAATATTGGCGTTCAGTGGATGTTGTTTTGGTTAGAGTAAATTAGACCGTAGATTCTTTGCATTACT
>CACMMX010000027.1 GCA_902614915.1 uncultured Cryomorphaceae bacterium
GTGATTATTGGTGGTGGTGCGGCTGGGTTTTTTGCTGCAATTGCTTGCGCTGAAGCGAACCCTTGTAATAAAGTGATTTTATTGGAAAAAGGGAAGAATGTTTTAAGCAAAGTGCTTATTAGTGGTGGCGGACGTTGTAACGTTACGCACGCTTGTTTTAACCCAATAGAATTAACCTCATATTATCCTCGTGGAACCAAAGAATTATTGGGGCCGTTTCATAAATTTCAACCTGGCGATACCATGGAGTGGTTTGCAGACCGAGGTGTTGAACTCAAGATTGAAGAAGATAATCGAGTATTTCCTATTACAGATTCTTCATCAACTATTGCAGATTGCTTAATTAAAATGGCTGAAAGTTCTAATGTTGAAGTAAAGAAATCTTTTGGTGTTAAATCTTTTTCACAAACAGAAGCTGGTGGATGGAAAATTACAACGACTAATGGCAATAGCATGGTTGCGGATAAATTAATGGTAGCTACGGGATCGTCCAAAGGAGTTTGGGAACAATTAAGAAAGGCTGGACATAAAATTATTACACCGGTTCCTTCTTTGTTTACGTTTAACATAAAAGACGAACGTATCAATGGCTTAAGTGGGATTAGTTTGCCTAACGCCACTATTCAGATAGCGAGCTCCGATTTAGAAGCTTCAGGTCCGTTACTCATTACACATTGGGGTATAAGTGGACCGGCAGTATTGCGATTAAGTGCTTGGGGTGCTTATGAATTGAACGATAGGTTTTATCGCTTTCCAATTCTTGTGAATTGGATTGGTCAGGATGAGAGTGTGGTAGTTTCCGATTTTATGCAAGAGAAGAAATTCAGCGGAAAAAAGAGAATAAGCAACCACGCTCAATATAAAGTTCCCTTAAGTTTATGGAAATCTATGATATCTGCTGCGGGCATTTCTAATAAATCTACTTGGGGTGATCTGACTTTGAAACAAATAAAAGCGCTAGCGAGTGAATTATGTAGTACTGTTTTTCAAGTTTCTGGGAAGAGCACATTTAAGGAAGAATTTGTTACCGCAGGTGGTGTCGATTTGAAAGAAGTCAACTTTAAAACGTTCTCCTCTAAAGTTACGCCTAACTTATATTTTGCCGGTGAAGTATTGAATATTGACGGTATTACGGGCGGGTTTAATTTCCAAGCTGCTTGGACAGGGGGCTTCCTCGCGGGCAACGCTATGGCCGGCTATCCTTTAGATTAGTTGGCGCCTCTTAAGATCTTGTAGGATTTTATTTCCTCTGCTGATAATTCCCGCACTACCATTTTCAAGAGCCCAGCGGATACTCGTTTCGAGTTCGTGAGCCAATTCAGGATATCTCATTGCCAATTTATGTAGAATACTCATGCTATAAACTCGTGGTACTACGGAATCTTGAGGCGTCATTAATACATTGAAGCAATAGTCTGTTAATAAACCTTCTCGTTCTTGGTGACGCGGCAACCTATATTTTGAATAATAACGAAGAATAAATCGGATCTCAGCTTGGGTTTTTGTACGTTCTAACTGATCAATCATCATTTTTTCTTTCACATAAAACACCTCAGGTCTCCTATCACTGACGTGGTGAAGAATCCAACTTGCTCGTTTACGCTCTTTATCATTTCCATTGAATGCGCACTCCATGACTTCTTTCAACTTTTCAGAATTCATAGTGGCCCACTGTATCCATTCGCTGTATATATGGTATTTATCTATACTGAATTTGTTTAAAGCGACTTTTAGGTTTATTTAAAGAAAAAAAGAATCTATATAATGATGAAAATATTAGAAATCTAATTAAATTAGCATTATTAAAGTACTGATTAAAGATAAGTCTTATGAATTACGTAAAGAATAATCTTAAATTTCTTCGCAAGAAAGAAGCGCTTACTCAAGAGCAATTAGCAACTAAAATAGGCGTTAAACGTGCCATGATTGGTGCTTATGAAGAAGGGCGCGCAGAACCTAGATTACACACTTTACAACATTTAGCTGCGTATTTTCAAGTGCGTTTAGATGATTTTGTAAATAAAGACCTTAGCGGCTCAGGATCTATACCAAAGGCGGATGTAAGTGGGATACAATTACGCATTCTTCCCGTAATCGTAGACGGTACAGATGATAAAGAATTGGGTACACTTGTCCCCGTAAAAGCTTCTGCCGGTTACCTTTCAGGATACGGAGATGCTGATTATATAGGTGCTCTGCCTCGCTTCTCTATGCCATTTCCAGAGCTTCCTCAAGATCGTACGTATCGCGTATTTCAGATTAGAGGAGAGAGTATGCTGCCCATTAAGCCAGGATCATATGTGATTACCGAATACATTCAGGATTGGAAATCTATTCGAAATGACGAATGTTGTGTGCTAATCACTAAAGACGAAGGGGTTGTATATAAACGCGTCATTAATAACCTTCACATAGGTGAACTTTTGCTAAAGTCAGATAATCCTCAGTTTGCTCCATATACAGTGCCGGTAGATCGTCTTGTAGAAGCTTGGCGTGCTGTAGGGTATACAAGTTTTCAATTGCCGGATGCTGGGAATAACCAAGACATCTCCCAGCTCATGCATATGATGGCTGATTTGAAAAAAGAAATGAATCAACTGAAAGACAACTAGTTTAATTTTTATTAATTTTTTTTGCATTAGAGGGCTTTTAGCTATTCGACCCGCTTAAATATTGTCCAAATCTCACAATATGAATCGCTCTATTTTACACATGGACTTGGATACTTTTTTTGTTTCTGTTGAAAGATTAATGGATTCAAGATTGTATAATCGTCCCATCATTATTGGGGGGACGGGTGATAGAGGGGTAGTAGCAGCGTGTAGTTATGAAACACGAAAATTTGGAGTGCATTCAGCTATGCCTGTTCGTATGGCTCGTGAACTCTGTCCGGAAGCTATTATTATTAGAGGGAATTCAGCGAACTACTCTAAATATTCTAACCTTGTAACAGATGTTATTAAAGAGCAAGTACCGGTTTATGAGAAAACTTCTGTAGATGAGTTCTATGTAGACCTGACCGGTATGGATCGCTTTTTTGGTACATTCAAATTTTCTAGTGAACTCCGTGATAGAGTCATACAAGAAACAGGCCTTCCTATCAGCTTTGGCCTTTCTATTAATAAGACCGTTAGTAAAATAGCTACAGGCGAAGCAAAACCAAATAATAAGATTTATGTAAAAAAAGGATTGGAGCGCCCTTTCTTAGCACCTTTGTCTGTACGTAAGATTCCAATGGTAGGAGAGAAGACCTATCAAACGCTACGTAACCTAGGAGTACGACGTATTCAGACGCTTCAAGAAATGCCTCTAGAGATGATACAAAGCGTCATGGGTAAGCAAGGCACTGTAATTTGGCAAAAAGCTCAGGGAGTTGATCAAAGTGCTGTCATTCCTTACCAGGAACGCAAGAGTATATCTACAGAGCGTACTTTCGCTAAAGACACTATAGACGTTATAAAGCTTGAAGGTATTATTGTAGCAATGGCTGAAAATTTGGCTTATCAATTGCGTCGGGGGAATAAGCTTACCTCTTGTATAACGGTAAAAATTCGGTATTCAGACTTTAATACACACACCTTACAAGCACGAATACCTTATACAGCGGCAGACCATATACTTATGCCAAAGATTAAAGAGTTGTTCAATCGGCTTTTTGAACGCCGTTTGCTAGTTCGATTAGTAGGCGTACGTTTTTCCCACCTTGTTGTAGGGGGCTATCAAATGAATCTTTTTGAAGAAAGTGAAGAATTAAGTCGACTTTATGGGGCTATGGATCACATTCGTCAGCGTTTTGGTGACCGTTCTGTATTACGCGCTGTAAGTCTTGGTGCTAAAACTATAGGTAGGACCAACCCTTTCAATGGAGAACCTCCGCCACTATTAGCCAATAGACACCGCTAAAAAGTAACTTAATATTCCTCTCGCATATGTGTGGTAGATACGTAAATATCAGTAATGTAATGGCCCTTGAGAAGCGATTTAACGCTATTGTAGAACGTCCTGAATTATTTAAGCCCAATACAAATATTGGTGTAGGAGCAAAAGCGCTTATAATCACTCAGGAACAATCGGATTTAATAAAGTATTATCAGTTTGGGTTTACACCTTACTGGGCCAAGAAACCGTTCCATTCATTCAACGCCAGAGCAGAAGGAGATCACAACAAAGAGAACGAAACTTCATATTCTGGAGCCAAAGGTATTACTAGTAAGCCTGCTTTTCGTCAAAGTATACGCTCAAAGCGTTGTCTAGTATTAGCTGATGCTTTTATTGAAGGTCCAAAAGTGGATCGACTCTCCAAACCTTATGTTATCTATAAAAAGGATGGGAGTCCGTTTGCTTTTGCAGGTATTTATGATACATGGATAAATCCCGATACAGGAGAAGCTATTGACTCCTTTGCAATCATTACTACCATAAGTAATAAGATTACTGCTGCCATTTCTCACCATCGCTCGCCCGTTATACTTCATGAAGAAGACGAGAGTATTTGGCTTGATTCAAATACACCACTAGGAGAAGTAACGGATGTCCTAAAGCCTTATCCAGCAGAGGAACTTAATGCCTATCCTATTTCTTCTGCGATTAAGAACCCGCGCAGTAATGGTTTGGAGCTATTAAAACCTATAGGCCAGCGGGTTATCCCTGAATACGACTATGAAATTTATTCCCATTTAAGCTTACAGGGAATGACTCAAGCGTGTCAACGCAAATTAGATTTAGGTTTTTAAACGATTACTTAGGAAGCATAAATGCTAATCAATACGCACAGTTATTACAGTTTGCGTTATGGAGTAGTTTCGCCAAAAGATTGGTTAATCTTCTTTAAAACTCAACCATGGACACACATGGCACTGACAGATATCAACAATACATCTGCCTGTATGACCGCCTTGTGCCTACTTAAAAATGAGCCTAATAAGAATGCTGTTATTGGGGTTGATTTTAGAAACGGTATCCAACAAAAATATGTAGCGCTTGCAAAAAACTGGGAGGGATTCAAGCAAATCAACGACCATCTTTCTTGGCACATAGCACATAAGGTTAAATTTCCTAATAGAGCACCGGTTGAACGTTTAATAGATACTTGGATTATTTACAAGTACCACGAAGAATTAGATATTAATTCTTTGAAAAACAATGAGTTAATTGGTATTGATCCTGAACTCATTGATTCTCTTCACATACATAAAATCCGTATGTACGAACATAAGTTAGTGGCAATGCCTACGGCTTCTTTTAGAGGAAAACGTGATTTTAATGCGCATAGGCTACTACGAGCTATTGATGAAAATACATTGCTTAGCAAGCTCTCTAAGGATAAAGAAGCACCACAAACAGAGTTGTATCTAAATGATGAACAGTTGGGTAAAAATTACAGCAAATACCCTCAACTGCTTCGTAATGCATTACAGATTATGGAGTCCTGTAATATTAAGCTTCCTGAAGAGCCAGCATTGAATTTACAGACCTATACTGGCTCACGTGAAAAAGATATTAAACTACTGAGGAAACTTTGTGATGACGGACTTTTTTATCGTTATCCTCAGGCAGACTTCAAGGTACGTGAGCGTATAGAAAAGGAGCTACAACTCATTGATCAGAAGAACTTTGTATCCTATTTTTTAATTAATTGGGATATCGTCAATTATGCACAAAATCGCGGCTATTTCTACGTAGGGCGGGGGAGTGGAGCTAATTCAATAGTAGCCTATCTTCTTAAGATTACGGATGTTGATCCGATTGAGCTGGACCTATATTTTGAGCGCTTCATGAATCTTTATCGTACTTCACCACCAGATTTTGATTTGGACTTCTCTTGGCGTGATCGTGATGATATGACTCAATACATCTTTAAGCGCTTTCCACATACAGCATTATTAGCTACTTATAATACTTTTCAATACAAGGCCGTCATTCGTGAATTAGGAAAAGTTTTTGGCCTTCCAAAACACGAAATAGATAAGCTCAGTCAAGGTAAGTTCAGTGGCGGGGATTTAGATTATTTAGCACATTTAGTGCTACGTTACAGTACCTACATACAAGGATTCCCTAGCCATTTAAGCATTCATGCAGGGGGTATATTAATAGCCGACAAAAGTATCCATTACCGAACAGCTACATTTATGCCTCCCAAAGGGTTTCCAACTACTCAATTTGACATGGTAGTTGCAGAGGATATAGGTCTCCATAAATTCGATATTCTAAGTCAACGGGGATTGAGTAAAATTCAAGATGCCTTGGAATTAGTTCGCTTAAATAATAGAACAAGGGACCCTTTTGATATTCGCGATTTACAACGTTTCAAAGAGGATGAAAAAGTCAAAGAGCTATTGCGCAATGGAAAGGCTACAGGATGTTTCTATGTAGAATCGCCTGCAATGCGAATGTTACTAACCAAACTACAAGTAGATACTTATTTAGATCTTGTTGCGGCAAGTTCAATAATTCGTCCAGGAGTTAGTAATAGCGGTATGATGCGTGAATACATACTTCGATTTACAGACCCTTCTAAGCGTAATGAAGCTCATCCGGTCATGTTAGAAATTATGCCAGATACTTTTGGCGTAATGGTCTACCAAGAAGATGTCATCAAAGTAGCGCATTATTTTGCCGGACTGACGCTGGGCGAAGCAGATGTTTTACGCCGCGGCATGTCTGGAAAGTTCAGATCTAAAGACGAGTTTAAAAGGGTTGAAAATCAATATTTTGAGAATTGTAAGGCGCGAGGGTATACCGATGAATTGGCGCGTGAAATTTGGCGTCAAATTGAGAGTTTTGCGGGCTATGCATTTGCTAAGGGACACAGTGCTTCTTACGCTGTAGAGAGTTATCAAAGCCTGTACTTGAAAGCACATTATCCTCTAGAATATATGGTGGCGACCATCAACAACTTTGGCGGTTTCTATAAAACAGAATTCTATGTGCATGAAGCGCGTAAAAACGGAGGCGTTATAGAAGAGCCTTGTGTTCAGCACGGGGATTATCCCACGGTTATTGTGAACAAGCAAATTTATCTAGGTTTCGTTTTAGTGCATGGTTTAGATAAAAACATAGGAATGCAGATTGTCAAGCAACGTAATGATGGGGGGTTGTTCAAAGATTTAGCAGATTTCATTACTCGGGTTCCTGCAGGTATTGAACAAGTCAGTTTGCTTATTCGCATAGGTGCTTTTCGATTTACTGGAATCGCCAAACAAACCTTGCTTTGGGAAGCGCATCACATGCTAAAAGGATATACTGCTAAAGACTTTGTCACTATCGTTCCGAGTCTTTTTAAGGGTACTGCGCAGCAAACTTATGATTATAAGGTACCATTGTTAATGCAGAGTAAGGAAGAAGAGGCATTTGATCAAATTGAATTATTAGGGTTTCCATTGTGTAATCCGTTTGAATTGGCTGATGAGCCCTTAATCAATGGAACTACTGCGAAGGAATTACCCTCTAAGCTCGGCCATTTCATTATTGCTTACGGTTATCTAGTAACTGTTAAGAATACCAAGACAGCGAAAGATGAACGTATGAATTTTGCCACGTTTTTAGACCAAAATGGCGATTATCTGGACAGTATTCACTTTCCAATTGTTGCACAGCAATTTCCATTTCAAGGCAGAGGACTTTATAAATTGCACGGACGGGTTGCTGAGGAATTCGGTTTCTACAGTGTAGAAGTTTCTGCACTCTATAAAGTGGCTATGATTCCAGATCCGCGATATGAAGATACTATAGCGCATCCTAAGGGTAATTATAGTAAAACACTTAGAAGATGGAAAAAAGGGAAAAACCAAGGTGGATAGTCCTTTACGTAAATATAATTTAACATAATGTATATTATATTTAATAAAATAATATAAAAAAAGCCCAAATTTAATGACTCGGGCTTTTCACGGTTTTAAATGATTCACTTCAATAGTTCACTCATCTCCATTGATTTGTCATATTCACCGACTTTGCGATAAACCTCCGCTAGAGCTCGAACGATATCTAAATCATCCTTGTTTATTTCACGTGCGTTTTTAAAGTAAACCAAGCTCTCTTCAAAAACTCCTTTTTGCTTTTTCTTAAGCGCCTCATACTTTCTGCTTTCACTTAAACTCAGAGAGTTCATCTGTTCAGTAATTTTATTGGCTCTGTCAATGTAAACCAACCCACACATATACAATGCATCACTATTTTCCGGATCTAGCTCTACAGCCGATTTATACTCTACTAGAGCTGCATCTAAATCTTTCAATTCAGTTTGAAGAATATTTCCTTTTACAAAGTGATAGATGGCCTTGTCCGGATTTTTTAATATAGCTTCATCAAGGTTGGCTAAAGCGCCTTTATAGTCTTTCTTATCCAAATAGGCTTGTAATTGAATGTCTAATAAATCCTTATTCTCTGGGTATAGGCTTCTAGCCTCGACAAGCGTAGATTGATACATTTCTGCATCTTCTATCTTCTTGTAAGCGTTGATTAAACTGATGTAGATGCCTGGACGGACATCTTCCCCAATTATAGGATTTGAAGCTAAACCCAACTCAATATCTTTTTCCATTGCACGCTTATCTGGGTATGTCTTGGGCTGTCCTGAAGCTATGTAGGTAGCGGTATAAGTAATACCGGTATACCCTAAGTCCAAACAGGTGCGAAACGCATTGATACTCGACTCTTGATCATCGGACATACCAGCTATGATTCCAGCATTGAATAATAAACTTGTATCTAATTGAGCGACATTCCCTAATAACTCGTTCTTTTTAAAGTCAAAAGCTGCCATATATTTATTGTATGATGCTGCATAATCTTTAGCGTCATATGAAGCACCTGCATCTACTAAATAATTATAGGCGATCATTGGAACTTCACGCAAGGCGTTTTCTGAGTACCGCGGCTTCTTTAAAGTACTTTCGTACTTTAATAAATCTAAAATACTTTCTGCAGCAATCTCATTCGCATTATCTGACAATGCTTTGATATTGCCTTCAGGTGATCCAGCAATCTTCGCGTAAATTAAAGCTTTATTATAATAATACTTGGTTAAGATTTTCTCTTTAATCTCAGATTGGTTCTTTGTTTCAATGATTGCAGCAGCTTCGTCAATAAACCCTTTTGCTTCTTCAATTTCATTACCCCTCAATGCGATGATAGCGCTTGTTACCTTCGGTGCTTCCTGAGCATAAGTGGTAAATACTCCAAAAGTTAACAATCCAAATAGTAATTTTTTCATTCTTTTTACTTGCTTAAATCTGTGCTACAAATCTAGTTGATATGAACTTTTGCAAATACTACGCCAATATTAATTTATTTTTCTGAGCTCGTATTTTCATTGTTTAATTCTGTAGAATCATTAATTCCTTCAACACTCTCTTCTTTTTCCTCATCTTCTTCCGATGCAGGTACTTTAGCTATGGAGGCGATTTCATCCTCTTTACGAAGACTAATTAATCGTACGCCCTGAGTAGCACGTCCCAAGACGCGAAGGGTATTAACCCCTAATCTAATCATGGTTCCCTTTTTAGTAATTATCATTAAATCATCTTCATCGATAACTGCCTTAAGGCTTACTAATTCTCCTGTTTTTTCCGTTACAGTGATTGTTTTTACTCCCTTACCACCACGGTTTGTTATACGATAATCCTCAAGAGCAGATCGCTTACCGTATCCTTTTTCACTAACTACCATAATATCAAAACCATCGCCTTCCTTGACAACCACCATACCTACAACTTCATCATTCTTCTCTGTATCCACTGAAATTGCTCTTACACCTGAGGCATTTCTTCCCATTGAACGAACCTTGCTTTCCGGGAAACGTATAGCTTTGCCGCTTCTAACTGCCATCATAATATTCTGTTCTCCGTTAGTCAACTTGGCCTCAAGCAGCGTATCTCCTTCTCGTATTGTTATGGCATTGATTCCATTTACACGAGGACGACTATATGCTTCAAGAGATGTTTTCTTGATGATACCGTGTTTCGTACACATTACAATAAAATGATTATTAATGTACTCTTCGTCTTTTAGGTTTAATACATTTATAAATGCTAGCACCTTATCATCTTGAGGAATATTAATCAAGTTTTGAATAGCCCTACCCTTGCTTTGACGTGTACCCTCCGGTATTTCAAACACTCGCATCCAAAAGCATCTTCCCAACTCTGTAAAGAAGAGCATGTATTGGTGGTTGGTAGCAACAAAAACATTCTCAATAAAATCTTTATCCCTTGTGCTTGCCGCTTTTGACCCCACTCCTCCTCTATTCTGCTTCCTGTATTCAGAGAGTGCCGTGCGTTTGATGTAACCCGCGTGCGAAATTGTAACGACTACCTCTGTATCTGGTATCATGTCTTCAATGCTCACATCACCTCCAGCATATTCAATATCTGTTCTGCGCTCATCTCCATACTTTTCTTTAACTTCAAGTAATTCATCCTTGATAATTTGCATTCGCAACACTTTATCCGATAGAATGCTTTTCAAGTAGTCTATGGTTTTCATCAACTCTTCATACTCTGACTTAATTTTATCTCTTTCAAGACCGGTGAGTTTTTGAAGACGCATTTCTAAGATGGCTTTTGCCTGAATTTCACTCAGTTTAAATTTTGAAATCAAGCCTGCTCGCGCTTCATCTGGAGTCGCAGAGGCGCGAATCAATTTAATTACCGCGTCAAGATTATCAATTGCGATTAGCAAACCCTCAAGAACATGGGCACGTTTTTCAGCTTGTCGTAATTCATATTCCGTGCGACGCACAACGACATCATGTCTATGCTCAACGAAATGCTTGATCATGTTCTTGAGGTTCAATAACTCGGGACGACCATTAACTAATGCAATGTTATTGACTGAGAATGAGCTTTGAAGTTGTGTATATTTAAATAGTTTGTTTAAAACAACATTCGGAACAGCATCTCGTTTTAGCACATAAACTATGCGCATCCCTTTTCGATCGCTTTCATCCCTTATATCGGAGATTCCTTCGATTTTTTTGTCATTGACTAAATCAGCGGTCTTTTTAATCATATCGGCCTTATTGACCTGATAGGGTATCTCGGTTACAATGATGCACTCGCGATCTCTGACCTCCTCTATTCGTGCTTTGGCGCGAAGTACAATACGACCTCGTCCTGTGTGGAATGCTTCACGAACACCTTCATAGCCGTATATTGTTCCTCCTGTTGGGAAATCAGGAGCGCTAATATGTTTCATTAAGCCATCAATCTCTATAGAATCATCTTCGATGTAGGCATTGATAGCATTGATACTTTCGGTTAGGTTATGAGGCGGCATATTTGTGGCCATCCCTACAGCAATACCAGACGCTCCGTTTACCAAAAGTCCAGGTATTCTGGTGGGCAAGACGGTTGGCTCTTTAAGAGAATCGTCAAAATTTAATTGCCATTCGACGGTATCCTTATCAATATCAGATAACATTTCCTCAGCAATTTTTCGCATGCGTACCTCGGTATATCTCATTGCAGCAGGACTATCTCCATCTATTGAACCGAAGTTTCCTTGCCCGTCTACTAACATGTAACGCAAAGACCAATCTTGGGCCATACGGACCATGGTGTCGTATACTGAACTATCGCCATGTGGGTGATACTTACCAAGAACATCACCAACTACCCTCGCAGACTTCTTATATGACTTAGTACTCGTTACTCCCATATCGTGCATACCGTATAATACCCTGCGATGCACAGGTTTTAAACCGTCTCGGACGTCTGGTAGGGCACGAGATACGATGACAGACATCGAATAATCGATATATGAGCTCTTCATCTGTTCTTCAATATTTACGGGAATAATTTTTTCTCCCTGCGCCATATTGTCAGTTTTTTAATGGGGGTAACCCCCGGTTTTTCGTATTTTTCAAATATAGCTTTTAGCCATCTGTGCACGGAGTATATAAAGGATACAGTTCACTCATTTATCCACATTTTAATGTTAACAAACCACATACGTTATGGCAAAGATTGCACTAGAAAACTATTTAGATTAGAGAAATGGTGAAGGTGGCATGTTTTATGTTCATTTAGGATTTACAAATACCTCAAACGATGGAAGAAAATTTTAGCCCAAGAGTTCGCGACGTAATCACATATAGCAAGGAAGAAGCTTTGCGCTTGGGCCACGACTATATAGGTACGGAACATTTACTTCTCGGAATATTACGGGAAGGTGAAGGCAATGCTGTTACTATATTAAAAGATTTAGGTCTTGATTTAGGCAACGTTAGAAACAAGATAGAGGGCATTGCTGCCCCATACGCAACCAACGCTCCAACTTCAGGTAAGAACCTACCCTTGACTCGTCAAGCAGAGAAGGCACTGAAAACTACTTTTTTGGAAGCGAAATTATTTCAAAGTCCGGTGATTAGAACACCACATCTACTGCTTTGTATATTACGTAATGATAATGATCCAATTAGTTCCGTAATGGCGCAACTAGGTGCATCTTATGATGCGGTAAAAAGTGAATACCAAAACAGCCACCTTGAAAATGAACTTCCCCCCTCTTCTTCCCTACAATCTTCTATGGGTTACGACGACAACGATGATTTAGACGAAAGCTCTTCATCTAGGAAGAGTTCATCCAGCAGCATCTCTGCGCGCAAAGAGAAATCAAAAACACCGGTATTGGATAATTTTGGGAAAGATCTTACGAAAGCAGCAGAGCAAAATAGATTAGATCCTGTTGTTGGTAGATCAAAAGAAATTGAAAGAGTAAGTCAAATATTAAGTCGCCGCAAAAAGAATAATCCACTATTAATTGGCGAACCTGGGGTAGGTAAAAGTGCTATTGCCGAGGGATTGGCGTTACGTATTGTTAATAAGAAAGTCAGTAGAGTTTTATTTGATAAACGCGTGGTTAGCTTGGACCTAGCCTCTCTTGTCGCTGGCACCAAATATCGAGGTCAATTTGAAGAGCGTATGAAAGCGCTTATGAATGAATTAGAAAAGAATGATGATATCATTCTTTTTATAGATGAGCTTCATACGATAGTGGGAGCAGGCGGTGCTACCGGCTCACTTGACGCATCAAACATGTTCAAACCCGCCCTTGCTAGAGGTGAAATACAATGTATTGGCGCCACCACACTTGATGAGTATCGTCAATTTATAGAGAAAGACGGAGCTCTTGAACGTCGTTTTCAAAAGGTTACGGTTGATCCAACATCACCAGAAGAAACCATTGAAATTCTCAACAACATCAAGGATAAGTACGAAGATCATCACAATGTTCTTTATACCGAAGATGCCATAGAAGCTTGTGTTAAATTAACGCAACGCTACATCGCAGATCGATTTTTGCCTGATAAGGCAATAGATGCATTAGATGAAGCCGGGTCCCGCGTTCATATTACGAATATTGAAGTTCCGGAAAACATCAAGGAGTTAGAACATGAGCTTGAGCATATAATGCAAGAAAAAGTTAGGGTGGTCAAATCTCAAAAGTATGAGGAAGCTGCTAAACTTAGAGATGATGAGAAAAAAATTCAGGCTAAACTAGAAACTGCAAAAAAAACCTGGGAAGACAGCATTAAGCTCAACAAAAAGTTAGTTGATGAAGAGCAAGTAGCAGAGGTTGTAGCCATGATGACCGGTGTTCCAGTGCAGCGAGTGGCAGCACAAGAAATGGATCGATTGGCTGAAATGGAATCGACCCTAAAATCTCGGGTAATTGGACAAGACGAAGCCGTAAAGAAAATAGTTAGAGCTATACAACGTAACAGAGCGGGATTGAAAGATCCAAAGAAACCTATAGGGTCATTCATCTTCTTGGGTCCTACTGGAGTTGGAAAAACCCAGCTGGCTAAAAAGTTGACTGAACTGTTATTCGATAATGAAGAGAATATGATTCGTATAGATATGAGTGAATACATGGAAAAATTTGCCATATCAAGACTCGTTGGGGCGCCACCAGGATACGTTGGATATGAAGAAGGTGGTCAGTTAACAGAGCGTGTTCGGAGAAAGCCCTATTCAGTAATATTATTGGATGAAATTGAAAAAGCACATCCGGATGTTTTCAATTTGCTTCTGCAGGCTTTGGACGATGGTCAAATCACAGATAGTTTAGGCAGAAAGGTGGATTTTAAAAATACCATAATCATAATGACCTCTAATTTAGGGTCACGGGAACTAAAAGATTTTGGAACAGGCGTTGGCTTTGGCACAACAGCTCGGGATAAAGGCAAAGATGATCTTGAAAAAGGAGTCATTCAAAGTGCCCTGAAAAAAGCGTTCGCTCCAGAATTTTTAAATCGGATTGATGATGTGGTTTTGTTCAATTCGTTAAAACGTGAAGATATTCATCTGATTATTGATATAGAACTCCAAGGGTTATTTGAGCGTGTACAAGAATTAGGCTATACCATTAACCTAAGTGATAAAGCTAAAGATTTTATTGCAGACGAAGGATTTGATGAAGCATTTGGTGCCCGTCCATTAGCTCGTTCCTTGCAGAAATTAATTGAAGACCCACTTGCAGAGCGTATTATTGGTAAGCAATTAACAGAAGGCGATGAAGTCATTATTGAGCTTAGAGATAAAGAACTTACGTTTGAGATTATCAAAGGAGAAATTCAATCCGAGTCTGAAGTGGAGGCGTTAACGAAAAAAATAGAGAAAAATGCAGAGGATGAGGCTTAAATTTCAAGCACATTATTGGCTTGTTGCTCCATAAGCTTTTGACCGATTGAATTTAATTTAGGTGAGGGTTGTATATTGATAAAGTGCTCCCTCACCCATTCTTTTTGATGTAAAAAGTCATCTTCAAGATATATCCCTGTCAAATTTCCTTTATCTATAAATACTGCCCCTCCCTCATTAAGTACTACAATCCAAGATTTTTGTAAGAAACGTTGTAGCTTCTTCAAGACATCTAAATCACCTGTTTCGTTACTCTTTACTTCTTGCAAAAAATTTGCAAGCCAAGTCTGCCCACTTAGATACGTTCCGAACCGCCTTAACGCACCACTGCCTTTTGTCTTTTGAATAACCCATTTGATCTCACCTTTCCCGTTTTCATATGCATATAATCCAAATTTCAAGGATTGCTGCTTTTGAGATTTATTGAGTACGGGCCAATGCGCTCTAATTTTATGATCTTCAAAAATGAGCGCTAATGTTTCATTTGGTAAAATGCTGTATTCCACGGAATAGCATTCTTTCATCAAACGATGGTATTTGGTGGTTTCCTTTTGAGTGGAGAAATGTTGCGTAACACGTTTTTTGATATTGTTCGCTTTACCGATATACAATGGTTTTCCATGAGCGTTTTTAAATTCATAAACGCCGCATGATTTAGGCAAATTATCGTACAGTCCCCGTGGTAAATTATCAGGAATTTGAATACGTTGAAGTAATCCTGTTTTTGGGTCATGCAGCATCTTTTGATTGTAATCACAATGAAGGCAATGAATTAATATTTCTGCTGCGCAGAGAGCATCACTCAGCGCTCTGTGTGGGTTAGTATTGGATATTTGGAACCTTCGAGCTAGATTCGCCAAAGAATAGCGCCCTATTTCTGGAAATACTTTCCGCGCATATTTGATTGTACAAAGCTTATCCATTCTCCAAGGCAGATCATGTTCTCTGAAGGCGTGTTCGAGGAATGAATAATCAAAATTGACGCTATGGGCTACAAATACATCACCTTCAAGTTGTTTTTGTAATAATGGAATTAGACTTTGAAACTGAGGGGCATTTTCAACCATGACATTACTAATGCCTGTCAAGGCCTGAATATTATTGGGAATAGAGTAATCTGGTTTGACTAGAGAAGACCAGCGATGAATAATCTTTTTATTTTGGACGTGCACAATGCCAATCTCTGTGATATCATTTCCTGAGGGTCTACCTCCTGTTGTTTCTATATCTACGACCACAAATTTCACGCAGGTAAAATAGCCAATAGGTGCCTACTCTCACAGTCTATTATCCTATATTTATCATCATGGAAATTCTTATCTTTATTTTTTTGGTACTCGGTTTAGTAGGTGCACTTGTACCAGGGATTCCGGGACCCATTATTTCTTCATTAGGCTTAGTGCTAGCTATAATATATAAAAATATTGACGGGTTACTAATCTATTTTTTGATTGCAGGTGGTTTTATGATTTTTTGCTTTGACCTTATTCTTCCATCTCTGATTACCAAAAAATCCGGTGGATCAAAACGAGCTGCGACCGGAGCCTTGGTGGGAATGTTACTATCAATATTAACTGGACCAGGGTTGATAATAGGTGCTTTTATAGGCGCTTTTATTGGTGAATTTTCAGTGACTAAGAACGTAAGCAAAAGTGTTCATTCAAGCGTGTATGCAGTGTTAGGAGTGTTCAGTGGAATTATTTTTAAAGTTATTTTCGCTCTCTTTGTTTTAATCACCTATCTAACATTAAGATTTCTATGAAGATTAAAATAGGAAAAAGCGAACTCGAATATCCAAAACTTCAAATTGATTCTGGAGTGATACTTTGCACGGGTCCATCAGGTTCGGGAAAGACTACCTTGCTTAAAGCATTGCATGGACTTTTATTGAACGATTCATGTGCTGCATTAGTGGAAAATCGGTTCACTTCTTTTATGCCACAGCAAGAAGTTTGGATTCCATATTTGAACTTAAAAGAACAACTGAGTCTATTTGGTGGTAAAGAAGCCATTTATTTGGCACAACGGTTGAAAATATCTACTCACCTATCAAAGTATCCTGATGAATTGAGTATTGGTCAATTACAAAGGCTTTCTCTCGCATTAACATTAAGCAAAAGAGGCAAACTCGTTTTACTTGACGAACCGACAAGTGCCTTGGACGACGATATAGCTGCCGTTGTGTTTCAACTTATTGAGGAGTACGTCTCCATAAATAAAGGTGTCTCCATTGTTGCAGTGACACATGATGTAAGAATGAAAGATCATTTCCGCAATGCTAAATTATGGGATTTATGAAAAATCTACTGATAATATGGCGCGGACAATTAAGAGCCAAGGGTATTCAATACGTAATGCTCATTTTGCTCTCAATTTTAGTATGCGTTGGTTTTTACACTGCACGTATAACAGAAGCATATATTTTTAAAAAATGGACTGAAAGTGCTCAGTTCGTAGATGTCATTGTGGGTAGAAAAGGATCACCGATTCAAATAGTCGTCAATACCTTATTTAGGCTAGAAAACCCTACGGGGAATATACCCGGTAGTACTGTTGACTTTTGGGAAAATCATCCAATGATTTCATCATCTTGTCCGATTTCTTTAGGAGATAATATTATGGGATATCCATTGATAGGAACATCTCAGGAATATTACAATTGGATGAACGTAAAACTTATCAGAGGAACGTTACCAATAAACCATAAAGATGTGGTGCTAGATGTCAAATTAGCCCATGCATTAGAATTACAGATTGGTGATACTCTGAA
>CACMMX010000028.1 GCA_902614915.1 uncultured Cryomorphaceae bacterium
GATAAGCACCCTAGCAAAAAATACTCATATTGATAGAATGGGCTACGAGCCATGTATTGTTTACCTTAATGGAGAGTATTGGGGGCTTTATGGTATTCGCGAGAAGATTGACGAACATTACGTAGAGAGCAATCATGGTATTGACAATAAGAAGGTTGATTTATTGAATCAAAACGGTGTACTAGCAGGTTCAGCAGATCATTTCTCAGAATCCTATTATTTGATTATGAGCGCCAATCCGAATAATAATAGTTTCATTGAAATATTCAAATCTCGATTTGACATAAACAACTATATAGATTACTTTATTTTTTCAAACTTATATCCAGAATCAGGACTGGTTGGGCATTGCTTGGGGCCTAAACAATATCAAGCTATGGAGACCAGATTCTTTAGGGGGAAAATGACGTTACGTTCTCTACGATACAGATGGGGCTTTCGGACATTTTGGCCAAAATACTTTTGCGAACTATCTCTATTTAGCGCGTAATCCGAGCGTCACAAATGCACATTCACAAATCTTTAATCATGCCTTGTATAATGGTGAGTTTAAATGCCGATTTACCAATAGATATAACGATTTAATTAACACCACTTTTCAAACTTCAAATTTCAATGCAGTAAGTTCAGAGTTGAAAGAAAGCATTGAAGACGCTATCCCTGATCATATTAATAGGTGGAGCAGTCAAGTTGGACCAAATTCTTTGAATCAATGGGAAAATGCAATTAATGGGATTTCACAATACAATAACTCGCGTATTACGACTGCGCGTCAACACATTAATCAAAACCTGTCATTACAGGGACAACGATTAGTAAACTTGGACGCTTATCCTGATGAATCTGGAAGCATTAAGGTAAACAGTATTAAACCGAATCTACCATGGAATGGGACTTATCACGGTGGATGTCCGATTGATTTGAAGGCAACTCCAAACAAGGGTTACATTTTTTCACACTGGTATTCAACGGTTGCAGCATTCTCAAATCTCAAAACAGATTCTATTCAAGTAAATCTTCCTTTAAATACTAATTTCGTTGCTAATTTTGACACGTGTGAAAACGTTGTTGATGTAGATGTGCTCGCCCAAAATAATCGACTCATTCCATCTACCTCCGAGGAGCTCTCTATCGAATTATATTCGTGGGAATTAAACGGCAATGTTATATCAACTGATAGTATAATTTACAATCCAATCGATGGAAGTTATACTCTCACGATTCATTTTGATTCGTGTGAAATAGAGTCCAATGTATATGTTGTTGAGAACGGTACATATAATGTGTTATTATATCCTAATCCAACGGTTGATTTATTAAACATACAATTTTTAATTGGTCAACAACAAGATGTCACCATAAGAATGATTAATACAATTGGTCAAGTATTGCGAGAAGAAACGCTTGAAAATTTTATAGGTCAATACAATAAAAGTATTGATGCATCTCTCTACTCTAAAGGAGCTTACTTTATTCAAGTGATAACAGCAAATAAAATGTATTCGGAGAAGTTTATCCTCACCGAATAACCGATTTTCATTGGAAGTATTGTCAAGACTTACCTTCGACTATTTCTTGATGAGGCGTATAATTCCATTTCCCTTTACTGAAGTAATCTTTACATAATATACCCCTGAGGCGTACTTAGCGCCATCGATAGTGACTTCAAGTTCCAAATTATTTTCTTCTCGCCTCATTAATTGACCTTTGACGTCATACACTTCAAACCGGAAGGGTGTTCCCAATTTGCTAGAAAGCACCCAATGATCAGAGGATGGATTTGGTTTGACTAAGAATTGATTTGTTCCACTATTTTTCTTCAACGGCAAGAGGAATATTTGCGTATTTAATATCATCAAAATAAAAAGTGGAGGCAAAAGTTCCGTCACCCACATTAGCACTACCACCAACAAAATCAAACATCAAAGCAAACGTTGGTAAATCTGTTGGTGCGTTGGTAAAATCAAAGGAAAGTGTCTCCCATTCTTCTGTTTTAGTAGTTTTTACACTTCGTTCTTCACCCCAAAACGGCTTCTCTGCCTTTAACGTAACATAAGTACCTATAGGAGCTGATGTCAAAACTTTCATAGTAATTATCGGGTGATTAACAAAGTCTATATTATTCGAAAACGTTATACATGTGCCACCATAAGGAGCACCCAAGTACCTAACCACCTTTCCAACATTTGAACTGCCATTATCTGTGCTTACTAATGGGTTGGGCAAACTTTCCATGATTGCGCTTTCAAAATCAAAAAAGTGTCTATCTGTCGTTCCAGATTCAAAGGTCACCGGTAATCCTGATCGAGGGGTAGCAATGACGCCTGGTATCTGCTGAATGTCGTCTATATAAAAGGTTTTACCGCCGCCATCGACAAAGGGTTGTGGCATAATAACCAAGTCTACACTTCCAAAAGGCGCTGGTATACCAAAATCAAAAGTCAATGTTTCCCATGCACCACTCACGGTTGTTACTGCATCCACCTCGCAAGTATATGGATTCTCTAATTTCACTTTTATTACAGTTCCTACCGGCTCGGTTGTAAATACCTTCATAGACAAAACGCAAGTTGCTGAGCTTGAAAAATCCAATGACGAAACATTGGTTATTTTACCGCCAGCCCATATATCTGAAACATTAACTTTTACGATTTCCGCAACATTAGGACTAGGATTGCCCGTATTACTTGGATTAGGAACAATGGTAAAGGTGGCACCGTCATATCCAAGCATACCTTGAGTATTTGTTTCAAAATCAAATGGGAATGATTGAGCAACACCGCTCAGTGCAACAAACATAAATAAAGAGAGAAGACTTGTTCTCATGGGAGTTATAATTTCAGATAATAATATCAAGCGGAAAGATAGGTAATCCTAGAGAATATTAATTTTCCTCATGTTAATAACTCCAAAAGTCTATCATAAAAGACTACTATTGAAATACGAAATTTAGAAAATCAGTAGAGCGTAGTGAATTAATACTTTATGCATCCGCTTAGAAAAGACGAGCACACACTTATCAATAAAATGAAATTTGAGACAAAAAATGTTCTCGAACACCTCAACTGTGTTTCAGACCAGAGTAAGAAAATAAATCGTAATGAAATTGAACGTAGGTTAACAGAACTTTCAAGATACTCCAAGAAACTTGCTCTAATTCAAAGACGAATAGATATAGAAATTGAAAAGGAAATTTAAGGCGTAAACTTTTTTTTTTATTAATTGATTGTTATAACATTTAATTTTTCATTATCTTATGAAAACAGCTATTCATCCTGCAACAGAGAGAGGCTCTGCCGATTACGGTTGGCTCCAAAGCCAGCACAGCTTCAGTTTTGCTAACTATTACAATCCACATAACATGAATTTTGGATTATTACGCGTACTCAATGACGATACAGTTGCTCCAGGCAAAGGATTTGATTTACATCCACATAACAACATGGAGATTGTTTCTATACCTCTTAGCGGTGCTTTAGAGCACGAGGATACCATTGGAAATAAGACCACAATTATAGAAGGAGAAATACAAGCAATGAGCGCAGGGACAGGAATTTTTTCATAGCGAATTCAACGCGAGCCAATCAGAAGAAGTAAAATTTCTACAAATTTGGATTTTCCCCCGTAAAAAAAATGTTCCACCGCGATACGATCAGATACAATTACCTGACCTAATCAAAAAAAACATGTTACACCAAGTGCTCAGCCCAAATGAAAATGATGCGGGGATTTGGATACATCAAGATGCTTGGATAAATATGGGAACTTTTGACAAAGGCCATTGTGAAATTTATTCCATTAAAAGAACTGAAAATGGTGCTTATTTATTTGTAATTAGCGGTTCCTTTGAAGTTGCTGGACAACAACTGAATACACGCGACGCTATTGGATGTTGGGAAACAGACTCGGTAAATCTCATTAGCCTTGAAAGGGGCAGTCGTATGTTAATTATTGACGTTCCCATGAATTTGGCATGACGCGCTATACCCTCAGCTAAAAAGAACAAATACTATTTAAAGATGTTAACTTTGGATAAGTAAACCGAAGCGTCATGAACAAGCCAATCAAAGGATTTTCAAAACTCAGCAAAGCTGCTAAGTTGGAGTGGTTGACTCAAAATAATTTTGAGCACCCGGATAAAACACTAGACTTATTTCAAAGCTATTGGCACAATGACAGGAGCGTGCAACAAAAGCACGACGACTTCATTGAGAATACCATGACCAACTATTACATGCCGTTCGGTGTGGCCCCAAACTTCCAAATTAATGGAAAGCTTTACACCCTTCCTATGGCAATTGAGGAAAGCTCAGTAGTTGCTGCCGCTGCCAAAAGTGCAAGTTTTTGGTTGCAAAGAGGAGGATTCAAAACTGAAGTGATTAGCACGGAAAAAATTGGACATGTTCATTTCATGTATGAGGGAAATGCGCAACCTTATTTCAATGAATTTGAAAATCTTGAAAATCAATTAAGAGAATCAACAAAATCGCTGACAGCCAATATGGAGTCTAGAGGCGGGGGTATTACCTCTATCAAGTTGGTGGATAAAACAGCTCAATTACACCATTATTATCAATTAGAAGTTTGCTTTGAGACATGTGATTCCATGGGGGCGAATTTTATCAATTCCAATTTGGAAGAAATGGCCAAAAGACTTGAATCATTTACTTCAGCACATTCAGGTTTAGACGAAAGTAAACTTGAAGTAGTTATGCGTATTCTGAGTAATTACACCCCAAATTGTATCGTTAGGGCCTCCGTGAGTTGCCCCATTGAAGATTTAGAAAGTGATGAAATCACAGGTAAAGACTTTGCGCGGAAATTTAAGCGCGCTATAGCTATAGCGAATGCGGAACCTTACCGGGCCACCACACACAATAAAGGCATTATGAATGGTGTGGACGCTCTCATTATTGCCACAGGAAATGACTTTAGAGCAGTTGAGGCCGCATGCCATACCTATGCTTCAAAATCCGGCCAATACAGCAGTCTTACTCACTGTAAGTTAGAGGATGGAATTTTCACCTATTGGATAGAAATACCCCTTGCATTAGGAGTGGTAGGAGGTTTGACTAAGCTGCACCCACTAGTGGTTAAAGCGCTTGAAATGTTGGGTAAACCAAATGCAGAGGAATTAATGGGCATTGTTGCAGTAAGTGGTTTAGCGCAAAATTTTGCAGCACTTCGGGCATTAGTAACCACAGGGATTCAGAAAGGGCACATGAAAATGCACCTGATGAATATTTTAAATCAACTAGAAGCGACACCGAATGAGAAAGCCTTAATTATAGCATACTTTAAAGATAAAGTACCACATCATCGTGAAGTTGTGAATTACTTCTGTACTTTGCGCGGACAGTCCATACCAAAGCTGGGCAGCTAATAAACCATGCTAAACTACCGCGCCAACGGAAAACTTTTACTTACCTCGGAGTATGCCATTACTCAAGGAGCAAAAGGTCTTGCTTTACCTGCTCGATTTGGTCAAAAAATTCATTACTTACCAAACTTAGAAGGCAATAGTATTTCTTGGTCTTCCCTTGATCACGATGCCCAAGAATGGTTCCGGGCAGAAATCAGTTTATCGTTAGAAGTTCTAAGCACATCCAATGAGAAGGTAGCAAAGCGTTTACTCAAGAACCTTCAAATAGTCAAGAGTCATTCATCCCTTTTAGACAAACCAGGGAGCTTCAAAACTGAATTAGAATTTCCTGCTGAATGGGGACTTGGAACATCCAGCACTTTCACAAGTCTATTGGCTCAATGTGCGCAAGTTGATCCACTTGAAACTTTGAAAAACGCTCATGGTGGGAGCGGATATGATCTGGCTTGCGCAAAAGCAGATGGGCCAATTACTTATCAATTGATTGACAATAAAGTAAAAGTCTTAAACACGAGCATTCCTTTTTGACTTTCTAGACGAACTTGGATTTGTTTATAGAGGGAAGAAGCAGTTGACCTCCGAAAGCCTAAACTTAATTAAAAACAGACCATTCTCTGACGAACAAATTGATAGATTTAATCTGCTGACAGATTCTTTCTTAAAATCAAGATCTCTGCTAGAATTGGAAGATGTTATTGAGGAACACGAGTCTCTTCTTGCTGAACATTTGGGACTTACCAAGGTTAAACACGAACTCTTTGGGGAACTTCCCGGTCAAGTGAAAAGCCTTGGCGGGTGGGGTGGAGATTTTGTGCTCGTTACTCGTCTTCGTTCTTCTGAGCAATGGCTCAAACAAAAGGGTTTTACAACAGTCTTTCCTTTCAAAGAACTGGGACTTGTCCGCTCCTAGGATTGGGCACAATATTTGGTAGATTTACGACAATGCGTACAATCGGCGTTTTATTCATCTTACTCTTCTCCTTCGCTCCTTTGAGTGCGGCGCACCTTGTTGGTGGTGAAATTTCATATCGTTGCGTGGGATCAAACACCAATGGAAATGTATACCAGATTAAATTGACTGTTTATCGAGATTGTAATTCTTCAGGAGCGCCTTTTGACAACTTTGCGCCAATAACAATTTATGGAGGTGCAGCACAAAATATCGCTTTACAAAACCTAAGTGTGGCTAAAGGTCTGATTACAAGAATTCCAGCAATTGTAGCCAACCCTTGCCTTCAGACGCCGCCCAATGTATGTACAGAAAAAGCAATTTATCAGGCAAATGTGACCCTTCAACCAAGCACTCATGGATATACCATAGTGTATCAAAGATGCTGTAGAAATAATACCATAACAAATGTTGGAAACTCAGGAAACTGGGGGTCAACTTACCATATTACTATACCTCCAAATGACAATCGTTGCAACGGTTCCGCCCGATTCCAATCGGACCCGCCCATTGTAATGTGCAAAGATGACAGCCTAAATATAGACTTCTCCGTCCTTGAAGATAATGGCGATTCCATCTATTATTCCCTCTGCCAACCTCTTACAGGAGGAACTCAAAACGATCCTGCCCCTAATCCACCTTCACCACCGCCATATTCGGGTGTTCCTTTTCTTTTTCCTCATTCTGCAGCTTATCCTCTTCCCTCAAGTCCGCAGATTAGTCTTAATCCAAATACCGGTATTTTAACAGGAACACCAACTGGAACGGGTCAATATGTTTTTGCAGTCTGTGCGTCAGAATATGATTCAACTGGAGTGTTGATATCCACGCTGCGACGCGATTACCAATTCAACGTAACCACTTGTCAAAGTAATGTAGTCAGTGACCCAACACCACAGCTTTACCAGCCAAACACCTTTTGTAACGGAACAACTATCACCATGAGTGATAGCTCCATAAACGGCACCAACTATTTGTGGTTATGGAATGACCCCAACAACCCTGGAGCATCTTCAACGGGGCAAAACCCCACTTATACCTATGGTGATACTGGTACTTATACCATTCAATTGGTCATCAATGTGGGTTGGCCGTGCACGGATACTGCTGAGGTGATATACGAATTGTATAACCGTATCAATGCAGGATTTACTTCCAGTGGCCCGGTTTGTTTCGATGAAAACCTGATTACTTTCCAAAATCAGAGTTCCAATGGTGGACTAGCCCAAGCAACCTGGGATTTTGGACCCAATGGGTCTTTAGGAACGTTTAATGGTTGGAATCCACCACCGATCAGTTTCTCTACATGGGGAGACCAGATTGTAACTTTAACCGTGGAAGAAAAGGGGTGTATTGGCACTTTTGTAGATACTGTTAGGATATACAGGCGTCCCGAAACAGAAGTAAATGTAGAAAACCAAATAGGCTGTGCGCCCTTTACCATTGAATTTTGGGATAGCACTATTACGGATGGACAAGTCATTTACAACTGGGATTTTGGAGATGGAGTCCTCAGTAACGACAGCGCCCCCGTATACACTTACACAGACCCCGGCACCTACGACCTTACCCTCACGGTGTATTTTATTGAAGGGTGTTTAGATACGATTACATTGAATTACGATGATTACATCACGGTGTATCCCTCACCAACCTCAGCGTTTATAGCAGATCCCCCTTCTGCGACCATTTATACAAGCAACATAGAAATTACAGACTTGGCCGCGGACCCAACAGATGCGCTCATTACTTCCATGGGAGACGGGAGTATCTATTATGATTTAAGAAGTTTAAATCATTCCTACAACGATACGGGGTGGTTTGAAGTTGAACATGTTGTTATCAATACTTTTAATTGCCCGGACACCTCTACAGCATTGGTTCGAATCAATCCTGAAACTCTAGTTTTTGTCCCCAACGCATTTTCACCAAATGGAGACGGTACCAATGAGATGTTCGCCCCAACAGCTGTTGGAGTTAAATCTTATGAACTTCGAATTTACAATCGCTGGGGTGAAGAAATTTTTAACAGCAAAACACCTGAAATTGGATGGGACGGTAATTTTCCCAACGGAAAACCCGCTCCTTTTGGCGCCTATACTTGGTCTGTTTTTGCCAAAGGCGCCAATGATAAAGTAATCACGAAAACTGGAATCGTTACTCTTCTCAAATAACCTATTTCACTAAAAGCCAAATGGCCGCTGTAGAAATTAGAACGCTTCCTAGCACGTAAGCGAGGGCCTCTAATTCTCTACCTTCTTGGATCAATCGAACCGTCTCGTAACTAAACGTGCTAAACGTTGACCACCCGCCACAAATTCCTGTTGCCAATAGCAATTGAAGTGTACTTTTTTCTGGTGATAACTTGTACACATAGACCAAGGTAACAGAAGCCATGATGTTAATTGCGAAAGTTGCCCAATGCAACCTACTCTGAGCGATACCCGCAGCCAACATACCTTGAGTAGTACCGAAGCGCAATACGGCTCCAATACCACCACCTAAAAAAACCGCTACAATTGCTGTGAATGAACTCATGAAAACTGGGAATCAATACGTACTAAAATAGTTGAAATCAATAAGCCCCATAATGCACCGGCAAGTAAGTCCAATGGGTAATGTACTCCGAGATGAATTCTTGAAAAGCTTTGAATCACTGCAACTCCAATTAGAATAGGAAACCATGAGGGTTTCAGCCACCTACACATTAAAAATGCTAATCCAAAAGTATTGGCAGCATGCGAAGAAAAAAAGCCGAAAGCAGAGCAATGAACAAGGACACGAACACCCTCAAACCCTTCTTGACAAGGACGGGGACGTCCAATTATTTCCTTAAAAAAATTCGCCCCTTGATCCCAAAGTAACACACCAACTAAACACAAGGCAATTCTAAAAATCCAAGTGCTGTGGGTCTCTGATTGTTTAATTAAGCGTGCAGCAAGCACAATATATAAGGGTAACCACGTAAAAGTCTTTGTCACCGCCAACCAAAAGGTATCAGTAGATGGGCTAAAAAGTTGATGCAACACCAAAAACAAGTGCTTGTCCCATTCCAATATAAAGTCAACCAATGCAATCACAATTTTTCGTTTAGAGCAGACCAGATCTTGTCCTTCAATGCCATTATATTTTGGCCAGTCACCGATGAAATAAACATATGGGGGATATCCTTGGGAAGTTGTAGCTCAATTTCAGCTTGTATCTCTTCATCCAACATATCGGACTTTGTTATGGCTAAAATTCTATTCTTATCTGCCAACTCAGGATTATAAACGACCAATTCGTTGAGGAGTATTTCATATTCCCTCTGGTAATCGTCAGTATCCGCGGGCACCATAAATAGCAATAGTGAGTTCCGCTCAATATGTCTTAAAAACCTATAACCGAGTCCCTTCCCTTCTGAAGCTCCTTCAATGATTCCAGGAATATCAGCCATTACAAACGAGCGATAATCCCGATAGTTTACCATACCTAAATTTGGAACTAACGTAGTAAAAGGGTAATTAGCTATTTCCGGTTCTGCAGCACTTACCACGCTGAGTAAAGTACTTTTACCTGCATTTGGAAAGCCCACTAAACCAACATCTGCGAGCACTTTTAATTCAAGGATAAACCATCCTTCTACAGGATCTTCTCCAGGCTGAGCGTATCGTGGAGTCTGAAACGTAGAAGACTTGAAATGTACATTTCCTTGGCCACCACGACCGCCTTTTACTAAAATCTTCTCTTCCCCTTCTTCTGTAATTTCAAAGAGGACTTTACCCGTCTCTTCGTCTTTTGCAACAGTTCCTAAAGGAACATCAATATACCTGTCTTCTCCATTGGCGCCCGTCTTCTCCTGACCTGCGCCGTTCTCCCCTGAAGATGCTTTTATGTGCTTTTGATACTTTAATGGCAACAGCGTCCACATCTGTGAATTACCACGAACAATAACGTGTCCGCCTCTACCCCCATCGCCACCATCGGGACCGCCCTTAGAAGTCATGCGGTTTCGCAATAGGTGGGTGGACCCTTTTCCTCCACGACCACTTTTGCAGTAGATTTTTACGTAATCAATAAAGTTGCTTCCAGCCATAATAAAAGAGCAGCTTGCCATGTGACGAACTGCTCTGTAAAAGTACGATTGTTAATACGGTAAAGAAAACGGACTACAGAGAATCAATTACCTTGATCAATCTATTCGTAATTTCTTCAATGGAACCTAATCCATCTACGCCACGGTATTTACCCTGCGTATCGTAGTGATTTTTTACCGGTGCGGTTTCTTTGTTGTAGGTATTGATTCTATTTTGAATAACTCCTGGGTCTGCATCATCTGCGCGACCAGATGTTTTTCCACGTTCAAGCAAACGAGCTTTTAGTTCTTGTTCTCCTACCTCTAATGCAATCATACTTGTAATGGCTGTATCACGACCGTCTAAGAAGGCATCAAGAGCTTCTGCTTGCGCATTCGTTCGTGGAAAACCGTCAAAAATGAGCCCTTTCGCTCCTGGGTTTTTATTTACGGCATCCTCCAACATGGAAATAGTCACTGAATCCGGAACCAAGGCACCTTTATCCATAAAGGATTTGGCTAGTAATCCTAACTCAGTTTCATTTTTAATATTATATCGGAATAAATCCCCTGTGCTCAAATGCACTAGAGAATAACGTTTCACTAAAAATTCACTTTGCGTTCCTTTACCAGCACCAGGAGGGCCAAACAGTACGAGATTTAACATTTTAAAGTTGTTTATTTCAGGTCACGAATATACCTACCAAAGATAGAAATCCGTACTATTGTATCCGATTTGAACAACATAGTTGTTTTTCAAGTTCAAACAACCAATAACAAAATCAATGAGAACTCCTTATTGTGTAATAATGGCGGGAGGAATCGGCAGTAGATTCTGGCCCATGTCTACAGAACAAACACCCAAACAATATTTGGATTTCCTGGGCAATGGAAAGAGCCTAATTCAACAAACATATAAAAGGGTTAGACGCATTTTTAAACCAGAGCACATTCTCGTAGTTACACACGCTAATTATCGCTCTCAGACTATTGAGCATTTGCCAGAGTTGCCAGAAGAAAACATCATTTTAGAGCCGCTACGAAGAAATACAGCGCCGTGTATTGCATATGCAGCACTTAAAATAAAAAAACGCGATGACTCTGCAAACATATATATAACACCGGCTGATCATTTAATTACTAACGAAGAAGCCTTTGAAGCTCAGATTCGTAAAGGATTGGAAAAAACTGAAGAGAGTGACTGTTTTGTCACCATCGGAATAAAACCACACAAGCCTGAAACAGGTTATGGATACATCCAATACGATGAAATGAAGTATGAAAGCGGTATCTACAGCGTCAAAGCCTTTACTGAAAAACCAGATATAGAACACGCTAAGCTGTTCTTACAAAGTGGTGACTTCCTATGGAATGCCGGAATGTTTATCTGGAATATTGATGCACTAAGTGCGGGTCTTGACAAACATTTACCGGACTTAATGAGTACCCTAGGAAGTGCTTGGAAGGATTTGGATACCAAATATGAATCGGAAAGCATTGCTAAATTATATGCAGAATGTGATAATATCAGTATCGACTACGGCCTGATGGAACGCGCAAGTAAAGTCTGCGTTATCCCAACTGTAATGGGTTGGTCAGATGTAGGGAATTGGGGTGCTGTATATGAACTAAGTAAAAAGGATAAAAATGGCAACGCCATTGTGGGACAAAATATAATTGCTCAGAATTGTACAAACTGTCTTATTGTTAATAGTTCTGAAAAAAAAGCGCTAGTTGTTGCCAGTCTTGAAGAAAAAATTGTTGTTCAAACTGATAAGACTTCACTCACCTTCCCTTTAGGGAATGATCAGGCCATTAAACAAATTGCGAAAGCAGTTCGCGTAGAATTGGGAGAGAACTTCGTTTAAAACCTAGATTTTTGTTTAGTAAATGAAATGGGGTTTCTAGTCTCTGCATCTGACCTTTTAGTATCACGGTTCTCCACACCAACGGCTTAAAATTTGGCTGAAATTACATCTTGAGAAAAAACCATTTTAGTTCGAACTAAGCCTGATTAGGTAAGTGTCAATAAATCTTACCCACCATATTTTCTGGTCTTACCCATTGGTCAAATTCCTCTGCTGTAAGATACCCTAATTTAATAGCTTCCTGCTTTAATGTAGTTCCGTTTTCATGAGCAGACTTCGCGATTTTTGCTGCTTTCTCATACCCGATCTTTGTGTTCAGCGCAGTTACTAGCATCAAAGAATTATTCAAATGATTTTCAATAGCTTGGTAATTCGGAGTTATACCCACTACACATTTTTCTGTAAAGCTTACACAGGCATCACCAATCAATTCTGCACTCTGCAAAACATTGAAGGCCATCATTGGCTTATAAACATTTAACTCGTAATGTCCCTGTGCACCACCTATAGTTACAGCTGTTTGATTACCCATTACCTGTGCACAGACCATAGTAATTGCTTCTGCTTGCGTAGGGTTCACTTTACCGGGCATTATAGATGAACCAGGCTCATTTGACGGAATGATTATTTCGCCTATTCCTGAACGTGGACCAGAGGCAAGCGACCTAATATCGTTGGCAATTTTATTCAAACTGACTGCCAATTGATTGAGTGCTCCGTGAGTTTCAACCAAAGCATCGTGAGCGGCTAATGCTTCAAATTTATTTTCAGCAGTACGGAAAGGCAGTCCTGTAAATTGTGCAATGTATTTAGCTACTTCTTCCGAATATCCTTCTGGGGTATTAATTCCTGTGCCTACCGCTGTTCCACCAAGGGCTATTTCACTCAGGTGATCTAGCGTATTTTCGAGCGCCTTGAGCCCATGGTTCAGTTGACTAACATAACCGGAAAACTCTTGTCCAAGAGTAAGTGGTGTGGCGTCCATAAGATGCGTACGGCCAATTTTTACCACTTTCCAAAATTCCTCACTCTTTGAATGTAACGTATCTCTAAGAAATTTAATCGAAGGAATGGTATTCTCAACAACCTTTTTTATAGATAGCGATGTGCATACCCGTCGGAAACGTATCATTGGAACTTTGACTTTTATTTACATCGTCGTTAGGATGAATCGTTCTTGCACCCTCATTTAAGTCATGACCTGCCAAGACATGTGCGCGATTCGCAATGACTTCATTTGTGTTCATATTACTCTGAGTTCCTGAACCAGTCTGCCATATCACCAATGGAAATTGATCGTTGTGTTTTCCCTCTAGGATTTCATCACAAACAGCAGCAATCAAATCACGTTTTTTTCTTGAGATAACACACCAGCATTAAAGTTGGTATATGCTGCGGCTTTTTTCAAATAGGCAAATCCTTCTATAATCTCGAAGGGCATTGTTCCGGGAGGACCTATTTTGAAGTTATTTCTGGAGCGTTCTGTTTGCGCACCCCAGTATTTATCTGCTGGCACACGTACTTCACCCATAGTGTCGTGTTCAATTCTATATTCCATACTAATCTGAATAATTCCTACTTGGTAAATCGAAGTACAAATTTAGGCAACAGAATTTCTGTAACACTATCCTTTAGCAGTATATTCTATGGTTGTATTATTTATCAAAAAATGAATCTAAATCAATTGCACAATGTATCTTTATACCACTTAAATGAGCATTTATGAAATTTATCGGTTTCCTTGTATTCTTAATTGTTTTTCTAATGGGCTTTTCAATGCTGGTATTCTTGGGTCTTTTTGTAGGCTACTGGTTGACATTGATTGGATTAGAATCTGTGAATCCAAAAATTGCTCATGCTATCATTGGTCATAAAAAAAGAATCTGCAGAGTAATTTGCGGATACTGAATAATACAAAGCCGGCTTTTAGCCGGCTTTTTCATTGAATATAGAGTAAATTGGAAGTATGAGTACTGCTGCAGAAAACGAACATACCATTTCCATTAAGCCTCATGAGGTAGAAGTTCTAAAGGAACTTGTTCTAAAGTACCAAGTGAATACGGCGCTAGAGATAGGTCTAGCCTACGGCGCAAGCGCAATGACCATGTTAGGCGCCCGAAGTGAACTTAAGTTAACAAGTTGTGATCCCTTTCAACAAGAAGACTATCAAAATTCAGGATTGAGTAAAATAGCAGATGCCGGCTTTCAAAGTAGGCATACCCATATTAAAGCACTCTCAGATCAAGCGCTTCCTAAACTTTTAGCAGAAGGCAAAACCTACGATTTAATTTTTATTGACGGCGACCATAAATTCAGCGGAGCTTTTGTAGACTTCCATTTTGCTGCCCAAATGATTGAAAACAATGGCATAGTTGTTTTTCACGACATGTGGATGCGCGCTCTTATTCTCATTCGTTCTTACATCAAAAACAATCGTTCCGATCTTAAAGAAATCCCGGTGAACTGCGCCAATATGTGCGCTTTTCAGCGCATTGATAAAGATGAACGAGACGGTATGGTTTTCAAAGAATTCTATACGAGAAAAGGGTACATGAAATACCACATCAATAGAATGGCCTGGGAAAGGAAAAACCTTTTTGGTAAGGCTGTTTTCCGCATGAAAATGATGATAAAAGGAAGCTAACCGCTACAGAATATCTTCTAGCTTTTCCGCAGGACTAGCAACTACGGCGCTATCCCCTTTTACTACAATAGGACGCTCCATCAAACGGGGGTGTTCAATCATTGCTAAAATAATTTCATCTTCGCCTAATTCAAGTGCCTTGTATTCTTCTTTCCACAAAGATTCGTTCTTACGAACTAAATCTAAGGCATCCATTTCAAGCGCATCAAGTACCTCTTCAAGCTCCTTAGCCGTCATACTTTCTTCGTCATTCATATAATGACGAATCTCAAAATCAACCCTCTTTTTCTCTAACAATCCAATTGCTTCCCGAGACTTTCTACAGCGGGGATTATGGTATACTCTAATCATTCTAATAAATTATGTGTAGTGCGCCTTCTTCATTGACATCACCACAGCGATTCGTTGCATTGATTTGGTAAAAATAAACGCCAGCGGAAAGAATGCTACTATCGTAATCTCCTTTCCATTCAAAGGAAACCACATTAGTTTCAAAAACCTTTACTCCCCACCTATTGTGAACAATCAAATGAAATTCATCCCAATTCTCATTCGAATTCACTGTAAAAGCGTCATTGACACCGTCATTGTTTGGTGTAATAAAATTTGGAATCGTAAAAGGCTCACCAGCAAAATAAACATCAAAATTCTCCGATAAGGTATCCGATACCCCGCACAGAGTGTCGTATCCTACGATACTAATTTCATACAAACCGCTCTGACTGATTTGAAGTGGGTTTACAAATCCTTCTGACTGTCCATCTACGAGCCATTCAAAACTTTGGTAAGTAGCATTAATAATCGCATTAAAATCTACGTACTCTCTGCTTTCACATGAATCAAGCGTGGTATTGATTTGCATAAAAGGTGGAATCCGGAAGGTGAGCGTATCCTCTATTACTTGAGACCGATTACAGGTGGTGTCTAAAACTGTGATTGTAACTAGGTTAGACGCGGGAAGAGGCGCGCCAAATTGCACTTGTGCTGATGTGAAGAGCTGTCCGGCATTGTTCCATTCAAACACATAATCGGAAGCTATTGAAGAATCACTTACTAATCTTACCGTAGCATTAACTATACGAGCTGGATCACAATAATCATAACTGTAATCAATCCATACAGAATCAAATTCAGGATTTACTTGCAATCTAAATTGAGTAGTGTCCCAAGTATCACAGACAGTATCTTGACCAATAACTTTAACATCATAAATACCCGGCGCGCCATAAACATGGGGCGTGATAAAACCAGTGTCTTGGCTCGTTGCTCCGTCACCCCAATCTATGATGAAGGTCTGTACATTCGTAGAGCTGTCCAGAATGGTAAACGTTTCAGGAACACAAAATGTGGAAGGCTCTGGAGTCAATTGCAACCTAGCATTTTGAATATCCATATCAATAACGGTAACCGCCATGTTACAATTGAAAGAACCATTTGCAGAGGAATACACATTTGAGGGATACGTTGGATACGAATTGCTTCCACCGCATCCTGCACAAACAGCTTGAAAAATCTTGCCTTCTTTATCAAATCTCGAGGTGCCGCCGTCTACATGTTCTCTGCCAGAAGACCCGTAATAAGTTGCCAAACGGGCTTTTTTCCAAGAAGGGTCTATTACCAGAAAATAGAAATCACGCCCATCTGTTGAAGTCCTTACTGCATTTGGAGTAACAGTAAGGCCATTGGTATTACCTTCTGTGTTTGGTGAACCTCCCCATCCAGAGAAATAGGTGTTTCCACAATCGTCTACAAGCAGGGCAGTTGGACTCAGATCAATGGTAGCATTTGAACTGTCTCCAAAAACAAGTGTTCTTAGTACATAAAATTCGCCTGCCGCACTATCAAACTTATATTCGCGCAAGTATTGTGCGCTCCCGGGTTGTCCCCAAAAATCTAAACTAGAGGCTTGAATCCCACCCTTATGCTGTCCCACCAGAGTAAATAGTGTAGCGGTGTCTTCGGGGAAGTTGGGTTCAATGAAAAAGTGTTGGTTGTACGCTGGATCTACAGAACTATGAACTGCCCCAATCACTGGGTTGGAAAAATCGCGTAAATCAATCGCAGCTAATAAAGAAGAATGGTTTCCAGAAGATGTGATTGCCATTGAATCGCCTATTGCCTTGAACTGAACGTCCGTAGTCTTAATGGCTCCCGAAAGAAAAACTCTTGAAGAATTTGAGGCATTTCCTTCTTTACTTGTTAAACTGAGACTATAGAATGCTTCGTGCCCAGATGTTCCTAGATAGGTACTGTATATGAGAGGACCCATGTTTCGTGGCAATACCGTAAGTACGCCATCTAAACCCCCTTGATGTTCTGTAGCGCCTGGAGTAATGGGATAATCCGTTGAATCTGCCGTAGCAGCTAAGTATACTGGGCCACCGTCGCGTTGAACTTCAATTTCTCCTCTGAAACCGTCTCCGTAATTAAAGCGGAGGCTGTCGTTAAAACCT
>CACMMX010000029.1 GCA_902614915.1 uncultured Cryomorphaceae bacterium
TGTGGTTCCGGTAATCGCTAAGAACCTGTTCGTATAACCACTCGTAGTTTTAGTACAAGAAGTGCCAGGAGTTAAACCTTCGTCAGTATCCCAGTCGTCCAACGTGTATTTGAACTCAATTGAATCGGCACCGATTGGGAATGTTCCCGTCCAAACACCATCATTATCTGAATCGCTAAGAGGATTTGCTGTTCCACTCCAACCGTTGAAATCTCCACTAACGTATACTGTGCCAAAAGAGTAGGCATAATCATTCATGTCCACTTTAAAGGTTACGTCATAAGTTGCTGGTGGTGCTGGACATGTTCCGTCTGTATCACATGTGGCGAAACAGAATAACAACGTAGTGTCTTGCGTGAACGTTGGTAAAATACGGTCGTTATAATTTCCAGGGTCAGCACAAGCTAAGCCGCTTATATCTTCTTTGGTTCCCCAATCAGACCCGTGAGCAGGACTGTTAAAGAAAGCAAAGTTTCCTCTATTAGAGCCATTTAGAAGGGCAGAACCTTCCCAAATACCACCACCGATATCCGTTAGGGCAAGACCATTTGCACCACCTAAAACGCCACCACCGGCATACATGCCGTTAGGACCTACTGTGATGTTCGCAGTATTTACTCTAAAGGTTACTGTGAAAGAAGTTGGAGGAGGAGGCGTAGCACCGTGACAAGCCGATCCGTGACTTCCTAAGAAGGTCCAATCATTACTTGAGTAAACATCCCACTCTGTAGCACCAACTGCCCAATCTGTAGACCCTTGGTCGATAGAAATCATTCTAACGAGCGTGTTATTTGCAGTGGAACCGCTACCAACAGGCCAGTTTGAACCTGGGTCAACACCCGGTACGCCTATAACGTCAATAGTATCAGAACCATTTACTAAAATTACAGCATCATCTCCGTTGAAGTGTGCAACGGAAGGATAAGGCATTGCAGTATCCGCAGCTGCAAGAATAGTTGCGCTTGCTGAGGTATTAGTGATGACATAAACACCATTAGAATCGATTACCGCTGTTGAAGTAAACGTGTTCGTGTAAGAACCCCCGTTACCGCTTAGGTAGACAGTGTATCCTGCAAGAGAGATTGCAGAATCCGTTGGGTTGTAAATTTCTAAATATTTGTTGTTAGAAGAACCCTCTCCGTATTCTGAGAAGAACAAATCGCCACATGCGGTTCCTGCTGATGACCCTGTTGATGACGGGTTCCATGACATACCTGTCTTTGAGCCGTATAGGTGATCTACCAATTCTGGGTGATCTACAAATGGGTTTCTGTTTCCTTGGAAATTGTAAATGACATTGTTTCTGTTCGTCTCAAAAGCATCTACCGGATCATTTTGGTGCCATTGAAGAAGCGTTGAGAGAACTGCGAAAGTTGTTCCTCCTGAGTTTAAGTTTTCTTGGATGGATAAGTCCGGTTCGTTTCCTATTCCTTCGTAACGTAAATCCATATAAAGAATGATTCGAGCCAAATCACCTTTAATGTCGTTTCGTGGTTCAAACACACCCAATGAGCCATCATACCTGCAGCCGGTGACAGCACCATTATAACTCACCGAGGTTCCAGAAGTCCCTACATAATCATATTCAAGGTTTGAACGAAGTGAATTTAATGATGGAGCAGCCGGCTTTAAATTGTGAACATCTGTACCTGCGGCTATTGATGTTGGTGCTCCAAAGCTTTGAGGCCATACATGTTCACGATTCCAGCCATTACCCCCATTGTATTCTTGAGCGCCATTGGTAGTAGCGCCTGAATAGACAAGATTCACATTTGATGGATCTGATGAATTGGCATCGCTCAATTTGAGCACATCCCAAGTATCAGTATTCGAAGTAGAGGTGTAGGGAATAGCAGTGTTACCTGAGATGATTCCGTTCAACTCACTCCGAAGCGCGCTACCGCTCTTGCCTTCAGCAGATAGGTAGTAGCTAGATGTCTGTGCATAGGTAAAACTAACACAAAAAACTAGCAGTAAAGTTCTGAGTAATTTCATGATGTATAAAGTGTGATTATTGAAATCTAAATTTAAGCGGTAGCGATGTGACAGTAATAAAATTATCTATAGAAAAACGCTATAAAAACGTTAACTGAAAGTTCGTTTTTAGATACAATCTATAAGCTTTACAAAAAGCGGTCTTTATTGGACAAAAACCTTTATCGATGCGGACATGTCTCTACCGTATGAGGCATGCACGCCATTCGCAAATTGCATTCCTAAACGAACGACACCTTGAGGAAGATTTACCGTATCAGAGGTTTGTCCGCCACCGTAATGTATGTTCACGCTATCAGCAGGAACTACTTCTCCTTTTGCTATGAATGCATTTCCAATGAGTAAGTGATGATGTCCGGTTCCTTTTATAATTTCACCTGCCGGTTTTATTTCCATCCCTTCAACACCAAACTCAATATAGACGGGGTTGGTTAACGTATCTCCATTTTCAAGGTTTGCAAAATAAACCCCACCAGTACTTTCATCCATTTTTTCTGGATCTATACTTTGGTGGCTGTGTTCTTTGTGGTTTTCTGCTGGTGCTTTTGCAGGCTGGCCGCAGCTAATTGCTAGGGCGCCTATAGCTGCAAAAAGAATAGTTTTTTTCATTTTATTCAAATTCTATAAGTATGATATTCTTTTCAACAGCGTCGCCTACTAAAACGTTCAAAGATTTAATAACTCCATCTTGCTCAGCTTTCAGCAGGTTTTCCATTTTCATAGCTTCTAGGATGAGTAGCCCCTCGCCTTTGGTTACAGATTGACCTTTTTCAACAAGAACGTCTAAAACTTTACCAGGCATGGGCGCCTTCAGTTTTTTAGTTTTTACCGAATGCGTGGCGGACATCCCCATCTGCTCCAAGAGGAGATCATAATGGTCTTTGGCTTGTAGCTGAAACAATTTGCCATTGATTTTTAGAGAGAAACTTTTGCCGTCTTCCCGGCAATCAATCCATTGAACATAATAGGATTTTTGTTCTTTTAAAATATGCCAAGTTCGGGAATCTATTTTTTGAATATCAATATTGTAATAGGTCCCGTCAATCAACCCTTCAGCTGGATTTGCTTCAGGGGTCACTTGAAAGGTGTTCTTTCCTGTAATACTGTACATCAAGTTGTTTTATGAAAACTTAAAGGTACAAAATGATTAATCCAATTTTGAGCCCCAAACTTTGGCTCCATTAACTGAAATTAAAAGCTCAAGATTCTGAGGCTCCTCATAAGTGGAGGATAGTTTGCCAAATTCGAATATTCCGATAACAGAATTTTGTTCACCTGGATTTGCTCGTACAATTCTCATACTATTCGTTATTGTATCTATTTCTAAAACCATATCGTAACCGTATTTACCGTTATGTAGCGCTTGGTACTTATGCTTCATGGAGAGCATTTTTTCAAAGAACTCCGCTTGAGGATGTTTCGATTCCCAATCCAAACCAATGCTGTCTTTACTAAAAAAAGGATAGCGGTGGTTAAGTCCCGCTTCTTGCCCTGAATACATTAACGGAAAGCTTCGTTTCATTAAAGAAGCCAACACATACATGGCATCTCCATAATTGCCCATTCGTTCTTTTACAGTTCCGTTCCAGCTATTTTCGTCGTGGTTTGTGTTAAAATACATTTTCATAGTATGAGAGGGCCAAATTGAATCAGACTTTAAGGCATAATCAGCAATAGCTTGAACCGACTTATAGCCCTGAGCGACTTCATTCATGATATGATGAAATTCCCAACCATAAACGGCGTTAAAACCGGCTTGGATTAATGCCGGGTCCTCCCATTCAGCTAACATGAATAGTGGGCCATGTTTTGAGCGAAGAGTCGTGATTGCATCCTTCCAAAAATCGTAAGGTACAAAGCCTGCTACATCACAACGGAAGCCGTCTATACCTGTATTGGTAAACCACCAGTCCATCTCAGATATCATTGCTTCTCGTAGTTCTTCGTTGTTATAATTTAAGTCTGCAACATCAGTCCAGTCTTCTATTGCATTACCGTTATTATCAAGCGCCACAATTGGTGAATTACCTTGTGTGTCTTGTGTATAAAACGTAGGCTTTTCTTGAACCCAATGGTGGTCAAAAGAAGTGTGATTGGCTACCCAGTCTAAAATGACCTCCATCCCCAATTCGTGGGCCTCATTTACTATAGCTTGGAAATCCTTTAGGGTTCCAAAGTTTGGATTGATTCCTGTGTAATCAGAGATGCTGTAGTAAGAGCCTAGATCACCTTTTCGGTTTATTACGCCTATTGGCTGGATGGGCATGAACCATAAAATATCTACTCCCATTTTTGCAAGCCGTGGAAGGTGAGACTGGAAGGCCTGGAGTGTCCCTTCTTTAGTATGCTGGCGTACATTGACCTCATAAATATTTGCATCTATTGCCCATTTAGGAAGTTCCATGAAATCTTTTGGCGCTACTTCCTGTTTTGTACTACAGGAAGTAATCATAAATACTGTACTAAGAGCTATTAAGGTTCTTTTCATGATTAATGAATTAGTTTTGTTTGAGTTGATTGTGATTGCGTATTTGATGAATTTCGCCATCTGCAGGCACAGTGATGTCCCAGTCTTCGAGGTAGCGATCTTCGTAACTATTATTAAAGAAGAAGCGCACCTCCTGTTCCATGTACTTGCGTACAATGATGAGCAGATGCGGTTCCGGTTGATATACGGTAGTGGAACCGTAGTTTAAGGCCATACTTCGGCTACGGATCTCATTCAGGCGTGCGACGCCATCAAAAAGTTGCTGCTGACGCGGTGAAAAGTCAAACGGCATCATCTTCCTGTTGTCCGGGTCGTTCCCACCGTGAAGGGCAATCTCATCGCCATAGTAAAGAATAGGAATACCTGGAACTGCGATGTTGAAGGCGTGCATTACATGTAATTTTCTGAACCCACGCTCGGTTGGCTCTGGGATTTCACGCGTCCACCCTGCAAGCTTGCTGTCTTCACTAATGCTGAGGTGCCCGGAGGCCATAGAAGAGAAGCGCGGTTTATCTTGATTGCCTGAAATGTTGCCCATTAAATGGTGGTGTCCATAGTAGGTAAGGCTGCTTTCTAACGCCTTTCGCAGGCGGTCGAAAGTAGCCCTTTCTTGCGTGAAAGCTTCGAACGCGGCATCGTAGAGATTGAAGTTGAATTGGGCATCGACCTTTCCGCTTCCGACATAGCTTGCAATGAGTTCATCAGATCCGTAGGTTTCTCCAATTTGATAAACATGGTTTTCACTCGCTGCGCGAATTTTTTGGGTGAGCAAGCGTGTGAAGTTCATAGGAATGTGCTTAGTTGCATCGTGGCGGAAGCCGTCGAAATCGTATTCAGTAATCCAAACAAGTGCGCTATCGCTCATCCAATCAGCGACAGTATCATTGCGCAATTCCAATGTTGGCATAAACGTATCAAACCAAGTGGTTAATCGTTCTTCATCCCACAGTTGGGTGTTAAGCCTTCCGTCTTCAGTGTATTTGTTAGTAGCCCAATTGGGGTGTTTTTGGTAAACCGGGTGCAATTTATGGACGTGGTTCGCTACGTAATCCAGCAGTACATTCTGTTCTTTGGAATGTGCATCATCTAAAAACAAATGAAGTTCTTCAGGTGTGGCAAAACGATGGTCCGGTTTGATGTTGCTAATAGGCCAATACCCGTGGTAGCCAGAGAACGCTGTTATGGTTCCTCCTTGGTTCCAAAGTCCCCAAGCATCTTTAGGGTTTTGGGTAATCGGGCTGATCCATAAGGTGTTTGTGTGAAGCGAATCAAAGTACCCCTCTGCCAATTTTTGGCGCATTCCCTCAATATCCCCACCTTGGTAGTTGGCACGAGGATGTACAGTCGAGTCTTGAATGGGCTTATCGTTACTGGTGTTGCCGTTGAAGAATCGGTCTACCATAGCGAAATACATGATAGAAGTGTGCCAATCTTTTCGATCTAATTCCTTTGTATCAATAACTACATCACCAAACTTTAAAGGAATCAACCAATCCCCACCTTGTTGACCGTTTCTTGCGGTATACATTCTTATCCAAGCACGCTCCCACTTTTTCGCTCTTGCAGGAATAGTAATGCTAAGACCATCCTCGTCGCGTGTAACCTCAATGATGTCATTGTTAAAGAACGCCATAACCTCTTGGTCTTCAGGAACACCAGAAAATCGCAATGAGCCTTTGTGAACGAACTGGAAATCGATGGCCACAGGTCCTTCTCCACCGTTGCCTTCAACAGTTAAGACATTGTTGAAGCTTCCAAATCCATTAGGCACGGTCACGGCATTCGAGGGGTCTAGAACTTCTTCGCCGTTTACGACAAGTTTGTATGCATATTCGCCAGGCGCAAGCACCAACGGTGCTTTCCAAGCGTTGCCACTCCATTCTAGAAAGGTAGCGTCGCTGTTCCAAGCGTTGAACACACCTTTGACCTGTACTCTCTGTCCTTTGAAACCAGGAATGCTCAAAGTAATAGCACGCTTAGCACCTTTAAAGATGGGGACATCCATGTTCGATTGATGTCCAGTAATGTGAGCTATGTTTAACTCATTCTTGAGTGAGCCAGATATAGCTCCATTGCTGTAATTAATACCGTTCGGTAATTCGTAGTCGCCAACCAAATAATCGTCAAAAATAAAAGTACTTTGTGAACCGTTATGAATGTGTGGCGAAGCCAAATCCGAGGCTTGTAAGCGTTTAGGTGCGGGTTTTTTAGACCTGCAGGCCCCTAGTATAGCTAACATTAGAATTGCCGTGAATAGTTTTTTCATAGTTCAAAATAATTTATGGAGCTTGGGCGATTTCGATATTACATTCTAATCTTAAATGTGAATTGTAGAGGCATTGACTCTCTCTCCTTCACTAACATAATATGATTCGCCGTCGATAAAGAATTTTACGGACGCTCCTTTCACATTTTTTATGCTTATTCCTTCGTTTGTCAAATTTGCCTTAAGCGTTGAACCTCGCCAAAGGATGGAAAAGGTGAGCCCCTTCCATTGTGCCGGAAGTTTTGGGGTGAAGTGTAATTCTTCGTTCCTTATTTTCATTCCGCCAAACCCGTGTACTACAGACATCCAGGTTCCTGCCATTGATGTGATATGTAGCCCTTCCTGCACTTCACGGTTGTAGTCGTCTATGTCTAAACGAGAAGTGCGCAGATACATTTCGTAGGCTTTTTCAGGGTAGCCTATTTGGGCAGCAAGGATAGAGTGAACACAAGGGCTTAGCGAGCTTTCGTGGACGGTCTTTGGTTCGTAATAATCAAAGTTCCGTTTTACTTCTTCCTGATCATATAGGTGATTAAGAAAGTAATATCCTTGCAATACATCAGCCTGCTTAATAAACACAGAACGTAATATTCGATCCCAGCTCCAGTGCTGATTGATTGGCCGTTCTGCTGGATTGAGGTCCTTTGTGGTCAGCTGTTCCTTATCTAAGAAGCCGTCCTGCTGCAACATAATCCCTAGCTTTTTGCTTTTAGGGTAATACAACTTTGTAATAATATCATTCCATTTGGCAAATTCATTGGTTCTATCCAAAGAAGTTTTTTTAATAAGCATCTTGAGTGCACTTTCAGCATTTTCATTTAACCAGTTATAGGCTTCCATGGTCCATTCTAGGGTCCACGATGCCATGCGGTTTGTGTACCAGTTGTTATTGATGTTGTTTTCATATTCGTTAGGACCAGTCACTCCGAGAATGACATAAGCTTCTTTTTGTTTTGACCAATTCACGCGTTGCGACCAGAACCTGCTTATACCAAGCAGGACTTCAAACCCGCCCTCGGCCAAATACCCCCAATCTTTCGTGTGACGTATGTAATCAAATACTCCATATGCAATTGCTGAATTGCGGTGAATTTCTTCAAAAGTAATTTCCCATTCGTTATGACACTCCTCGCCGTTCATAGTTACCATGGGATATAACGCTGCGCCACCAGTAAACCCTAGTTTAACAGCGTTTTCAATAGCCTTATCAAGGTGTTTGTAACGATACAAACAAAGGTTTTTGGCTACTTTTGGATGAGCCGTTGCTAAATAGAAAGGTAAACAGTATGCCTCGGTGTCCCAGTAAGTAGAACCACCGTATTTCTCACCAGTAAAACCTTTTGGTCCTATATTTAGCCGGCTGTCCACACCTGTGAACGTTTGGTTAAGATGAAAGATATTAAAACGAATACCTTGTTGAGCTTTAATATCGCCGTCAATCTCAATATCTGAGGTTTCCCATTTTTTATGCCAAGCCTTGATATGTTCAGATTGCAGTTTTTGGTATCCCGTTGCTTTCGCGCGCGCTACTAGCCTAGTAGAGTTTTCGACTAATTGCTTGGTGGTATGATTCATGCTAGAAAGCACAGAGACTATTTTCTCAAGTCTTAATTCCTGTTCTTTAAGAACGTTTAATCGAATAGTCTCACTTGCCCAAAACTTCCGCAAATCCGAAATCGACTTGCAATTTTCAAGAACATCATTTTTGTAAAACGTATTGCACATCGCAACGCTAACTTCAAATTCAGTCTTTTTAGTCTTAGCATGAATATATTTTGCGTTATTTGAGCTGCCAAAAGAAGCATGTTCCCAGAAAACCTCGTTGTAATTACTGTCTTCGTTAGTTACATGAAAATCCAAATACGTACAAACCTCTATCTCACCAGAAAAATTTAAAGGAGTAATGCGGTATGAAATTGCGCCAATTTCGTCTTGGGCAATACTTGTGAAACGTTCCGCGTGAACAGCTAAAATTTTACCAGAAGGCAAGGTTGCCTCGAAAGACCGCTTAAGCAATCCGCTTCTCATATCTAGTTCACGGTAAAAGTTGTTTACGGCAACTGCGGTATTTAAGTCTAGTTCTTCTTTTCCAATTTTGATTTTAATACCAATCCAATTGCAAGAGTTTAGAACCTTAGCAAAATACTCGGGATAACCATTTTTCCACCAACCAACCTTAGTTTTATCTGGGTAATAGACGCCGGCTATATAAGATCCCTGTAAGCTCTTTCCTGTGTAGGTTTCCTCAAAATTGGCGCGTTGGCCAATTCGGCCGTTGCCTATGGAAAACAAGCTTTCACTCTTAGAATGATTTGCAGCATTCCACCCGCGTTCAATAATTTTCCAAGGGTGAGCCTCGATATATGTTTCTAGCATCCTTCCAATTCAATTCTTAAAAGTGAGTCAACAAATACTCTGGAGTAGTTTCGCCTATTGAATTAAAGTGAAGGTCTGCCTGAAGGGTTTCAGCTTCTCCAATACCTACACTTGCCATTCCAGCTTGTTTTGCAGCTTTTACTCCCGCTATCGAGTCTTCAAAGACTAAACATTCTGACGGTTTTAATCCTAGTGAATTTGCTCCTTTCAAAAATACCTCTGGATGAGGTTTGCCGTTTATCACATTATTCCCATCTATTATCGCGCCGAATAGTTCGGTTATCCCTAATTTTTTCAACACCATGGGAGCGTTTTTTGAGGCGCTTCCTAGGGCAATTAAAATGCCTTTAGAGTGGGTTTGTCGCAAAAAATTAATTGCACCAGGCAAGGCATCATTCGGCCCTAAACCGCTCACGAGATCGAGGTACCACTGGTTTTTTTGTTCCTGCAACGCTTGAAACTGAAGGTCATCCACTTCTGCTTTAGTCCACTCAACAATTTTCTTTAGAGAGTCGACTCTATTAATCCCTTTAAGCTGTTCGTTCTGCGCTTCTGTAAAGTCCCCGCCTAATTTTCGAGAAACCTTACGCCAAGCTCGAAAATGAAAAACGGCGGTATCTACAATAACGCCGTCTAAGTCAAATAGGAATCCTTTAATCATGTTAGGCTTATACTTTATATGCTTCGAGCACTTTAAGGTACTCTAAATGGTAATTTATTAGTCCATTTATAGGCTTGCGCATGATTTGCCCTAATTTTAATTTTCGCTCAATTAATACATCTTCTAGTATTTCGTGGAAAATAGCCCCAACACTTCCCACAAAGTGAATTGGAACCTGTTCACAATTACTATAACATGCAATGTGAATATCAGTAAATTTTTCAAATCCTTCTCTTATAATCTTTTGAACATAAGGGTGCTGCATGTGTTTTCCTGCAAACCTGCTGAAGGATGCGAGGTAAACATTAGCGTTAGGCTTATTGTACACACTGGTAATAATTTCATCTTTATCCAGCTGATAGGTATTGTAAAAATCTTCCGCCATTTCAGTAGGAAGCTTTTTGTACAAAAAGTCTGCAACAAGTCGCTTTCCAATAAAGCTTGCTGACCCCTCATCACCTAATACATATGCTAAGGCCGGCACTTCTTCGCTAACTGTTTCTCCATCAAAGAAACAACTGTTTGAACCGGTACCTATTATACAGGTAATTGCTGGTTCGCCTTTGTAGGTGGAGTAGGCGCTCGCTACAAGATCGTGGTCAACATTAACTTCTGCCTGAGGCATAACCATTTGAAGCCCGTCTTTTATTATGTCCTTTAGGCTTTCGGAGGAGGCCCCAGCTCCGTAGAAGTAAACAAATTCAATTGCACTCCCAAGAGCTTTGAACGCAACGTTATCGCTTAGCTCTTCGTTAATAAAAGTTGCTGAGTGAAAGTACGGGTTGAAGCCCATGGTTGAGAATCGCTTGTATTCAGAGCCATCTGAATTGAGTACAACCCAGTCGCATTTAGTAGAACCACTTTCAGCAATCAGTATCATAGCTAGAAAACAAAACTCCAAAGCTTTACAGGATTGGAGGTGTTAAGATAAGGTATTAAATAAGACGTTCTACTAAGTTTGCCAATCGGGCAGAGTAACCAGCCTCATTGTCATACCATCCAAGAACCTTAACTAGATTACCTTTTGCTGAGGTAACTCCAGCATCGAAAATACAACTGTGCTTATCTCCGACTATATCAGAACTTACAATAGGGTCCTCGGTGTAGGAAAGAATGTTTTTCAATGGCCCTTCAGCAGCCTCTTTCATTGCCGCATTAATTTCTTCAGAAGTCACATTAGTTTTTAATTGAACGGTTAAATCAGTTGCAGAACCTGTAATTGTCGGAACACGCATAGCGTAACCGTCTAGTTTTCCGGTAAGTTGAGGTAGTACAAGAGCTACTGCTTTTGCTGCACCTGTTGAGGTAGGAATCATATTCATAGCCGCCGCGCGCGCACGGCGTTTATCCGAATGTGGAGCATCTTGTATGCGCTGATCAGAAGTGTATGCATGAATGGTACACATAAACCCGCTTTCGATACCAAATTTCTCATCCAATACTTTGGCCATAGGAGATAGACAATTGGTGGTACAAGAAGCGTTGCTTACCATGGTATCTTCTGCGGTTAATTCAGTATCGTTAACTCCTAGTACTATTGTCTTAATATCACCTGAAGCAGGTGCACTGAGCGCCACTTTTTTAGCTCCTGCTTTGATGTGTTTACTCATCCCTTCTGCATCACGAAAGAAGCCTGTCGATTCAATAACTATGTCAACACCTAATTCACCCCACGGTAAAGTTTCTGGATTACGCTGCGCGTAAACAGTTATCTCTTTACCATTTACAATCAAAGAAGATTCTGTGTGAGACACAGTCCCATTGAAACGACCGTGTGCACTGTCGTATTTTAATAAGTGGGCCAGCATATCTGTAGCAGTTAAATCATTGATTGCTATGATTTCTAAATTATCATTTTCAATCAAGTTTCTGAATGTCAAACGACCAATTCGGCCAAAGCCATTGATTGCAATTTTACTCATAATCTGATGTGTTCTTAAGTTGCTAGTATTCTAGCGATGGTTAGCATTTCTTTGTCTAAATCTGTGGTCTTTGAAACTGCTTCTGATAAAGGCGTGTAAACTACTTTTTGATTGATCATACCACTCATTACATTGGCTTTCCCTTCTAATAAACCAATCACCGCCCGGTAACCCAAAATAGATGCTAAAACCCTATCGTTTGTTGACGGAGAGCCGCCTCGTTGGGTATGACCAAGGTTCGTTACTTTAACATCAATGCTTGGGAACTCTTTTTTAACAGCCTCCGCAATTTCATAAATTCCGCCCAGGTGATTGCCTTCAGCAACCATAACAATGTTAGAAGTCTTGCGTTTTTCTTGTGCTTTTCTTAAATCATTAAACAAGTCTTTTAGGGTGCTTTTTCTTTCGGGTAGGATGATACTTAAAGCTCCAGTGGCCAACCCCGTTGATGCAGCTATATACCCAGTATCTCTTCCCATTACCTCAACAAAAAATAAACGGTTGTGTGATGATGCGGTGTCTCTGATTTTATCCACACTTTCAATTACTGTGTTTGTAGCAGTATCATATCCTATTGTATAATCTGTTCCGTACAGGTCATTGTCAATAGTACCAGGCACACCCATTACTTTTATTCCATATTCTTCAGAGAGCTTGAGCGCTCCAGTAAATGATCCGTCTCCACCAATAACCACTATAGCATCAATGTTGCGCTTTTTTAAGTTCGAAGCCGCTTTTACTCTTCCTTCAGTTGTTCTGAATTGCTGACTTCTTGCGCTCTTTAAGAAGGTACCTCCTTGTGCAAGGATATTTTTTACACTTTGGGTATTAAGTTCGATAATATCATCTTCAATCATTCCCTCGTAACCGCGATATGCACCAAAAACCTTTTTCTGGTGGTATAAAGCAGTTCTTGTAACCGCTCGAATAGCGGCATTCATTCCTGGGGCGTCACCGCCTGACGTAAGAACTAATATATTATTAATCTTATCCTTCATGGGAGCAAAGATAACAACTAAGTGTAAACAATACACTTATTAAGATTTTACTCCTTATATTAAAGGGCTTCAAAAAAGTTTATTTGAATTCCGACCATGATTGACTTAAAGGACACAAACCTTAATCTTAGTGTTGACTGTGTGATTTTTGGTTTTGACGGTGAGAGCTTAAAGGTTTTATTAATTGAAGAGAAAGACATTGGTCAAGGCATTCTTAGGCAGAGATTGCCGGGGGATTTAATAAACCAAGGCGAGAGTTTAGACGCTGCTGCTGACCGAGTATTGTTAGAATTGGCGAATTTACGTGACGTTCATCTAAGACAATTTCACACATTTGGTAATCCACAAAGAGTAAATGCTGAAAAAGACCGTAAATGGTTGGAGCTGTATCGTTCAAATCCTAAGGAAAGGGTAATTACAGTGGCTTATTATGCCTTGGTAAAAATGGCTGATTTTATTCCTAATCCTTCTTCCTTTGCTGGGGAAGCTCTTTGGGAAGAAATAACAAAAATACCAGAACTGGCTTTTGATCATAATCAAATTGTAGATGTGGCTTTGATAAAACTCCAGCGTCATTTTGGATTGAATAAAACAGCCTACAAGCTTCTTCCTCCTCAGTTTACTTTAAATCAGCTTCAACAACTACACGAGGCAATTACTCAGGAAGAATTGGATAAAAGAAACTTTCGAAAAAAAATTGTTCGTGAAAAAGTGATTGTGGCAACAGGGGAAAAACAGAAAGGAGTTCTACACAAACCGGCTCGTTTGTATAAGGTAAAGTCAATAGATGGCTTATAATCGTAAGGCTTACTTTTTGTTTTGATAAATGTTGGGCACATTCCGTTAATACGGCCGTTTTACTCGTTTCAATGTAATATGTGGATTATATACATTTGATAGAACAATTCTTAAAATAACCACATGGAACAAATTTCTCGTTTTCTTGTCATTATTGCGGTTTTGATTGCAGGCTATTTAGATGCCCAGACTATTTCAGGAATAGTAGTAGACGAATACAGTGAACCGCTTCCGTCTGTCTCTATTTCTGCAGAAGACGGCACGGCGACATCTACGAACTTTAATGGTCAATATTCCTTGTCTTTAACGCCTGGAAAAAATGTCCTTACGTATACGTTTATAGGATATCAATCTGTGAAGAAAGAAGTTAATTTAAAGGGTAAAACGGTAATCAACGTAACCATGAAGCCTTCACTGAATCAGCTTAATGAAGTTGTGGTGGTAGGATATGGCGTTGCTCGTAAACGAGATTTGACCGGCTCGGTAGTATCTTTAAAGTCTAAAGACTTAACGGATATACCTACGCCGTCCTTTGAAAACGCTATTCAAGGTAAAGCGGCCGGTGTTCAGGTGATTACGGGTTCTGGTATTGCCGGTTCTGGTTCCATGGTGCGGGTGCGAGGAGTCGCGTCTATTTCCGCCGGTGGCGATCCCCTTTACGTTGTAGACGGAATTCCAATTACGCAGGATTACTTTTTAAACGGAAATCGTGGTGGTTTTAATACAAATCCACTAGCTACAATTAATCCAAACGATATAGAGTCTGTTGAAATACTTAAAGATGCAGCAGCAACAGGTATTTATGGATCACGCGGTTCCAATGGGGTTGTGCTAATCACAACAAAAAGAGGTAAAAGCAAATCATTAACTTACAATTTTTCATCTAGAGTGGGTTTTTCAAACCCAACAGCATTGCCTAACATGATGAATAATGAAGAATACCTCCAAATGTATGAGGAAGCGTGGGTGAATGACGGAAATGTTGGTGTACCAGAACTTCCCGGAAATAGAATGAGCTGGTCAGAAGCGCAAGCGTATGGTGGAACAGATTGGATACAAGAAACTATACGTCAGGGCATAAAACACGGTTATGATTTTTCTGCATCGTGCGGTTTCAAAGGGGGCAACTTTTATGCAGGCCTTTCTTACAATGATAACCACAGTTATTTAGCAGGGAATTCTTATGAGCGTTTATCAGGACGTATAAATACCGATTTTGACCTCTCTAAACGATTTAAGCTTGGCTTGAGCACTTCACTCTCCCGTGGTGTAAATAATAGAATTGATGCTGCATGGTCAGGAGGTTTTGGAGAAGCAATGTCAAAAGCACTTCCAATTTATCCTATTTATTATGAAAACGATGAATTCGATGATGACGGGAATTTAGTTGCAAATGCTGGAGACTATTGGCTTAAAGGAGGGATTAACTTAAACCCAGTAGCACAGCGTGACTTAAAAGATTGGACAGCCCTCGAGGATCGCTTAATAAATAATGTCACTATGAATTACAAGATTAGTGACACTTGGACTATTCGCGGTCAAGGCGCGTTTGATTTCATGCACTTTGAAGATCACATTTGGGAAAAACCTGGATATGATCCTACCTATAAAGATGCCGATGGAAGCTTTTTAGGTCGCGCAAATATGTATACTTATGATGTATACAATACTTCTGGAAATGCAACTGCCAACTATATCAAAGACTTTGGAGAAAATCACCATATGAACTTGCTAATCGGCTCCGAATATCAATACAATAGAATCAAACGTTGGGACGGTTATTACGATAGTGAAGCGGTAGGTCAGATAAGAGAAACAGGTCAGTGGGTGAATGACCCGTTGAGTTATATAGAAGAGTATGCGTTCGCCTCGGCCTTTACGCGCTTGAACTATAATTTTAAAGGCAAATACTATGCGGAGGCGTTGATTCGTCGTGACGGCTCTTCTAAATTCGGGCCTAATAATAAGTACGGTAATTTCCCTGCGGCATCCGTCGGATGGGTGATGTCGGATGAGGAATTTTTGGACCGGCTTAACGCAATAAACTTTTTGAAATTGAAAGCTTCAGTTGGTAAGAACGGTAATTCGGCGATTCCATCGTATCAATGGTTCGGCTATTATAATCTGGCGAACAATGGTTATGCCGGTCAGACGTATCGCTATCCTGTTATCCGTGAAAACTCAAACCTGAGGTGGGAAACCTCCACCACTTATGACGTTGCCCTTGAATACGGATTGTTTAATGATCGAATTTCTGGTGAATTGGCTTGGTATAGAAAACAGACGAACGACATGTTATTAAATGTCGCCCTTCAAGGATCTACAGGATTTGGTTCTTGGTGGGATAATGTTGGCAGTGTCTACAACACAGGTGTTGAATTTGCAATAAAGTCGAGAAACATTGTTACTGATAATTTTACTTGGACAACAGATTTTAATATTGCGCGAAATTATAACGAGATTACTTCTATTGGAGAATATTCTCCAGATGCCGTAAGCGGTGGTACAAACGATACCCGCGTGGTCGTTGGGATGCCAATTGGCACGAATTACTTGGTACAATTCTCTCACGTTGACCCGCAGAACGGTTTACCCGTTTATTTGGATAAAGAAGGCAATGAAACCTACACATGGGACCTTCAGAATCGCGTTGCTGTGGGCAATGTCATGCCAGATGCGATTGGAGGGCTTACCAACACATTTAACTTCAACAACTGGGAATTTGGATTCATGTGGGTGTTCACCATCGGTGGCGACATTTATGACAGTTCGTCAAAACGTCAAATGGGCGTGGTTACCGATTGGAATATGCGAACAGATTTGTTTAATCGATGGCAACAACCCGGTGATGTTGCAACGTATCCGCGCTTGAGTCGAGACTACCGCACCTATGGAGCGAATACAGAATGGATTAATACTAACCTTTGGTTGCATGACGGAACATACGCTCGATTGCGAAATGTGAAATTGAGTTATCGAATTCCTCAGGAGCGCTTGAAGTATGTCAAAGGCATGACCGTAAACGTTACCGGTACTAACTTGATTACGCTAACCAATTTCATTGGTTTAGATCCCGAGATTGCTCGAGATTTTGAGAATGCCACGGACCGTAACATGTCACCAAATATTACGTACCTCACGCCCCCTCAAGAGAAGACGTACAACATTGGTGTTAACATTAACTTTTAATCCTTAGCAATCATGAAAAAGATATTAGTACTTGTAGCGGTCGTCATTGGGAATACTTCCTGTGAGCGAATCTTGGATTTTAAAGCAGATACAACTTCTCAAATTCCAGCTGACTCTGCAATTGTAAATATAGCAGATGCCCAACAGCTTTTAGTCAGTGTATATGATGTTACAGCAAATGCCTTTAACGGTGGATTTCAAAACATTCCAGAGGTAATGTCTGACAACCTCGCTGATCCGCTCGGGTTAAATGGAGAATATGCTCAAATTTATAGATGGACCTCATCCTTCTTTAACGGATCTTTCGGTGGACAATACCGTGATGCGTATATCGCAATTTATCGTGCAAATACACTTTTAGAAGAAGCGGCCAGCTTGGAAGGCGCCACTGCCGGCGAAGTCCAAAGAATTACAGCAGAAGCTAAGTTTATTAGAGCCCTTTCTCATTATCATGTTGTCCGCATTTGGGCTCAGCCTTATGGCTATACATCTGAAAATAGTCATCTGGGTGTTCCTTTAAAGTTAAGCGCAG
>CACMMX010000030.1 GCA_902614915.1 uncultured Cryomorphaceae bacterium
GCCTCTGATTTAGAACTGAACTTGGGTGCGGAAAATGACTTTACTATCAGCGTTAGACGATTGATGAGAACTAACCAAAAATTGAGGGAAAGAATAACGCGTCATGAAGGCGCCTTACCCATGATTTTTCAATATAACCCCTCGGATTTTTTAATTCAAAATACTGAAGAGGGTGAGCTCATAATCACTGTTTGTCGATTCCACTATGTAGCCCCTAAGGTGCGATATAATATTCATGATCGAGGCCACCAAGTAACCCTAACAGAGCTTTATGCAATCCTTGAAGAGCTAGGTATAAACAAGAGTGAAATCGTTGCACCTCGAACAGATTTACCGCTGTTGTTCCACTATGGTCGCGCAGATATGACAGTTGCCTTCTTCGGTGCAAATGTTAGTCCTGTAGATATTCAAGAATCTATGTTCGAAATGACCACATTAGTGGAAAAATGCAATACCTTCCAAATAAGGACTAGCGAAGATCAAACAGGAGATAAAACCTTAGAAATCTTGCTAGAAGCAAAAGATGGCGATACCTGGGATGGAGTAGACGCTGAGGCAATCAAGAAAGACTTAACGGCAAGGTTGACTCAGATTAATCAGGATTTCAGGGCTGCATATGCAATGGCGGGACCTGAAAGAGTTAAGGTTATTCTTTGCGCACACAAGGAGGGTGATTTCGTTAATAATGACATACGAATCAAGGCACGGTACCTGTAAATGAAAGCTCTTTCAGAGTTTTTCTAAAAATATTGGAATCAAGAGCGGTGAGTTCGCAAAAGCTATTTTAGTCTTTAGGGAATCGGCTGAAATTACCCATTCCGTCAGAATCATGCTCATCAATAACAGAATCATCTATTATCGATTTATTTTCTTCATTCTGCTTCTTATTGTTGTGCGTTATATTCCAAATGGTAAAGTATAAGTATAGCGCAAAGAGCACTGCACCCACTATAAACATTTCAATACTCATAACTAATTAGTTTTTAAAATTAGTCAGGCGGCGTTGACGAATAGCGATAGCAAAAAGTAAAATGGTTCCAGGCCAATGAGCTGAATATTGTGCTCCTTCAAAATCCCCGGTTAAACCAAGAGCTACTGAGTATACTAACGCTAAAAAGGCGATTATAATTGGATACCAACTGTTAATGAATTTCATAGACAAAAATAACTTATTTAAATTCAACCAATTAACAACAAAAGATTTGATTTGTTCTATTTCAGAAATCTCAGCTTATGGATTTTGTAGAGAAAAGCTGGTTATATCCAAATTGATTCTTAATAACTGATTGCCCTTTTTCGCAAAAAAACTTAAACCCTGATAAAACAGAATTTAAATACGACTTCATTAAAGGGATTAGGTATACACGACCAATAATTCTTCGAAATACCTTAGGAATATGTCCCAAACTTTGATCTATATAAAGAACAATATTAATGGTCAGAATGGAGTGGTTTTTAGATTCTCCTATGGTCCATGTAACCAATGCATCGGCCATTTCCTTATGACCTATCAATAATTGATAACCCTTACCTTCGTCCCAATTAATAAAATTGCGCTGCATCTCTCGTCCGTTATAGTATAAAATCGTATCAATACTTTCAGCACGATTCCATCTAATAACTTCATTTTTTTGGCAAAAAGGATGAGTTTCCTCTAAAATTTTAGGCCTTGAAATTATTTCCCACAGCTTTGTCGGCTCAACATCTATGCTCATTGAACATTCTATGGTTCTACTATACGATTTTAAAGTTGGCCTATTCATTAGTTATGATTACGGACTAGTATTTCATCTTATCGATAAATAGACTTTGAAAATAGTTTGAAATTTCTATAGTCTGATTACCGAGGTCTAATTAATTCAACGGTCACTCCAAAAACAGACAGAATTGACAGTAAATCTTATCTTTTCTCTGATTATTAACCCACTGTTGGTTTTAAGAAATTCTCTATTTAATCGGAAAATCAGAAAGTATAAGGCAGAATAGTTAGTATTATACTTTAGATTTGATTGAGGCTGCACCTTAGTTATAGCTAGTTTTGAGAAGTAGATTGTTGCTATAAACGAAAAACCCTTTGAAGGAAACTTCAAAGGGTTTCTGAGTAGCGGAGGCAGGACTCGAACCTACGACCTTCGGGTTATGAGCCCGACGAGCTACCAACTGCTCCACTCCGCGCTAATCAAGTACAAATATAGGGTGGTTAAGTCAACTTCGCAACCTTTAGACTACGGGATTAAAGAAGAAAATTGGTCTTCAAGGAAAGACGTACCTCTTTCAATCTCATTTCTAGTCAATTGCTTTTTTATTTCTCCCTTACTTAACAACACGCAGTCTGAACAAATCTCTACTACCTCTTGCATGATGTGGGTTGAAAACAGCACGGTCTTTTCCTTGGCTACTTCACGGAGCAGAGTGCGAATCTCTGCTAGTTGTGCAGGGTCTAAACCGGTAGTAGGTTCATCTAAAATCAGAACTTCCGGATCTGGTATTAAAGCTGCAGCTAGACCAACCCTTTGGCGGTACCCCTTTGAAAGTTCTCCAATCTTTTTGTGTTGCTCAGCACCTAACACCACCATGTCGATTACTTCATCTATTCGTCCTTTTTTTACTCTATAAATGGAGGCTACATATGATAAGTATTCTTTTACATACAAGTCTAGATATTGAGGATTGTGTTCAGGCAAATAACCCAATGTTCGTTGTACTTTCAACGGTTCTTTGCCGACGTCTACACCATTAACAACAACGTTGCCCTTATCCGGGATAACAGAACCTGTTATAATTTTCATAAGTGTGCTTTTTCCTGCGCCATTTGGACCAAGCAGACCAGTTATCTGCCCAGACTTGATAGTCAAATCTACCCCATTTAATACCTTTTGAATACCGTAAATCTTTGTAACATTTTCTAAGACTATACTCATGATTTAATACCCATTAAATCCATAAAAAAAGCATATTCCATGGCCGTCTCTTTGAGCGATTCGAATCGACCCGAGGCGCCACCATGACCTGTTTCCATATTACAATACATCAGAAGAACCTGATCTTTATTTGTCCGCAATTTGCGCAATTTTGCTATCCATTTCGCTGGCTCCCAATATTGGACTTGACTGTCATGTAATCCAGTAGTGATTAATATAGCCGGATAATCTTGAGCTTTCACTTGATCGTAAGGACTATAGGAAAGCATGTAGTCATAGCTATCCTTGTTTTTTGGATTCCCCCATTCGTCAAACTCACCAGTAGTAAGTGGGATGGATTCATCTAACATGGTAGTTACCACATCCACAAATGGAACTGCAGCAATAACTCCTCGGAATAAGTCTGGACGCATGTTAACTACCGCGCCCATTAGCAAGCCTCCTGCTGAACCACCCATTGCCATAAGCGTCTCAGGTGTGGCATATCCTTTATCTACCAACGCATCTCCACAGGCTATGAAGTCTGTAAACGTATTGATTTTATTGAACATCTTTCCATCTTCATACCATGGTCGACCAAGGTACTGGGAGCCACGAATATGCGCAATGGCATACACAAACCCTCTATCTAGCAAACTTAGGCGGACTGTTGAGAACGCTGGGTCAATAGTATACCCATAGGACCCATAACCGTAAAGCAGAGTTGGATTAGGTTCATCTTCTCGAATTAAATCCTTGCGGTAGACAAGGGACATGGCTACTTTCGAACCGTCGTCTGCCGTAGTCCATATACGCTTGGTTTCATAGTTAGACTTGTCGTAACCGCCAAGTACTTCTTGCTCCTTGCGAACTGTTTTCTCACCTGTCGCAAAATCATAATCAATAACGCTTCCTGGCGTAGTAAGTGAAGTATAGCCGTAGCGAAGATGCTTCTGGTTAAAACTAGGATTATTACCTACATAGGCGGTATAGGTCTCCTCATCAAAAGGTAAGTAATAGGCTTCGCCGCCCCACGGTTGAATTCTAATGCGTACCAGCCCTTCCGAGCGCTCTTCCGTGACAAGGTAATCTTCAAACAGCTCCATATCTGAGAAAAGTACGTGCTCATCGTGTGGAAGCACATCGGTCCAATGCTCTTTAGAAGGTGCTGCCACGGGCGCCTTCATCAACTTAAAATTGGTCGCTCCATCGGCATTAGTGCGGATATAAAAGTAATTACCAAAATGGCTTACGCTGTATTCCAAACCTCTTTTCCGAGGCTGAATAATCGAAAACTCTCCTGTTGGATTATCTGCCGCCAAAAAACGATGCTCATCTGACATTGTAGATGACGATCCAATCATTAAGTATTTCCTACTCTTACTCTTGTATACAAAACATGAAAAAGTTTCATCCTCTTCGCTGTAAATGGTTTCTGTAGAATTATCTGCTGCACTCCAGCGTTTTATTGCATTACTACGCAGAGTTTCTGCGTCTTTGACGGTATAAAACAAATAATTTCCATCAGCGCTCCAAGATGAGCCGCCTGTGCATTCACCTTTGGTTATTTTTGTTATCTCACCAGTAATTAAATCTTTAGTGTAGATTGTATAAATACGACGACTTACCGTGTCTTCACCAAAAGCAATTTTTTCATTATTTGGGTGAATACTTAATGCTGCAACTTGATAATAGGCGTGGCCTTCCGCCATATCATTCACATTTAGCATGACCTCTTCTTCTGCCTCTAGCGACCCTTTCTTTCTGCAGTACAAAGGATATTCTTTATCGCCTTCAAAACGAGTATAGTAATAATAACCATCCAACAGATAGGGAACGGAACTATCATCCTTCTTGATACGCCCAACAATTTCATCGTAAAGACGGTCCTGAAGATTTTCGGTTCCCTTCATGATTTTTTCTCGGTAGGCATTTTCTGCGTTCAAATAGTCTATTACTTCTGGATTGTCACGATCGCGCATCCAGTAATATTCATCATTCCGAGTATCGCCATGAATGGTCATTTCATGAGCTACCTCTTTAGCAATTGGCTCGCCTGTATTTGGGGTTTCTTTCATGGTACATTGTGTCATAAAGGCTACAAAACTAAGGCCTATGATTACCTTTTGTCGCATTGGGATGTTTATTTTAGAGACTCATTAAAGGTCTATGAAATTACTGAATATCAACTATAACCGCCTACTTCTTGTTTTTGTGCTGCTTTTGACCATTTTTAGCTGCCGCAAACCGGAAAGAAAGATTGATTTCCAAGGGCATAGAGGTGCTCGGGGCTTGTTTCCGGAAAATAGTCTAGAAGGGTTTGACTATGCCTTAAGCATTGAGAAATTGACCACGCTCGAACTAGATGTCGTGGTGAGTTATGATAAAAATCTGATCATCTCCCACGAGCCATGGCTCAATCATGAGATTTGTGCGTTTGCACTCACCACCGACCCTATGAATTTCAACCTGTATACTATGACTACAGAAGAGATTCAGTCGTTTGATTGCGGAAGTAAAGGCAACCCTAGGTTTCCTAATCAAAAGGCTGTAGTCACTTATAAACCTGCTCTAAGTGAATTGTTCGATTTATTGCATAATAACGGACGATGGCCAAACCTAAATATTGAAACAAAATCAAAGCCATCTGGTGACAACGTATTTCATCCTAAACCCAAAGAATTCGCGGCAATTATAGCAACAGAGTTGGAAGAAGCCGCCAAGAGGTATCCGAAAGCAGATCTGTACAATAAAGTAACCATTCAAAGTTTTGATTACAGAACACTGCGTGAACTGCGTAAACTTCATCTTGGAATCAAACTATGTCTACTAACAGAAAACGAAACAAATCCAGCGGAAGCTATGGATAGACTTGGGTTTCCTGCAGATATATATAGTCCAAATTATCAAACAGTTACGCCAGATATTGTGAATTGGTGCCACTTTAGGCGCATAAGCATCATTCCATGGACGGTGAATGAACTTGAAGATATGCAACGCCTACTGGATATGGGCGTTGACGGAATTATTTCGGATTATCCAAACAAGTTTGAGGAGCTCGTTTTTTAATTCGCAAGTGTCTGGGAATTTGCTCGCTGAATGCGCATTATTCCTTGACGTGAACCCTCATGGTCTGGATTGTAGCTTAAGGCCTCTCTGTAATTTTTCTCTGCGTTGGTTATGTCGCCTAAAAGTTCATAGGCATAGCCACGCCCATAGAGTGCACGATGATTAATTGGCTGAATGGACAACGCCTGATTAAAATAACCTATGGCTTCTCTTCTTAAATCCAATTGTAGATGTATATACCCAAGATTGAAAAAACTTTCAATATCTGCTGGGTCCAATTTTGTACATATAGTAAAATCCTCTATTGCTCCATTCCACTGCTGATTCTTTAGGTAATACATACCTCTATTATAGAAACTTATTTTATTTAAAGTATCTAATGCAATCAATCTATCATAGTAAGCAACAGCTAAAGGGTTGTCTAGCGCACTGTAAAGTACCCCGCACATGTCTATAGCCTCCACGTAATCAGGCGCAATATCTATAGCCTTCTGAAACCATTGTAAAGCTTGAAGCGTATCACCTAGAGCATCTCTCATTAATAAGCCTTTCAAGAAATGTGCCTCAGGGTTCTTTGGATCTAAATTCAATACGCCATCTACAAGTTTAGCGCTCTTTTCAAATTCGGTAACCACATGATAAAGCTGGGCCATTTTTAATCGGCAAGGCACATAAGAAGGATCTAAACGCATACACTTTTGCCATGCATCTCTACTCTCTCTTGTAATGTTTGTAGCAAATCCTAGATCACCCAAGATTTCAAGCGCACGCAGGCGATTACTATCTACAGCCAAAACGGCATCTATATCCGCTTTAGCATAGGCTAAATTCCTAGCTCCTAAATACAATGCAGCCCTAGATTCTAAAACATCTAAATTATTTGGGTTGTCTATAATGAGTGCATTTAAACTATCCAAAGTAGCGCGACCCTTGTTTATGGCAGCAACTGGCTCATTAACTTCAGGTATGAGCACAGAATCATTTTCATTTGAAGTATTTGAACACCCTATGACAATGTTTAGGGCAAAAATTACAAATAAGGCCCTACGTATTTGAATCCAATTCATAAGTCAAAAATGAGGTAAAAAAAAGCCCCGCCAAGCGGCGGGGCAGAGAATCAATAAATCAATTCTTAGAAGTTGTAACGCAATGAAGCATTCCAAGTACGACCGAAACCAAACCAAACAGAGTTAGCTGTATTGATACCGTTCCAGTTTTGAGTCTCATCTGTACTCGCGTGAATGTTTGTATTAGATTCAGCAATATAAACTGCATCCAATAGGTTGTTCACGTTAAAGCGGAATGAGGCCGCGTTTCCAAATAAATCAAAACGAGTTGTGAAGCCCAAATCAATTAAGCTGTAGGCAGGAAGCTTTACAGCACCCGCGTTTCCTTCGTCTTTGAAATCTGAATCAACCACACCCCAATCGGCATATAGACCATCCACATAACGGAAGTTCAAGTCAACACTAGAGGTTTTGTTGATTTTATAGTCTGCATTTAAAACTGCAGTAGTTTGAGCAGCGTCACCAACACGTGCACCGGCTACATAAAGAACCCCAGTACCTATTTGATTTTGATTATCATCAAACAAAGTAGACTCAAAATCTTTCGTATATCTCCAATCGCCCAAAGAAACCATACCTTTTATAGTCAAGTCACTAGTGGCTAAATACGTTCCCTCAAATTCAATACCGTTGTGCTGTACATCAATATTTTTGAATTGCGCTGTACCTTCTGCACCGTTTGCATTGATGAACGACTGAGAGATAAATCGGTTACCCCAGTTCGTTGCATAGGCATTCACGTTGAAAGACATATTGCTCGTGCGGTAACCGTAACCCAATTCAAATGAAATGATTTCCTCGTTTTGAAGGTCCGGGTTGATGTCATTGGCATACCCAGGGAACACGCCGTCAAAGTTTGGCTGACGAGAAATGTAACCTGCATTCATAAATACGTTTGATTGCTCGTCTATGTTATAGTTAGCACCACCTTTAGCATAACCACCTAATAAACTACTCACTTCAGATTCAGGATTGTTTGCTTGATCAAAGTAATCAATACGCTGGAAGCTCTGGTTACTTAGACCTGCCTGCACTACGGCCGTCAAGCGACCGTTGTCATTGTATTCAGCCATACCGTTCAAACCTTGCCATCCTACTTTACCAATGTTGTAGTAATCAATCTTTGGACCTGCAATACCGGTGTTATTGAATGGAGAAGCTTCAATGGTTGTATTAACAATGCGACCGCTCTCATTATCATTACCTGTGGAATAGTATCCGTCAAGACCCATAAGGTTGTTCATTGCACGATAGTGGTAACCCGTATAATTTCTTAGATCCACACCAATAGAATACGTCATTTTACCTTGAGTGATTTCAAGATTAGAAATGGCACCAATCCAGTTGTGTGAGTTCATAGAAGCACGTCTTACCATTACGGCACGATTCACGTTACTGTCACGGAACCCGTTGGAACCTATTAGCTGACCATTAAAATCAGAGATTTCTCCCGTATATGGATCGGTAGTGCTTTGGTTTAATGAAACTATATTGTCAAAGTCTATAGTTCCGTCCGCATTTCTTGAAGCAATGCCCGTGCTATCTTCCATCCAATGCTCGTACAAGTCTTTGCGGTATGGAAGAACATTCATATCACTGTTGCGGAAGTAATTTCCACGTGGACCTGTACCTCCACCACGACCGGCAGAACCGTATAATGAAGTAGCTAGTTTTATATTTTTAGAGATTTCCCAATCCCAGTTAAATGTTGCAAGCGGCTTGTTGTAAAAATTACGACGCATAGAGAATTCTTCAACATTACCGTCAACATCAGTCATAGTACCACCATTGGTATTCCAACGGCGATTGATATCACCACCATCGCCTTTAAAGCCATTATCCTCTGTGAAATACTGGTAGTCACGAATACTTACCCATACATCACGTTGATGGTGCCATTGGCCCGCACCAATAAAACTTGCGTTCATGCTGTGCGCAGAACCTTCTGGGTTATAACCAACAGCTGCAAAGTAATTATACCCCTCACCTTGCGTTTGGTTGATGTAACCGTTACCTATCCAGCGCGAAATAAGAACTGAAGAAGCCCAACCTGCATCATTCTTTCCTGAATTGTACGAAGCCGTGGTTTTAAAGTATCCGTCGTTACCGGCAGACTGAGAAAAGGAACCTCCCTGCTTCAATTCAGCAGCTTTTGTGAAAATACTTACAGTACCTCCAACCGAAGGAACTGCTAGGCGAGAAGCACCTAGGCCACGTTGAATCTGGATTCCAGAGGCAACATCAGATAAACCTTGCCAGTTTGACCAATACACCCAGCCATTCTCCATATCGTTCACCGGCTGACCGTTAATCAAGAAAGAAGTGTTTCTTTGGTCAAATCCACGAAGTGATAAACGAGAATCACCGTAACCACCGCCTTGCTTAGTTGCATAAACACCTGGCGTGTTATTCATGACCTCAACAAATTCAAGGTTCCCCACTTTTAAAGAAATTTCAGCAGGCGAAATCGTTGAAACCGCTATGGGAGTTTCTCGCTCTTTAGCGATGTCGATTACATTAGAAGTCACTGTAATCTCATCCAACATGTTGAATAAAGAATCTGCAGCAGCTTCCTGAGCGTAAGCAGATGCACCTGTGAGTACTGCACCTACTATTAGTAAAGCTTTTTTCATTGTTTATAATTTGAAATGGTTATTCATTGCTAAAGTAACAAGCCCGTTTCCAATTTGCGCTTTACCGTATTAAGTTTATATGAACATTTTAATAACAAAAGGCGCTGATAATCAGCGCCTTTTTTAGTTTTTTTTTGAGAAAAGTTCGCTCTATTCAGAATCCGATAACGCAGCTTTAATCTTAGCCTCTACCTCATCAGCAAGTTCAGGGTTATCCACAAACAATTGTTTCACCGTATCACGCCCTTGACCCAAGCGAGTCTCTCCATAACTAAACCATGAACCACTTTTGTTTAAAATATCATGTTCAACACCTAAATCAATCAACTCCCCTGCTTTTGATATACCTAAACCATACATGATGTCGAATTCAGCCAAACGGAAAGGCGGCGCTACCTTGTTTTTCACCACCTTCACACGGGTTCTGTTGCCAATTACTTTATCGCCGTCTTTGATTTGAGTGGATCTGCGAATATCTAAACGGACAGAACTGTAGAATTTTAGCGCATTACCACCAGTAGTTGTCTCTGGATTACCAAACATGACACCAATTTTTTCTCGCAGCTGATTAATAAAGACACATGTACAATTGGTTTTACTAATCGTACCGGTAAGTTTTCGTAAGGCCTGAGACATCAATCTAGCTTGAAGACCAACGCGCGCATCCCCCATTTCCCCTTCAATTTCTGCCTTAGGCGTTAATGCAGCAACGGAATCTATGATGAGAATATCAATGGCACCTGAGCGAACTAAATTGTCTGCAATTTCCAATGCCTGTTCACCATTATCAGGCTGAGAAACAATCAATTCATCCGTATTCACACCAAGCTTTTCAGCATAAAAGCGATCAAAAGCATGCTCCGCATCTATAAACGCAGCAATACCACCTTTGCGTTGACACTCCGCAATGGCATGAAGCGTTAAAGTCGTCTTCCCCGAACTCTCCGGTCCATAAATTTCAACTACACGTCCTGTGGGGTATCCACCGACACCAAGGGCAACATCTAAGGTTAACGAACCGGTAGGAATAGAATCAACTTCTACCACTGGGGCATCGCCCATTTTCATTACTGTTCCTTTACCGTATGCTTTGTCCATACGGTCCATTGTAAGTTTGAGTGCTTTTAACTTAGCGTCTTTATCTATGCTCATGTTATTAGAATGCTAAAAATATTAGAATTTACACAAATGTAATATTTTGAATCTAAATTCAAAGTTTTTTGAAACATTTATAACAGAAATTTAATTCTCTAACAGTTCAAGCACTTGTTCCGTAGCTTCTTTTGTTTTGACTTTCTCTATGACTTTCTCGATTAAACCTTCTTCATCAATAACATAAGTATGTCTATAAATACCTTCGTATTCTTTACCCATAAACTTCTTCCAACCCCATGCCTCAAAAGCCATAATTATCGATTTATCTTCATCTGCGATTAAATTATAATTTAGTTCCTGTTTAGAAGCAAAATTATTTTGACTTTTAACTGAGTCTGCACTCACACCTATAACTTCAAGTCCTTTTTTACTCAATTCTGAATAATGATCACGGAAATTACAAGCCTCCACTGTGCATCCCGGAGTACTTGCTTTAGGATAGAAAAACAAAATTATCTTTTTCCCTAAAAATCCCTTTGACGAAATGAGTTGTCCATTCTGATTCAAACCGCTCCAATCGGGTGCTTTTTGTCCTATTTTTAATGCCATTATTAAATGATTTCTAAGCTTAACAATGGCAAGTTAGGTTTGTTTTGTTCCTTAGAAGTCTTATTGGAACTAAATTGATGCATTTTGACTAAGGCAGAAAAAGTAGAATTTGTTATTCATGAATTGGAACGCTTGTATCCCAATACTCCAGTTCCACTTAATCATAAGGATCCTTTTACACTGCTTGTTGCTGTAGTGCTCAGTGCGCAATGTACCGACGAACGCGTGAATCAAATCACTCCGCTGCTTTTCGCTGTGGCTGATAACCCCTACGATATGGCCAAGATGACTGTGGAGGAAATTGCTGCCATTATTCGTCCTTGTGGTTTGGTTCCGATGAAGAGTAAGGGCATCCACTCCTTCTCGAATACTATTGTTAATGAATACAACGGACAGGTCCCAGCAAGCTTCGAAGCTTTGGAGGCCATGCCAAGTGTTGGTCATAAAACTGCTAGCGTAGTGATGAGTCAAGCTTTTGGAGTACACGCATTCCCTGTAGATACTCATATTCATAGGCTAATGTTCCGTTGGGGATTCTCGAATGGAAAATCTGTCGATAAGACCGAAAGGGATGCGAAGCGATTGTTTGCACGAGAACTTTGGAACAAACTGCACCTGCAAATCATATTCTACGGACGAGAATACAGTCCTGCAAGAGGATGGGATTTAAACCGAGATTTTATAACGGCTCAAATCGGACGTAAAAGCGAAATCAATAAATGGGCAACTCAACAAAAGGGCAAGGCAAAAGCTTCGCTTAAAAAAGCTCGCCGATAGTTGTTATTTTTGGGATACAATAAAAGAATTGACCTTTATGGGACGTGCATTTGAATTTAGAAAAGAACGTAAGTTTAAACGTTGGGCGGGGATGGCCAAAACATTCTCAAGAATCACTAAAGATATTATTATGGCTGTCAAAGAGGGCGGTGATAATCCAGATTCCAACTACCGCTTGCGCATGCTTCTTCAAAATGCAAAAGCAGCCAATATGCCCAAGGATAATGTGGAGCGTGCCATCAAAAAGGCAATGTCAAAGGACCAAAGCGACTATAAAACCATCATTTATGAAGGATACGGTCAGCATGGAGTTGCCGTTCTTGTAGAAACAGCAACGGATAATAATACCCGCACCGTGGCAAACGTTCGTTCCTACTTTAACAAATGTGAAGGTTCCCTTGGCACTTCAGGGTCGGTAGAATTCATGTTTGAGCATAAATGCCATGTTAAGATTGCCGCTGGCAACACAGATCTAGAAGAACTTGAATTTGAAATGATTGATCACGGGGCTGAAGACGTTTTTAAAGATACAGAAGAGAAGGACGGCGAAGAATCTGAAATCATCATGGTGTATGGTCAATTTGCCGATTACGGTAACATTACCAAAGGACTTGAAGAATTAGGATACGAAATTGTTGAATCTGGTTTTGAATATATACCCACCACAACTAAAGAGCTTGATGACCAACAGACTAAGGATATTGAAAAGCTGATTGAAAAGCTTGAAGAAGACGACGACGTTCAAAATGTGTATACCACAATGAGATAAGATTGTTTTAGTACGTAATAAAAAAAGCCGCTCATGGAGCGGCTTTTTTATGCTGAAATTTTTCGTAATGAACTTCGATCAATCTGATTCACCGCATATTCTTTTGTAATATGTAATTCTTTTTCTTTTAACTCAGGTGCATGAAACATATAATCTGTAAGTATAGCCTCACACACACTTCGCAAACCACGAGCACCAAGACCGTAATCAATGGCCACTCCAACAATGTAATCGTAGACGTCGTCATCAAAAGTCAAATTGATATCGTCCATGTGAAAAAGATGTTGGTATTGCTTAATCAAGGCGTTCTTGGGAAGCGTAAGAATGGCTCGAAGCGCTTTTTTGTCTAATGGGGACATAAAGGTTACAATTGGCATTCGGCCAATCAACTCAGGAATAAGGCCAAAGCTTTTTAAATCTGACGGGGTGATGTAGCTCAACACTTCACCTTCATCTACATGATCTCGACTGTCCTTTGAGTATCCCAATGTAGCGGAATTCAATCGAGATCCAATTTTCTTCTCAATGCCAACGAAAGCTCCACCTGCTATAAAAAGAATATTCGTAGTATCTACCTCAATGTATTTTTGATCCGGATGTTTGCGTCCTCCTTTTGGTGGCACATTCACCTTTGAACCTTCTAAAAGCTTCAATAAGGCTTGTTGCACCCCTTCCCCACTGACATCTCTGGTAATGGAGGGGTTATCCCCTTTTCGTGCAATTTTATCTATTTCATCAATAAAGACAATACCTACTTGTGCTCTGCTTAAGTCATAGTCTGCCGCTTGCAATAAACGCGTCAAAATACTTTCTACATCCTCACCTACATAACCTGCCTCGGTAAGCACTGTTGCGTCTACTATTGTAAATGGGACATTTAACAGCTTGGCAATAGTCCGAGCCATTAATGTTTTACCTGTACCGGTATTTCCAACGATAACAATGTTGGATTTATCCACATCAGGAGCATCTTTGAGGGGCACTAAACCAATTCGTTTATAGTGATTATATACCGCAACAGCCAAGGTGCGTTTGGCCGATTCTTGGCCAATGATGTATTGATCTAAATATTCTTTAATCTGCGCTGGGGAATAGTCAAACTCCGTCTTTGCCGCCACCTCTAAAGGATTAGACTGTGGCTTTTCACCCAACTCTGCATGGAGTATACCACCCGCCTGACCAACACAACGATCACAAATGTGAGCATCCACACCAGCAATCATCATTTCAGCCTCGTCCTTACTGCGCCCACAAAAAGAACAATGAATGTTTTTCTCCTCACTCATTTACTTTCCCTGATTCTTTCCTAAAAGGATTTCGTCAACCATTCCATAATCTTTTGCTTCCTCTGAAGTCATCCAATGGTCGCGATCAGAATCGGCTTCCACTTTATCAAAAGGCTGACCACTATGATGAGAGATAATAGCGTACAATTCCTTTTTCAATTTCAAAATCTCTTGAAGCGTGATTTCCATATCCGAAGCTTGACCCTGTGCGCCACCCATGGGCTGGTGAATCATTATTCGGCTGTGCTTTAAAGCAGAACGCTTTCCTTCAGCCCCTGCACACATAAGGACCGCACCCATCGAGGCCGCCATCCCCGTACAAATGGTTGCAACATCAGGATTGACGACCTGCATAGTGTCATAAATACCCAATCCCGCATAGACCGACCCACCCGGTGAATTGATGTAAATTTGAATGTCTTTTTTAGAATCAGCACTTTCCAAAAACAATAACTGCGCTTGCACAATATTCGCAATCTGATCATTAATGCCCGTTCCTAAAAAAATGATTCTATCCATCATAAGACGAGAGAACACATCCATTTGTGCAACATTCATCTGGCGCTCCTCAATGATGTAAGGTGTTAACGATGCGTCCACGTATTGGTCGACATACATGCTTTGAATTCCCGCATGTTTCGTAGCATATTTTTTAAATTCTTTTCCTAAATCCATTGTAAGTTCAGTTTAGTCGATTAAGGTGCACTTATTTATTCCCTAAGTTATACCTTTTCTGCGACCAATTTGATGAATTCGTCATAAGTAACTTCTTTCTCCTCCACTTTGAACGATTCTTTATAGTAAGCGAGAAGTTTAGCATTGTATACCTGGTCGCTGATACGACGCACTTCTTCTTCGTTTTTCAATGCATTTTCCGCAATGCCCTTGAGCATCTCATCGTCCATAGCTTGTTGGCCGTATTGCTGAAATTGAGCTTTCACCATACCAATTGTATGATCGATTAGATCTTCTCTGCTTACTTTAATTTCGGCAGTAGTGATGACTGAGTTTTCAATTAATTGGTAGCGTAGTCCCTTTTCTGTTTTTTCCCAATCGGCTTCCACCTCTTCAGCCGTTAGTGCCTTTTCGCCTGAGGTTTGCATCCATTTCTTTAAAAAGTCAACTGGTAAGTCAAATTTATTCTTATCCAATAAATACTCAGCAACATTATTTAAGAAATATTGATCCGCTTCATTCAGATACATGCGCTCCGCCTCCTCTTTCACTTTAGCACGCATTTCATCTTCAGAAGTTACCGCACCTTCACCATACACTTTATCAAAAAAGTCTTGGTTTAAATCTGCAGGCTCCATGCGACTAATGTTATTCAACTTAAATTCAAAAGAACCCGTGGATGCTTCAAGCTGAGCATCAGTAACGCCCAATAAACCGGCAACATTATAGCCTTTATCAAAGGTTTTTTTTGAATCCAATACAAGAATGGAACCTATTG
>CACMMX010000031.1 GCA_902614915.1 uncultured Cryomorphaceae bacterium
ATGCGCGATTTTATTGAAGCTGAAAAGGCAGAAGATACTCCAACAGAGAGTTTCGAAGAGCTTAGTATAGATGGTACGGCAGAAACGGATACTGCATATGCAGATGCTGATTCTACAGATATTTTATCCGCTAATAATCCTTTTTTCGAAGTGTTCCGACCAATGGTGAGTGAAACCGGTCAGCCTATGCAAGGACCGCGCGTTGGTTACGCTTTAATTCGTGATACTGCTAAAGTAAATGCAATGCTAAAGCGTCAGGAGATTGTACAAATCATGAATCAGGAATTACGCAATGTGAAGTTTCTGTGGAGTAACAAGCCTGAACCTGATTCGGACATTATCACTTTGTTAGCAATCAAAACAAATCGCGAAGGTGCTCCAGAATTAGACGGAGGAGTTATTGTAGATGCACGTCCTGATTTAGACGAATACAATCGTAATATAGTTACAATGGCTATGAACGGATCAGGTGCACAAAAATGGCAACGATTGACTGCCGATGCTGCTGCTCAAACACCAAAGCGCTCCGTTGCTGTAGTTTTGGATAATTATGTTTATTCCTATCCTCAGGTTCAAAACGAAATTGCCGGCGGACGCACCCAAATTACGGGAGATTTTTCCGCCGAGGAAGCTTCGGATTTAGCTAATATTCTCCGCGCAGGAAAATTGGATGCACCTGCTCGCATTATTCAAGCCGACGTTGTAGGTCCATCTTTAGGTAAAGAAGCAATAGCAGATTCTATAAATTCATTCGCAATTGCGTTAGCTTTTGTTTTATTGTACATGTATTTCTATTACAGCAGAGCTGGTTTAGTTGCCAATCTTGCGCTGCTCGTAAATATGTTCTTTATTTTTGGAATACTTAACAGCTTTGGCGCGGTACTTACCTTACCAGGTATGGCGGGAATCGTATTGACTATAGGTATGGCTGTTGACGCAAATGTGATTATTTTCGAAAGGATACGAGAAGAATTACGTTTAGGTAAAGGCCTCAGAGCTGCATTAGTAGACGGATATAAAAATTCTAATAGCGCAATTATTGATGCTAATGCCACAACACTTATTGTGGGTATTATTTTATATTCATTTGGTACGGGACCAATTCGTGGGTTTGCTACAACATTGATAATTGGTATTCTTACATCTTTGTTTTCTGCATTATTTATTTCACGAGTAGTATTTGAGCGTCGCTTGAACAATAAGAAAGAAATTAAATTTTCTAACAAAACAACTGCAAATTGGTATACGAACATCAATTTTGACTTTTTATCTAAGCGCAGATTAGCATACGCGATATCCTCTGTAATTATAGTAATTGGTTTAGCATCTTTGTTCACAAAAGGCCTAAACCTGGGGGTTGATTTTGTGGGTGGTCGCGCATTCCAGGTTAGATTTGATCAGAGCGTAGAGGTAAGCGAAGTAGCTGAGTCTTTGAGTGAAGTATTAATAGACGCAGATGGTAATGCTTTTACTCCAGTAGTTAAAACATTGGGAGAGTCCAATCAGGTCATCATTACTACAAATTATCGCATTGATGAAACGGGAGCTTCAGTTGATGAGGATATTACGAACAAAATCTATGCTGGAGTAAGTAGGTTCTTTGTCGAAGAAATTTCTCGAGATAATTTCTTTACAGACGAATCAGATGAGGCGCTAGGCTTAGTTGGTTCTCGAGTTGTAGGACCTACTATTGCTGATGACATAAAAACGGGTGCGATTTACAGTATTATATTTTCCTTAATCGTAGTTTTTTTGTACATATTGGGCCGATTCCGTAAGTGGCAATTCTCGCTTGGCGCAGTTGCTGCATTATTGCATGACGTTCTTTTTGTATTGGGATTATTCTCCATATTAGATGGTGTTCTTCCTTTCCAATTAGAGGTAGACCAAGCTTTTATTGCGGCAATATTAACTGTTATTGGATATTCATTGAACGATACTGTTGTGGTATTCGATCGTATTCGTGAAAACGTAGGAAGTCGCAAGACGGATTTTCACTCGCGAGTAAATAAGTCATTGAATCAGACGTTAAGTCGTACGTTCAACACTTCTTTAACCACACTATTTGTTCTTTTAGTTATTTTCCTATTCGGAGGCGAAGTTATACGTGGTTTCATGTTTGCACTATTAGTCGGTGTGTTAGTGGGTACGTACAGCTCATTATTTATTGCTACCCCAGTGATGTTTGACGCCTCAACGAAAGAGGTTTAAGAAATTTAATTCTACTAAAGCCCCGTTGTGCTCCCTGCGCAACGGGGCTTTTTATATAAATTTGTAGCATGTTATTTACCTTTTTATTGTTGAATGTAAGTGGTGGCGAGTTTATTATAATTGCTCTCATTTTTTTATTGTTTTTTGGTCCAAAGCAGATTCCGAGTATGGCAAGGTCAGCAGCAAAGGTCATTAAACTAGCACGTAATGCGACTAATGATATCAAAAGGGACATAATGGATCGCGCAGAAGACGAAAAATTGACAGAGGTTAAGAAAACAATAGAAGAAACCAGAGATGCTTTTAAAGAGGTTACAGATTCTATCAAAAGAGAGACTAAGCTTTGACGGCATTGCATTTGATAGGCGGTTTTCTGCTCTTGCTTCTTGGTGGAGAGTTTCTTGTTCGTGGTAGTATAGGATTAGCACTGAAACTCCGTGTTTCAAGGGTGGTAATAGGTTTGACGTTAGTTGCTTTTGCTACAAGTGCTCCTGAGCTTTTAATTAGTGTCGTCGCAGCTTTAAATGGTAAAAGTGATATTGTTTTAGGAAATATTCTTGGTTCTAATATTGCCAATGTGGGTCTCATATTGGGTATAACAGCTCTTTTATTTAAGATTCAAGCGATTCGATTAAAGTATCTTAGAGATTGGTATTTTTTAATAGCCGCTAACCTTTTGTTGGCCGTGTTTTTAAAGTTGGGTGGGATTAGTCAAATTCAAGGTCTCCTATTTGTGACAGTCCTTGTTTTCTACAATATTCAAAAAATTCGTGACGCTCGTAAACAAAGAACCTTAAAAATAGAGGAGGAAATTCTCGGTTATCACATGACAATGTGGAAGGGAGTTGCCTTAATGGTAATTGGCAGTCTTGGCCTTTCCTTTGGAGCTAAGGTTTTTGTAATCGGTATATGTGATGTTGCCTTACAATTAGGTATAACTGAGCGTTATGTTGCAATTACCATGGTTGCTTTGGGTACTAGTGTTCCAGAGTTGGTTGCAAGTCTTGTTGCTGCAAGAAAAGGTGAGAGTGATATTGCTATTGGTAACATAATTGGTTCGAATATCTTTAACATCCTAAGTGTTCTTGGATTTACTGCGATTATAAAACCAATACCATTAAATGATACCGCGCTCTTAACCAATGACTTTCCAGCCTCATTACTTTTCACATTGTTAATAATTCCTTTGATGAGTGTTTTTACCAAGGATCGGTTAGATAGGCTTGAGGGGGCGTTGTTGTTTATATTATACCTTTTGTTCATAAGTAGTATAGTTTTTTAGGGGGTAAGGCTTCAAATAGTTAATAATTTTTTGTTGTGCCCCTAAAATTTAGAGGATATATTTGCTGTAAATAAAATTTTAGCAATATGCCAACAGTAAGATTCCTAGCACTAGAACAAACAATTGGTCGTAAGCCACAGCACTTCGAAGCACCTGCGACACGAGTTTCAGAGTACTTTGGTTCACGCGTGTTTAATAGAAAAGCAATGCGCGAATACATGACTTCAACTGCTTTCAAAGCAGTCATAGACGCAATGGATAACGGCACTAAAATTAATCGTAATATAGCCGACCAGGTTGCTGCAGGAATGAAAGCTTGGGCATTGAATATTGGAGCAACGCATTATACTCATTGGTTTCAACCTCTCACAGGTGCAACCGCTGAAAAACACGACTCCTTTTTTGAGCCTACAGGAAATGGAGAGGCTATTGAAAAATTTTCAGGTGGAATGTTGGTTCAACAAGAACCTGATGCTTCTTCATTCCCCAATGGTGGAATCCGCAATACATTCGAGGCACGCGGCTATACTGCATGGGACCCGACATCTCCTGCATTTGTATTTGGTAGTACATTATGTATACCAACGGTATTTGTTTCTTACACAGGCGAAGCATTGGATTATAAAACACCTTTACTTCGTGCTCTTCAGGCCGTAGATTCAGCTGCAACAGACGTTTGTAAGTATTTTGATAAAAATGTCAGAAAGGTGAATGCAACCTTAGGGTGGGAGCAAGAGTATTTTCTGGTAGACGAAGCCTATTTTGCAGCCCGTCCAGATTTAACATTAGCTGGTCGTGCCTTAGTCGGACATGCTCCAGCCAAAGGTCAGCAATTGGATGATCACTATTTCGGATCAATACCAGAACGCGCTATCGAATTCATGAAAGAACTGGAATATGAAAGTCGTGTTTTAGGTATACCGGTGAAAACACGCCACAATGAGGTAGCGCCCGCGCAATACGAATTTGCTCCGGTTTTTGAGGAGGCGAATGTTGCAGTTGATCACAATTCATTATTTATGGATTTGATTGAAAAAGTGGCGCGCCGGCACAATTTTCGGGTACTTCTTCATGAAAAGCCATTTGCGAATATTAATGGATCTGGTAAACACAATAACTGGTCTCTAGCAACAAATACCGGAATAAATTTACTTTCTCCTGGTTCTACTCCTATGAGTAATTTGATGTTTTTGACTTTTTTTGTGAACAGCATCAAAGCAGTATATCGCCATGCCGACTTGATTCGTGCCTCAATTGGTTCAGCGGGGAATGAACATCGTTTGGGAGCAAATGAAGCTCCTCCTGCAATTATTTCAGTTTTCATAGGGCAGCAGTTAAGCGCTGTTTTAGATAAGTTAGAAAACATTGGAGGCGGAAAGATGACTCCTGAGGAAAAGACCGACCTAAAATTGAATGTAGTTGGTAAAATACCCGATGTGCTTTTAGATAATACGGACCGCAATAGAACTTCGCCATTTGCGTTTACCGGAAATAAATTTGAGCTTCGCGCTGCGGGTTCTGCTTCAAACTGTGCTCAGCCAATGACTGTATTAAACTCTGCTATGGCAGAGCAACTTATTGAATTTAAGTCAGATGTTGATGCCTTAATTGATAGAGATAGTTTAAAGAAGGACGAGGCGATTTTTAGCGTTTTAAAGCGTTATATCAAAGAGAGTAAATCTATTCGCTTTGAAGGTGACGGTTATGGCGGTGCATGGAAAGAAGAGGCGGCAAAACGTGGTTTAAACAACGAGCCATCTACTCCTCGTGCTTTAGACGCATACGTTAGCGACCAAACCTTAGATATGTTCAAAAAGTTAGGTGTAATGTCTAAACGAGAAGCTGAAGCACGTCACGAAATATTATTGGAATCCTACTTTATGAAGATTCAAATAGAATCAAGGGTTCTTGGCGACATAGCAGGAAACCATATTGTTCCAACGGCAATTAAGTATCAGAATACCTTAATTGATAACGTGCAGCGTCTGAAAGATATCATGGACGAAAAAGCATTCCTTTCTGTTGCTAAAGAACAAATAGAAATGATAAAGGATATCAGTGCACGTATTTCTAAAATATTATCTTCAAAGGAAAACATGTTAAAGGCTCGTAAAGTGGCTAATACCATAGAAAACGTGCGTGATAAAGCATGTGAATACCATGATAATGTGAAGCCTTATTTTGAGGTTATACGTTATGAAAGTGATAAGTTAGAATTGATGATTGATGACGAGCAATGGCCGATGCCAAAATTCCGTGAAATGCTCTTTACACGTTAATTCATTAAATCTTTTAAACTTTAGTTTTAGAAACCCAGCTTCTGCCGGGTTTCTTTTTATTTTGGTTATATTGGCAACGCTAAAATACCAGAATAAAGTTCTAATGCAAATAAGTAGATATTTCTTACTAATTGCGGCTATTGTAGCACTACCAGCGGCTTTAGTGGCACAAGATTCAGACATTGGAGATGTCGAAATCGAGATTCATAAAACTACTAAAAGGGCGGATGAATACTTTGAGTTTAAGGAGTACTCTATTGCTCTTGATATTTATAATAAGGCCTATTCAAGAGAGAAAACTCGCGAACAAAAGGGGCGAATTTGTTTCAACATGGCCGAATGCTACCGTTTCACGGGACAGTGCAAACGTGCAGCAAGCTCTTATTTGAGAGCCGCAAAATTAGGATATGGATCTAAAGCTAATTTAGGTTATGCCGAAATGCTGCAATGTCAGGGAGAATATGAAGATGCAATTGTTGCATTCGAAGTATACAAAAAACTAACACCGGCAGATACTCGTGCAGACAATGGAATAGCTGCTTGTCGCCAAGCTAGCCAATGGAAAGAAAACGGCTCCTTATTTTCATTGGATAACGCAAAAGCTTTGAATTCGAAGAAGTCAGATTATGCGGTTGCTTTTGCGGGGAAGAAAAAGAAAGAAGATTTGATTCTGATGGTGAGCTCAATGCGTGACGATGCTACTGGTAAAAAGTCGGATGGCTGGACAGGACAGCGTTTTTCAGATATTTATGTCATTGAGGGACAAAGGAAAAAAGGTAAGTCTAAAAGAGGAAAACAGGCCGACGCAAATGACCAAATAATATGGGGTAATTTAGAATCTATAGGCGAGATAATAAACACTAAAGATCATGAAGGGGTATTGACCTTTGATTCTCGCGGCAAGACCATGTATTTTACAAAATGTGTCAAGCTAAAGAATGTCAAGATGGGCTGTGCTATTTACACGACGAAGAAAATAGGTCAGGATTGGGCAAACCCCGAGCCTGTCGTTATTGCCATTGATAGTGGTGCGTCTGTCGGACATCCAGCCCTAAGTCAGGACGACAAAACCTTATACTTTGCAGGTGAATTGAGTGACGGTATGGGAGGCAAAGACATCTATATGACGACTTACGATAGAAGAGCAAGAGAATGGAAGATGCCAACAGCGTTGAATATAAATACTGCAGGCGATGAGTTGTATCCTTTCATTCATGGCGATGGATATCTTTATTTTTCATCTAATGGTCGTCCAGGAATGGGAGGTTTTGATTGCTATCGAGTTAAACTTGATGATTCAGGCTTACCGGTAGGTGATATTGAAAATATGCTTAGTCCTATTAATTCGGAGGCTGATGATATCGCGCTTCGTTGGTTACCTGGCAATCGTACTGAAAAAGGCTTCGTTGTTTCAAATAGAAAAGGAACTCGAGGGGAGCATGATATATGGTACGTCACTCAGTGGACCAAACAATTTTTTGTGAGTGGAACTATCGTGAGCACCAAAAACGGTAAGCCTATCAAAGAGGTCACTATTGAAGTAAGCGATAAGCTTGGTGGTTCATTCACGGTTACTACGGACGCCAATGGTAAATTCAAGATTCCACAAGGTCAACTTGAGGAAAATATGTCGTACAAGCTGAACATGTCTCGAGAAAAATTTTTGAACGCCATTGCAGACATTAGTACAGAGAATCTATCTCTCGATGAATACTCGAAAGTAAAAGAAAAATGGGAATACGTGAAATCGTATGATTTAACTTTAAAAATGGATCCAATTGAAGTTCCAATAGTTCTTCCAAATATCTTTTTTGACCTTGCAAAATCAGATTTGCGAGAAGAGAGTAAGGTAGCATTGGACACAGTAATTAATATCCTTCAAAGAAATCCTAACATTACAATTGGGCTTCGTTCACATACCGATTACAGGGATACCGAGGCAAAAAATAAAGTGCTTTCACAATCGCGTGCTCAAAGTTGTGTGGATTATTTAATTGAAAAAGGAATAGCTTCTAATCGTCTCACAGCCGTTGGAATGGGTGAAGAGGAGCCTTTCGTTATTCCTACAGATTATTCCGGCTACGGATCAAACCAATTCAAGACAGGGGATAAATTAACTGAAGCATTTATCAAAAGATTGGGGAATGATCGTCAGGAAATAGCCAACCAAATTAATAGACGAACAGATTTTAAAGTTCTTACTGACGATTATGTGCCATCGGCACCAATTGTTTCTGATGAAAATGGTGCATCAGCTCCTGAAAAGAAAAATATAAATCCAATTGGTCAAACAATCACCTTAACTCCTAAGGACCGTTCACTAGGAAAGATTGCCATGGATAATGGTATGAACGTAGTACAGCTGAAAAAACTGAATGGTGGTCTTCGTGGTGCCCGACCAATGCCTGGCATGGTATTAAAAGTGACTCTTAATGGCGATTACAAAGATTTCGATAAAATACACTATCAGGTTCAACGCGGTGATCAGTTACGTTCTATTTCGAAGAAAGTGGGGTCGGATGTGAAGACATTAAGAACCCTTAATGATATAAAAAGTGATAAGGAGTTGATTGTCGGTTCCTGGATTCAAACGAAGTAGATAAATCTTAATAAAAGAAAAGCGCGCACGGATTAATCTGTGCGCGCTTTCTCTTTATTTTTACAGAATTATGAGTACTAATACTGACCGCTATTCAGGAAGAGGCGTAAGTGCGCAAAAAGAAGACGTGCATAATGCAATCAAAAATATTGATAAGGGCCTCTTTCCAAAAGCTTTTTGCAAAATCGTGCCTGATTACCTTACAGGAGATGAAGAGTATTGCTTGGTCATGCATGCAGATGGAGCTGGAACCAAAAGTGCCCTCGCATATATGTATTGGAAGGAAACGGGTGATCTTCAGGTATGGAAAGGAATAGCACAAGATGCTTTAATAATGAATATTGATGACCTTCTTTGCGTTGGTGCTACCGAGAATATTATGCTTAGTTCAACTATTGGGAGGAATAAGGGGCTCATTACGGGAGAGGTATTAGCCTCGATAATAGAAGGTACAGAGGAGTTATTGGAAGAATATAGAAATTACGGTATATCTATTATAAGCACAGGTGGTGAGACTGCAGATGTTGGTGATTTGGTGCGTACCATTATTGTGGACAGTACAGTGGTTGCAAGGATGAAACGTACCAATGTAATTGATAACTCAAAAATTCGGCCTGGAAACGTAATTGTCGGTCTTGCAAGTTTCGGAAAAGCGACATACGAATCTGAATATAATGGCGGTATGGGGTCTAATGGATTAACTAGCGCCCGTCACGATGTTTTTTCTAGGGAATTGATGATAAAGTATCCTGAGAGTTTCGATTCAGATTTGCCAGAGCATTTGGTCTATACTGGAACAAAGTCCCTAACTGATCCCACTCATACTGTATTAGATGCAGGTAAGTTGGTATTGAGTCCTACGCGTACCTATGCGCCTATTGTGAAGAAAATTCTTGATAAATACAGGAGTCAAATAGATGGAATGGTGCACTGTTCTGGGGGAGCACAGACTAAAATTTTACATTTCCTCGAGAAAGGACATGTGGTAAAGGACAATCTCTTTGATATACCCCCGCTATTCAAGCTTATTCAAGAAGAAAGTGGCACCAGTTGGCAGGAAATGTACCAAGTATTCAATATGGGTCATAGAATGGAGTTTTATGTTGATTCTATAATTGCGGAGGACATAATTCAGATTAGTAAAGGATTTGAAGTGGATGCTCAGATTATTGGTCGCGTGGAAGAAAGTAGTGTTAAGGAATTAACCATAGAAAGTGAATTCGGAACTTTTAAATATGGTAACTAATGCTTGATAAGCTCAATGTGTTATTTCAGCGTTACAATGAAGTCAATGACCTCATTATTCAACCGGATGTAATTTCCGATCGTAAGCGTTATGTGAAACTCAATCGAGAGTACAAGAACTTGAAACCTTTGGTAGATGCTCGGGATAATTACCTGGAATTAAGTAGCAGAATAGCGGAGGCTAAAATGGTTCTTAAAGAGGAGAAAGACGACGAATTTCGAGATATAGCCAAATTGGAGCTTGACGAATTAGAGCCGGCCTTTTTGGAATTGGAAGAAGCTATTAAAATACTCCTGATTCCGAAAGATCCTGAGGATGATAAAAACGCCCTAGTAGAAATAAGGCAGGGTGCCGGCGGAGATGAAGGGGCTATTTTTGCTGGTAATCTCTTCCGTATGTATCAACGATATTGCGAAAGTAAAGGATGGAAAATAGAGGTAATTTCTATGAATGAAGGTACAGCCGGCGGTTTTAAAGAAGTTTCTTTTGAAGTTACAGGCGAGTCCGTTTATGGAATTTTAAAATACGAAAGTGGTGTGCATCGAGTACAAAGAGTACCGGCCACAGAAAGCCAAGGTCGTGTGCATACATCAGCTGCATCTGTGGTGGTTTTGCCTGAAGCTGAAGATTTAGATGTTGATTTAGATATGAAAGACGTTAAAAAGGATACATATCGTGCACAGGGTGCGGGAGGTCAACACGTGAATAAGACAGAGAGTGCGGTAAGGCTTACACATTTACCTACAGGAATTGTCGTGGAATGCCAAGATGGAAGATCTCAGCATAAGAATTACGAGCAAGCGCTTAAAGTGCTTCGCTCGCGTATGTTTGATATGGAATTCAAAAAAAAACAGGAGGAACAGGCAGCTAAACGCAAGACTATGGTGAGTACTGGCGATAGATCTGCTAAAATTAGAACATATAATTACCCACAAGGCAGGGTTACTGATCATAGAATTGGACTGACCACCTATAATCTTAATGATGTGATAGGTGGAGAAATTCAAAGGTTCATTGATGAGCTTCATATGGCAGAGAATGCTGAAAAAATGAAGGAAGGAACGGATATCGTTTAAAATGAAGAGAGCAGAGATTATAGCCCAAATAAAAAAAAAGAAAAGCGTCCTTTGTGTAGGACTAGACGCAGATATAAAAAAAATTCCAAAGCATCTATTCTCTGAACCTGACCCTATATTTTCATTTAATAAGGCTATAATTGATGCTACTGTTGAATATAGCGTTGCTTACAAGCCCAATATAGCTTTTTACGAAAGGTTAGGTATTCAGGGTTGGAATGCACTAAACAAGACTATAAAGTATTTGAATCAAAGGTATCCAGATGTCTTTACTATCGCGGATGCCAAACGAGGTGATATTGGTAATACATCGAAGATGTATGCAGAAGCCTTTTTTGAAACAATGAATTTTGATAGCATTACAGTAGCTCCTTACATGGGTGTAGATAGCGTTACGCCATTCTTAGCGTTTCAAGATAAATGGGTGATTCTTCTTGCATTAACTTCAAATACAGGGGCATTTGATTTCCAATTAACCGAAGATGAAAGCGGTGAGGCTTTGTTTCAAAGAGTATTGAAAAAAGCTCAAAAATGGGCTTCGCCTGAACAGCTAATGTTTGTTCTAGGGGCAACTAAAACGGAATTTTTAGAACGCGTTCGTAAGGCTGCACCAGATTCCTTTTTCTTAATTCCTGGAGTTGGGGCTCAAGGAGGATCGTTGGAAGCTGTCTTAACAAAAGCTACTAATAAAGATTACGGAGTTTTAGTCAATTCTACAAGAGGCGTGATTTACCAGGCTAGTGGTGAAGACTTCGCACAAAAGGCTGGAGTTGCCGCACAGGAGTTGCAAAAGGAAATGGCTGCTATATTGTTTTAGTGTGCCCTTAGTTACACCTAAAGAGTTTTATCATGATTAAGTTTGTGTGAACAGAAGGATATCATGGAAATAATGGGTTATCTCGCATCAATACTAATAGGTATTACACTTGGTATTACAGGTGGGGGTGGTTCAATATTAACTGTACCTGTATTGGTCTACCTATTTGGGGAATCTCCTGAGGTTAGTACAGCATATTCTCTTTTTATTGTGGGTACTACTTCACTTGTGGGAGCTATTAGAAAGGCAACACTTGGTCATGTTGAGTATAAAATTGGAGTTGTTTTTGGAATTCCCTCAATAATTGCCGTCTACCTAACTCGAGCTTACTTAGTATCGTCTATCCCACTAGAAATTGTAAGTTTTGGTTCTTTTACCTTGACCAAGGATAAGGCCATTATGATGTTCTTTGCGTTTATCATGTTGGCTGCGTCGGTAAGTATGATGGGAAATACAGTGTATTCCAGATTTAATAAAGTATCAGCATCCCCAAAATTCAATATTGTTGGAATTATTGTAGAGGGATTTGTAGTAGGTGTACTTACTGGAATTGTAGGCGCAGGGGGCGGTTTTTTGATAATACCGGCTCTTGTTATTTTTGCAAAACTTCCTATGAAAAAGGCTTTAGGAACCTCTCTTTTGATTATTGCACTAAAAAGTCTTATCGGATTTACTGGTGATTTACAGCGCAATGATTTGGCCATAGATTGGACCTTTTTATTAAGTGTAACAAGCTTTGCGGTTGTGGGTATCTTTGTGGGAATATACTTGGCTAAATTTATCAATGGTGATAGTTTAAAAAAGGTTTTGGTTGGTTTTGTATTGCTTGCGGCTTTATATATCATACTTCAGCAAATAGGTTAAGAATAACATTAATAAATAATGATAGTAGAACAAATTTATACGGGTTGTTTAGCACAAGGAGCCTATTATATTGCCTCTCAAGGCGAAGCTGTAGTGATAGATCCATTACGCGAGGTATTTCCTTATATGGATCGTGCAGAAAAGGACGGCGTGAAAATTAAGTATATATTAGAAACGCATTTTCATGCTGATTTTGTTTCTGGCCATATTGATTTAGCCAAAAAAACCGGGGCGAAAATAGTTTTCGGTCCAAATGCAAATCCCACATTTGACTGTCATATTGCCAAAGACAATGATATTTTACAAGTTGGGAATGTTGAGATTAAGGTCCTTCATACCCCTGGTCATACCATGGAGAGTACCACTTATCTTTTGAAAGATGAAAATGGTAGAGATTATGCTATTTTCTCTGGTGACACCTTATTTTTAGGTGATGTAGGTCGTCCTGATTTGGCTCAGAAAGGCGCAGACTTGACGCAAGAGCAATTGGCTGCAAATTTGTTTCATTCATTGAGAACAAAAATTATGACTTTGGCTGATGATGTAATTGTTTATCCAGGGCATGGCGCAGGTTCCTCTTGTGGAAAGAATATGTCCAAAGAAACAATTGGAACATTGGGTGAACAAAAAAAAACCAATTATGCACTTCGAAGTGATATGAGCGAATCTGAATTTGTAAAAGAGGTAACCAATGGATTAAAAGCTCCCCCTGCATATTTTCCGGAAAATGTCCGTTTGAATAAAACCGGCTATGAAAGTTTTTATTCTGTGTTAAAGCGTGGTTTGACGCCATTAAATGTCTTAAATTTTGAAACAGCTGCTGCGAAAAAAAATGCTTTAATCATTGATACCCGCCATCAAAATGATTTTGTCAAAGGCTTCATACCACAATCCATATTTATTGGGATTAATGGAAATTTTGCAATGTGGGTCGGAGCAATTGTTCCAGATATAAATCAAAAACTTTTGATTGTTGCGGACCCAGGTAAGGAGGAAGAGGTATTAACGCGTTTATCGCGTGTCGGATACGATCAGGCCATTGGTTTTCTTGAGGGAGGATTTGAAGAGTGGAAAGCAGCGGATAAGCCAATGGATTCTCTAGACCAAATTTCGGCTCAAGATTTTAGTTGTTTAAAAAATCCATTAATTGTAGATGTTCGCAAGAGAAGTGAATATTTAAGTCAACATTTAGAAAACTCCTTGAATCTAGAATTAGATTATTTAAATCAAAAAATATCATCAGTACCAAAAGATGGAACATTTTATATTCATTGTGCCAGTGGATATAGATCTGTTATTGCTGCCTCTATATTGAAGGCTAGAGGTTATCATAATTTAGTCGATGTAGCCGGAGGTTTTAGTGCGATTAAAGAAACTTCAATATTAGTTTCAGATAACGATTAATCTCGAAAGCCTTAATAGAAGGTAGATATTATGTGAAATAGTTATTGGTGTTGTTCTATCAGGAAAAAATAGTCAGACCATCTAAATTATTATAATCATATTATTCTTTTTATGAATTACCTGTTCCGTAGGAAGAAGTTACCTTTAGAGAGATGAATAACCCATTTCAAAGTTTTCGAAAAGTATTAATTTTTCTTGCCTTAATCTTACTAGGTGGAATATTAGGCTACCGATATATTGAAAACTTATCTTGGTTGGACGCCCTATATATGGTTATTCAGACGGTCAGTACGGTGGGGTTTAATGAGGTTAAACCCCTTTCAATAAAAGGGGTTTGGTTTACAATTGCCTTAATTGTTTCTAGTTTTGGAACTTTTGCGTATGGAGCAGGTCTTCTTGCTCAATTGGCAATAGATGGGAAGGTTCGTCGTTTTTTACTCACTAAAAGAATAGAGCGTAAAGTGAAAAAGTTGGAAGGACATGCAGTCGTTTGTGGACTTGGTCGAAATGGTCGTCAAGTAGTAAGTAAGCTACAGGCCTATGGTGTAGATATTGTAGTTATTGAGAAAGATGAATACCGTGCAGCTGAATTTAGAAATCAATTTGACAATGTTTTGGTCGTTGAAGGTGATGCCACGGATGATGTCATTCTTGAAAAAGTCAATATATCAAAAGCAGCTTCTTTAATTTCTGCATTGGCCTCAGATACGGATAATTTATTCGTTGTGGTTTCAGCACGCCAACTGAATCCAAAATTAATCATAGGAGCACGTACAAATACGGAAAGTACAGAACGAAAACTTATAGCGGCAGGCGCAACTTTCACTGTAAGTCCAAACTTAGTTGGCGGGGCACATCTTGTGCATAACTTAATGAATCCCGGCGTTATGAACTTTTTGGATCAGTTGAGTGTCGGCGGTTCTTCTGCTACCAA
>CACMMX010000032.1 GCA_902614915.1 uncultured Cryomorphaceae bacterium
GCATCGCGCTTTCCATATCTTTTTTTACGTCTTCGGTAGCCGATATTTGATCTGGCGTATCTTCAAAGAGAAAACTTGCTTCCAATTCGTGCTGTAAATAACCATCTGGAGCGCATTGAAAGCCAATTGCTTCTCTGCGTTTAGCATATAACTGGATAAGGTCAAAAGCAATTTTTTTGACTTTGGCTTTGGTTTTTTTCTTAAGCGTTTGCCATTGTGCTGAACCCAATTTGTGAAGAGAAGGAGCTGTACCGTCTTTGCCATTATACTTGCTAATCTTATGCAGGGAATGAATACTTACGTACAGGATATCATCGTCTCTGTAGGTGAGTTTTATAGCTTCCTGAATTTTCCCATTATTATTGACTTTTTGTAGCCCACCAAATTTGCCTACCCCATGATCAATGTGAGTTACAAAATCTCCAAACTCGAGCGCATTTAGCTGTTCAAGCGTGATAGTCTGCTTCTTACGCGCATTGTTTTTAATATTAAAGCGTTGGTATCTATCAAAAATTTGATGATCGGTATAGAGGAAAGTTTGGGATAATAAATCCTCAAAACCCTCATGCAAGGCACCCACGGTAGTTTGGTATTGAGGCTTTAATTGTAAATCCTGAAAAATCGCATGGAATCGTTCAATCTGCTTTGGATTTGAACACATCATTATAGTTTCCACACCTTCCTTTTGAGAGCGTAGCAGGGTTTGTCCCAGCAAATTAAAATCCTTATTGAAGGCGCGCTGTGGCAATGCCTTACTTTCTATTTGCTCGGAAGACCACTCGCTACGACCGTATTCTATCAAAGCAAACTCAAGTAAACTTCGTTTAAAGCCTTCTCCGCTCAAGAATAATTCATTGGGTGAGGCACGCTGGATAGTGGAATCCAACTCTTCATAGCGCTCTTGGGCTAAACCCATCAATCGTTCCAATTTATTAACCACAAGAGACGGAGTGTCTATCCATATTTGGGTATTCTTTGGAAGATAGCTCAGAAGAGAGTCCCTGCTTTCAAGAAAAGTTTTGTTTTCTACGTTTGGAACAATACTCATTTTTGTGGCTTTCCCCACAGTTCGCTGTGTTTCAATGTCAAAAAAGCGAATACTTGCTACCTCATCATCAAAAAACTCTATTCTGTAAGGGTGGTCCTTAGAAAAGGAAAATATGTCGACTATACCTCCGCGGATGGAAAATTGACCAGGCTGAATTACAAAATCAACTCGTTCAAATTGGTATTCAATTAAGGTTTCATTCAGAAAGTCTAGACTTAAAACATCGTCAAGATTTACTTTAAGAGTATTTGATTCGAGTTCCTTTTTAGTAACTACTTTTTCAAATAATGCTTCCGGGTAGGAAATTAGAATCGGGGGTTTTCTCCTTGTACTAAGGTGGTTTAATACTTCTGCGCGCAGTAGCACATTTGCATTATCAATCGAGTCTACTTCGTAGGGTCTGCGATAAGAGGCTGGATAAAAATAACTCTTTACAGCAGGAAGTAGCTTTTCAATATCGTTTTGAATATAGGCGGCTTCTTCTTTGCTATTTGCAATGATGAATTGCATGTTCCCAGTGCACTCATAGGTTGATGCGGTTAAAACCGCACAGTGAGAACCCCCAGCTGCATTGAATCCGATAGCTAGATTGGTGCTTGAGGAGCTTGCGGAACTTAATCGATTAACTAATGGATGGCTGTGGTAGCGGGATAGTAAATCTTCTATATTCAATTTTATTCTTCTTCGTACTTGCGTAAAAACGCATGGGCCATATCCACCATTTCCGGAGAGCCAATGAAGAAGGGAACCCGTTCGTGCAATTCGCTAGGTCTTAATTCTAAAATTCGCTGTTTACCGTTAGTTGCGGTACCGCCTGCTTGTTCAACTATAAATGCGAGTGGGTTACACTCGTACAGGAGTCGAAGCTTACCGTTAGGTGCCATTGTTCCTGTGGGGTAAAGATACACCCCACCTTTGATAAGATTGCGATGAAAATCAGAAACTAAAGAGCCAATATATCTTGAAGTGAATGGTCTTCCCGTTTTAGCATCGTATTGCTGACAATACTTAATATATTCTTTAACTCCTCGCGGGAAGTGAACATAATTCCCCTCATTTACACTGTATATTTTACCTGATTTTGGTATCTGCATATTGGGATGTGACAAGCAAAATACGCCTATAGAAGGGTCCAAAGTGAAGCCGTTAACACCATTTCCAGTAGTATAAACCAGCATAGTCGACGAACCATATACTACATAACCCGCTGCAACTTGGCCATCGCCGGGTTGAAGAAAATCTTCGAGTGTAACTGGGCTTCCTTCAGGAGTAATTCGGCGGTATATAGAGAAAATGGTTCCAACGCTCACATTCACATCAATATTACTTGAACCGTCTAATGGGTCCATGAGGACCACGTATTGCGCTTTTGAATGAATATCGTCGTTAAAACTCACAAAGTACTCTTCTTCCTCAGAACCCACACCACATACTTGACCCATCGAGCGAAGAGCGCGCATAAAGGTGTCGTTTGCCATGACATCAAGTTTTTGCTGTGCCTCGCCTTGAACATTGTCTTGGCCCATAGCACCTAGAATATCCGCTAGACCTGCCTTGTTTATTTCTCGATTAACCACCTTAGCGGCAAGACGAATCGAGGTCAAAAGATGTGACAAATCTCCTGTTGCAAAAGGGAAGTCCTTTTGATTTTCTACTATGAATTCACCGAGCGTTGTTGGTTGTACCATGGTCAATGGTATTGTGGTTTGTAATAGGTTCGTTTAAGTTACGGTTAATCTATGAGAAGTAGGCAGTACGAATGCACTACCTTTGTACTATGAAAAATCGAGGTCAAGTACGTGCCAAAAAACACCTTGGACAACACTTTTTAAAGGATGAAGGTATTGCGCAGCGTATCGCTCATGTGGTGCCTTTTGAAGGAATTAAAAAAGTACTGGAGATTGGCCCGGGAATGGGAGTAATGACTAAGTACTTACTCGACATGCCGAACATTGAAACATGGGTTGTAGAAATTGACCAGGAAAGTGTAAGCTACTTAAAAGCACACTATAATCAGCTGGGCGCTCGAATTATCGAGGAAGATTTTTTGAAGTGGAATCCCTCTTTAAACTTTGGGCAAGGGCAGTTCGCTCTGATTGGGAACTTCCCCTACAACATAAGTTCTCAAATTGTCTTTAAGGTACTTGATCATATGCATCAGATTCCAGTGTTTGGCGGGATGTTTCAAAAGGAAGTAGCTCAGCGCCTATGTGCCCCGCCGGGGAATAAAACGTACGGTATTTTATCTGTATTATGTCAGACGTATTATAACTTATCCTATAATTTTACCGTGCCTCCATATGTATTTGACCCTCCGCCTAATGTAGAAAGTGGGGTGATGCATATGGTTCGAAAGGAAAGTGCTACTAATTTTGACTTTAAATTATTGAAACAAGGCGTTAAGGCAGCCTTTGGACAGCGAAGAAAAACACTTCGTAATGCGCTTAAAGTCCTTAACTTGCCATCTGGATTTTACCATCCCTACCTGGCAAAGCGTGCAGAACAGCTTTCGCACATAGAATTTGTTGAACTACTAAAGGCGATTGAAGATGGAAGAAATGAGCATTAAAGCGCGTATACTGAAAGCCTTGTCTGTAGGTAACGAAGCACAGTTCGCGCAAATTATCGAAGGAATCCACCCTGCAGACTTGGCAGAGGTTCTAGAATCCTTCAATGCAGAAGCGCGTTCTCAATTTTTTGAAAAAATTGATCCAGAGTTAGCTGCAGATATCCTTGTTGAATTTGATGAAGAAGAACGTGGAGAATTAGTTGCCACCTATTCCACAGAAGAGATTGCTCAAGAGTTGGTGGGAAACATGGACTCGGATGATGCTGCCGATATGTTGTCTGAGCTGCCAGATGAGCTTACTCGTGAGGTTCTCTCTCAATTAGAAGATGTCGAACAGGCTAAAAATATAGCCCAACTTCTTACTCATGACGAGGACACGGCTGGTGCATTAATGGCCACTGAACTAGTTGTGGTGAATGAGCGCTTGACCGCTGTACGTTGTGTGGCTGCTATGCGTTCACAAGCTGTCAAAATTGACCGCGTCCATGCGGTTTATGTGGTAAATGATGATGATATTTTAGTAGGAACATTAAGTTTGAAAATGCTCTTAACTGCAAAGCGTACCGTGCCTATTTCTGAACTATATAGACCAATAGAACATACGGTTTTAAGTACTACTCCTGCAGAAGAAGTGGCCAATGTAATGCAGAAATATAATTTATTCGTGATTCCTGTGGTAAATGCAATTGGAGAACTCCTTGGGCGTATTACTCTCGATGATATCGTAGATTTCATACGTGAAGAAGCAGAGCGCGACTACCAATTGGCATCGGGTTTATATGATGAGGTTGAAAGTGACGATAGCGTCTATCAGGTCACTCGAGCACGAATTCCTTGGCTGATAATTGGCCTTTTTGGTGGCATCATTGTGGCACTGATTATTGGAAAGAACGAAGAGGACATTCAACTTGTGCCTGCTCTTGCTTTTTTTATGCCGTTAATAGCTGCGATGGCTGGTAACGTTGGTGTACAATCTTCCGCAATTGTAGTACAGGCTTTGGCGAGCGACAGAAAAGCGAATAAGATGATTCAAAAGTTAATCAAAGAGTTGGCTGTAGGTCTTTTTAACGGCCTTATTCTATCATTAGTCATGTACGCCTCAGGATTACTATTGGGTTACGATGAGCTTATTACCCTTACCGTAAGTACGTCACTACTCACGGTAATTGTTTTTGCATCGTTATTTGGAACGTTCATCCCTCTAATGTTGGATAAATTGAAAATTGATGCAGCCTTAGCGACTGGTCCTTTTATCACCACAGCTAATGATGTGATTGGTCTAATTATCTATTTCCAAATAGGTCGATTGATTATTGGATACTAATGAAAGCACTTATACTTGACGATACACACCCTTTTTTAGAACAAGGATTGCAGCAAGGGGGTCTTTTTTTGGTGCGTGAATATCAAGCACCGCTGGAAGAAATCGCGGGAAGTCATGCGGATACCGAAGTGCTAATTATTCGATCTAGAATGAATGTGGATCGAAATTTTATCAATCAATTTCCAATGCTAAGGGTAATTGGTCGTCTTGGAGCTGGATTGGAAAATATTGATGTTCATGAGGCGGAGCAACGGGGGATAACCTGTTTGAGAGTTCCCGAAGGGAACGCTAGGGCAGTGGCAGAACACGCTTTGGGGATGTTACTTAGTTTATTAAATCATCTTCCCCGCGCACATAATCAAATACAAAAAGGTCTTTGGTTACGGTCGCCCAATAAAGGACGAGAGCTGCAATCCTTAGTTATAGGTGTTATTGGCTATGGCGTTATGGGTACTGAATTTGCTAAATTGCTTTCAGTCTTAGGTGTTCGAGTTTTGGCTTACGACAAATACAAATCGGGGTTTGCACAAAACAGAATAGAAGAAGTCACTTTGAAAACCATTCAACTTCAAGCAGATGTGGTGAGCCTACATCTACCGCTTAATGAAGAAACGAACGGTTGGGTTGATGAAAACTTTTTCTCAGCCTTTAGTAAGCCTATTCACTTTATTAATACTGCAAGAGGTCCAATAGTGAAAACTTCAGCGCTCCTAAAAGCATTAGATTCGGGTAAGGTGGTTAGTGCATCATTAGATGTATTGGAATATGAGAAAACAAGTTTTACCAGCTTGTTTGAAGGTCAAACTCCAAATGAAGTGAAGCATTTGCTTGAAAGAGATAATGTTCTATTAAGCCCACATATTGCTGGTTGGACCAAAGAGAGTTTTGAAAAGATGGGGCAAGGTTTAGCGTTAAAAGTATTGAATGCACTTTAGCTTCTTTTGAATACAAATTGTACCGTTTCCATTGTACGTTGTTCAAGTAAAATTTTTAGACCTTGAGTTTCGCGGGCTTCATCGGTGGCGTCATAATTACGAATAGTCAGAAGTTCCAATGCATCAGTCCATTCAACTTCAAATGTTTTTCCCAATTCAGTCATTACTTTTGGGACGATAATAGTATCATTGTTTATACAAAACATGGCTTTGGTTGCGGTATTGCGCATGAGATTGACAACTATACCTTTCTGAGCGAATAACTGATATACTGCGCTTAGGTGATGTTCAGCGATAAAAGCTAAATCTTTAGTGCTGATTTGCAACAAAATTTGATTTTTTTTCAAAATGAAGTTTGCTACCTTAGGTACTGGATGTTCCATACCTCCTATCGTAGTCCCGGATTTTGAAGGGTGAATAAAGCTCTTAATTTGAAGGGGTATGTTTTTTTTCTTGAGCGGTTGAATGGTTTTGGGATGGATAATTGACGCGCCATAGAAAGCCAACTCAATAGCCTCGTTAAATGGTATATTATCAATTTTTGTTGTATTACTAAATATTTTGGGGTCACCATTTAACATGCCTGGCACGTCTTTCCAAATTGTAAGGCTACTTGCATTGAGACAATAAGCGAAAACGGCACCCGTATAATCTGAACCCTCCCTGCCTAGAGTTGTGGGTTTTTCGTTTGCTGTAGAACCAATAAAACCTTGAACGACATGCACACAATCTTGAACTATTGTGGATTGAATGGCCTGCGCGGTATCCTCCCATTTAACAGTTGCTCTACGAAAGTGGTCATCTGTTTTGATTAGCTTTCTCGTGTCATGCCACACAGTTTCCTTGAATGAGCCGACATAAGCAGCTATGATTCGTGTTGAAATTAGTTCTCCGTGATGAACAATAGCGTCATAAGCTTCACTATAGTTCACATATTGCTGTCGAGTGCTGTTACGCGCACTTTCAATGAATTCATTTACTTGACGGGTGATTTCTTCGGGTTGATCAAAGAGGTTATTGATTATGCCTAGATGAAGTTCTTGGATTTGGGCGAGTAATTTATTTATCTGTTTCTCATTTCCTTTTTTATTCGCAGTATAAGCACCTAATACTTCTTCAAAGGCATTGGTTGTTTTTCCTATGGCACTTACCACAACTACAATCGGACGCTTATTGTATTGATTTATTATTTTGGCAACGTTTTTAACGCTTTCGGCGTCTTTAACAGATGCACCGCCAAATTTGAAGATTAGTGGACTTCTCATTTATACAGGGCTATTTGTTTTTGAGTTAATGTCCCAATTTGCCATTGAGCATCTAAGCCTGCATTGAATTTTTTATAAAAGTTTAAGGCTGGTTCGTTCCAAGAGAGAACGGTCCATTCCATGCGTCCTACGTTTTGTTCTGCAGCTATTTTTATTACGGATTCAAAAAGCTGCTGACCTATACCAACGCTTCTAAATGTGGGCTTTACATATAAATCTTCTAAATGAAGGGTCGGGCCCTTCCATGTGCTGTATCTTGGATAATATAGTGCCATACCAATAATACCTTCCAAAGAATGTTCTGCAACAATACAATCGAATCGAGATTCGGTATAACCATGTTGAATAAGATCTTGTTCGCTTATACAAACAGCATTGGGTTCTTTTTCGTAAACGGCCAATTCTGTAATAAGTCCTAAGACGGCTTTCATGTCTTCCTTTTTGGCTATGCGAATCTCTATCATTATTGCGAAGGTAAAGCAAACTCTTCTTTGAATAGAGCTAGTTTGCTGCAGAAAGACAAGTTATAAAGAAGTTAACCACTCGCTTTACTTTCGTAATTCCAAAGCACCGCTCTTTATACTTTCTACTATGCTAGAATCTAAAAGCGTTGAAGTGTCGCCGAGGTTACTCGTGTCTCCCTCTGCTATTTTTCTAAGAATCCTTCTCATGATTTTCCCTGAACGAGTTTTAGGGAGACCGGATACAATTTGAATAACATCGGGTTTAGCAATTGGACCAATTTCTGAAACAACACTACTTACAATTGATTTATGAACTTCTTCTGATTTATGTCTATTTTCTTCAAGAATTACGTATGCATAAATTCCTTGTCCTTTGATTTCGTGTGGATAACCTACCACAGCACTTTCTGTTATTACGGAGGAGGCATTAATAGCATTTTCAATTTCAGCAGTTCCGAACCTATGACCGCTAACGTTTATGACGTCGTCTACTCGGCCTATAATCCTGTACATGCCGTCTTCGCGACGAGCGCCGTCTCCTGTAAAGTAATATCCGTTATAGTTACTAAAATATACGTTTTTGCACCGATTGTGATCTCCATAAGTGGTTCTCAACATGGAAGGCCAAGGGAACTTGATGCAGAGATAACCTTCAATACCATCACCTATTATTTCTTGTCCATCTTCATCCAATAATACGGGTTGAACCCCGGGTAAAGGGCGACCGGCATAGGTGGGTCTTTGTGGACTGTGGGCGCCTATACCGGAAATCATTATACCACCTGTTTCTGTTTGCCACCATGTATCAACAATAGGGCAGTTTTCATGCCCCACTTTTTTATTGTACCAATGCCAGGCCTCCGAATTAATGGGTTCGCCAACTGTACCAATAACTTTGAGTGAACTCAAAGAGGCTCTATCAACAAAAGTATCGCCAAAGGCCATAAGGGCTCGGATAGCGGTTGGCGCTGTATAGAATTGATTCACACCATATTTATCACAAATGTCCCAAAAGCGTCCCGCGTCAGGCCATGTTGGTATTCCTTCAAATATCATTGTTGTGGCACCGTTCAAAAGTGGTCCATATATGATGTAACTGTGGCCTGTAATCCAACCAATATCAGCAGTGCACCAGTAAATATCACCCCGCTGGTATTGGAATACATTTTTAAAACTGTACGCTGTGTAAACCATATATCCACCACATGTGTGTACAATTCCTTTTGGCTTTCCTGTAGATCCAGAAGTATATAGGATAAAGAGTAAATCCTCTGCTTGCATAGGTTCGGGTGCACAGGTAGTTTCAACATTAGCGGCAGCCTCATCATACCAATAATCGCGATTATTGAGCATAGCAACCTCTCTATTATCACGTTTAACTACTAGTACACTATGAACAGAATCGCAGCTTTTCAAAGCCTCATCTACAGTTTGTTTTACAGGTAAAGATTTTTTACCACGATACATACCGTCTGAAGTTATTATACATACACATTGACTATCATTAATACGATCAGCCAAGGCATTTGAAGAAAACCCGGCAAAAACCACTGAATGGACGGCACCTATTCGAGCACATGCTAGAACACCAATAGTTAATTCGGGAATCATAGGCATATAAATAGCTACACGATCACCTTTCTTTACTCCTTTGGACTTTAATACATTGGCAAATTGACAGACCCAATTATGCAATTCTTCGTAAGAAAGCCGAACTTCCTGTTCTTTAGGATTATTTGGTTCCCAGATAAGTGCAATATCCTCTGCGCGTTCTGGGAGATGACGGTCAATGCAGTTTTCTGTTATATTTAAGATACCACCTTGAAACCATTTTACATCAGGGGTTTGGAATTCCCATTCTAAAGTTTTGTCCCAAACTTTCTGCCAAACAAATTCATTAGCTATCGCTTCCCAAAATTTTGCAGGATTGTCTATGGATGCTTGATATGCTTTTTCATAATTAGTGAAGCTGTCTATGTCGTAACGGTTCATCTTATTCTCAGGTAATTAATAATACTAAGTTGAATGTGTAATATTGGTGGCGAATTATAAATTTTACGAATTTGTATCAATTATGTATTTCGATAAATTTAAAGTTAAGTTCAGTGCGAATACAATTATAACGCACGGTAGTTAAAAATCGAATTGACTATTTTGAACAATTGATTAAATTTTCGATAAAACCTCTTATTATCAAACAAAACTTGTTATCATCAAATATTTTTCAAGAAGACTTAATGTTATCTACTATTCTATTAATATCAGCAATTGTTTTGAGGAATTCAGCAGAACGCTTTTCTCCTATTTTGTCTGCAATGAGCTGATTAAATTCCAGGACAATATGCCTAGCCATATTTCGTTTCTTAAGTCCTGCATCGGTTAGCTTTATGAGTACCGAGCGCTTATCTTCAGGATCAGATTCTTTAACAATCAGGCCTTGATTTTTCATTGATTTCAGTACTCTACTTAATGATGTACTTTCCAGACCCATTTTTGGTCCAAGTGCGGTAGAACGAATCCCATCATTGATATCTATATTGAGAAGAGCCATACCTATAGAGGTGGTAATTCCCTTTTGTGCGACAAGCTCGTTATACATCTTCGCTACCTGAATCCAGGTTTTACGAATTTGAAAATCAAAAGTTAATTCTGGTTTCATAGTAACCCTAAGATAAGTATTTATCCTATGCGTGCATAGGATTTAGTAACCTAGGTTTCTTGAAATTTGAGGTAGTATAAAGAATTTAATGTCTTTAGCAAACTCGCTATAGGCAGTTCTCCGCGCTGCTTCCCTGTCTGTACTAATTCCGAATTTTTCTATTTCGTTACTTGACCAAAGTATATCTCCTTGTTGATTGGAAAGAACAAAACTACCTGAGATAACATGTTTATTTCTGCTATTACTCAATTTAAAATCGAATCCTTCTCCTCTGAAACTTATTTCTAGTGGAGCTTGTGGTCGAACCATAAATTTTGTAGAAATAGCTTCACTTAAAACTTTACGGAGGTCAGCAGGCCCGTGAATACTCACTATGGTATTCTGAAAATAAACATTATGACTCATTTTCCAACGAGAAAACTCTTTAAGCCATAGCCTAACTAATCGATCATTTTGAGGCAGCAATTTGTTAAAGTCAATTGAACCTTCTAATGAGACGGAATTGTTATTCCCGGTCTTGTGGCAAAGTATAGATGAAGTGTTGCTGCTATAAGAAAATTTTCCGCTACTTGAGTTTAAATCAAACCATCCTCCTAATTCTTTATCCTTAAAGTTTAAAGTCGCAGAAAATAATTGGGGAAGGCCAAGAAAAAATGTTTCATCAGGGACTAAAAAACTTATTTGTATATCATTTTCAATATTTCTCAGTGCATTAATGAAACTGGTTTGGGTTTCAACTTTAATTTGAGAGTCTAGCAGAAAATCCCTCTGAACTGCCTTATCAATGGCGTCCGCCAATGCATGAAATCTCTCTGTCAAATTTACTGATGATTCATTAGCAATCAATAGCTTTTCTTGAATCCAACTCATCGCTATTGCATCATTCTCGGCTTTTCTTACTAAGAAAAAAGGTAAGTTAAGTTTGTAAAGTACATAATATCGAAGTCCATCTGAATACGTTTCCACCACTTCATATTCTTCCAGTTTAATATGGCTTTTGGTTCTAGTTTCTGATCTGAAAGCGCTACTAAATCCACCGCTATCTTCTTTTTGAAGGAGTTTAGTTTCATCAAAAATTTGACTTTCTACTTCACCTGCTAAATCCGAGAGCGCATTTGTCCTCGCTACTTGTTGATAAGCTACGTTCGGGTTGACATAGCTCATGCCTAATCCATAAATATAAGTCCTTGATTCATCAATAGGTTTTGAATGAATCCATTCAGGGGTTATCTGCTTTTGACCACCGCAGGAAAAGAGCAAAAGCATAAATGATGCAAATATTAGTTTTTTCATGGTATTAAATCTAATGACTTAATGTGAAGCGCACCATTTTTAGCAAAATTATCGATGGCTCCTCTACGCATTGTAGACGGTTTTTTAAGACTTCTACTAGCTCTACGTAATTTATCTAATTGTCTTCGTTTGAATTCGCTTACTTCTACCCGGTCTGAATTATGGGTTTTATTCTGGTACTTCCAATATCCCGGAAAAAGTTGGTTGTTGCGATACTCCAAGTAATGAACTTGGTCTTGATCATTATATTCTAACGTCTTTACGCTGATAATCTGTGAAGTTGCACGATCGGTAAGTGTAAGTTCCGCGATGTAATGGACACTATTTTCTCTATGAAATTCTCGGTAATAAACTTTTCTGTATTTGGCAGTTTTCACTGTTTCACCTTCTTTGTTTTTAGTTTGAACGTAAAAGCGCTCGTATCCTTTTTTTGTTTGAGAGCGCAGTTCTCCCTCAATTTCGTCCGCAATATTTATAATCACTTTTAAGTAAGCATTGGCAGTCAAGATTTCTTGAGTTAGTGCACCATCAGCTGTGCCGCCCTGTACGATTGCCTCTTGTTCTTGTTGGAGTAAATCAAAATTTGTTCTATCAACCAACTCAATGAATGGGTCCTTCAGGTCGTAAATCTCGCCAATAAGCCTAGATTGTACTGCTGAGCTAATAGATAATTCCTTTCCAGAAATAACCGGGTCAGACACTATGCCAATTCTATATTTTCCTCTTTCCAATGCTTCCTCCATCAAAAGCTTTAATTCATTCTGCTCAGGGTATTTTTTACTCATTGGTTCAAGTGTATAGTACGATTTTCTATGTTGCCCTAATTCAAATTCGTGTAAGGCTTTCGTATAAATCGGTTCTACCTCACTAAATCTGAGGAGGGCTTGAACATCTTTATAGTTTTTATCTAACTGGGACAATTCCTTTAATCGCTTGTTTGCTTGGTCGTAGTGCTCATGGCGTATGAGATCGTGACATCTTTCATAAACCTTTGCCATGTATCGGCGTTTCTGACTCTCAAAGTCCTGCGTATAAAAACCTTCATACCTACTTACACTGATATAAGACTTCAAATAATCAGTCCACTTATTGGCATCTATAAATCTGTACACAGAGAGGGAATCATTTCCGTCCGCGAATCGATAGTTTGTATAGAGTTCCTCTAATAATGCAGTCCCATAATTACTCATTGCTGATAGGTACTTTCCATTTTTCGGTCTTCTATCAACGGAATATTTAAATTCAGTAATAGCTTGTTTTAATACCCTAGCTTCTGCGAATTTGATTCCTTGTTTGTAATGATAACGAGGGCCTTGGCATCCCGCAAGCATGAGCAAACATAGTAGTAGAAAAGATATTTTTTTCATTGTAATCATAGTATAAGTTGTATAACAAAAGCAGTGTCTTGGTGGTAAAGTTAACTCTTGCTATTATTTTTACATCATGAATAACCCGATAGTCTTACTATCGCCATCCAAAGGGATGAGTAGTTTTCCTTCAAATGCACCATATGTTGGCTGTTCTTCTGTGCCTTTTTCAAAGGCCACTAAAGAAATCGTTAAGTCAGTTCAGGCAATGAGTACAAGTCAAAGGCAAGAATTACTTAAAGTAAGTGATAAATTGCTTCATTCTGTTGAAAAAAAATGGTCCTTATCTCCATCGGAATACTTAGTGCCTTCTAAAGGTCTTCCCGGATTATTTGCTTATAACGGCGAAGCTTTTAAAAGTTTTGATCCAAATTCCTTGGGAAATAGTGCTATTCAACGGGCAAAGAAATCTTTAGCAATTGTTAGCGCTCTTTATGGAATTGTTTTGGGTGAAATGAACATCGTTAATTACCGTTTAGAAATGCAGAGTAAACTTCAAGTTAATGGGTATAAAAATTTATATAGTTTGTGGAGACCAATTCTTACGCAATGGTTGAACAATCAGGAATCTGGTTTTGTGGTCAACTTGTGCAGTAGAGAATATTCGAAAGTATTTGATTGGAAATCGGTTACTCTTCCTGCACTTCATATTGACTTTAAACAATTAAAAAATGGTGAAATGAAGTCCGTATCTGTATTCTCAAAACAAGCGCGCGGAACTATGGCACGATGGATTTTTACTGAGAATATACAGACTATTTTTAGTATTGCATCGTTTGATTTAGACGGGTATCGTTTGTATAGCCATGAAAACCATAACATGGTATTTTTAAGGGAAGAAATATAGATGATGAATTTTAACTATTTGACCGTCGCACTTTTTATAAGTCTAAGCTCCATAATGC
>CACMMX010000033.1 GCA_902614915.1 uncultured Cryomorphaceae bacterium
AGTTGGGATGTGAGCAATGTTACAGATATGTCAGATATGTTCAATGATGCTCCATCTTTTAATCAAGATATAGGAAATTGGGATGTCAGTAATGTGACTGATATGAATCTTTTATTTAGTGACGCTTCTGCCTTTAATCAAGATATTGGTAGTTGGGATATTAGTAATGTTAAGGAAGCTTCTGCAATGTTCAATAACGCTTCATCTTTCAATCAAGACCTAAATTCTTGGGATGTCAGTAATCTGACTGATATGCAAGGTATGTTTTGGTATGCCTCCTCTTTTAATGGTAATATTGGGTCTTGGGATGTGAGCAATATTGAAAATATGGATTTTATGTTTTCACACAGCGGTTTCAATCGCGCAATCGGCAACTGGGATGTTAGCAGTGTAACTGATATTAGCTCAATGTTTGAAGGTAATACATTATTTAATCAAGATATTGGCAGCTGGGATGTCAGTAATGTTCGAGGTATGACAAATATGTTTAAAGATGCTACATCTTTTAATCAAGATATAGGTGCTTGGGATGTGAGTAATGTTTTATCTATGTCATCTATGTTTAAAAGCGCGACTGATTTCAACCAAGATTTAAGTGGATGGTGTGTTTCCCGATTTAGTTCAATGCCTATTGACTTTTCAACCAATAGCGGCTTGACTACTGCAAACCATCCAGTTTGGGGTACTTGCCCTTAGGGAGGGCAAGTAGTCAGAATACTTTTCTCTGCTTTCTTTGTTTCTTACTCAATGTGTCACTCTTTGTGACACTTTCGTATTTTACCTTCAAATTGATTTAAGATGAAGAACGTATCAGTCAAAATGAAGTATATAAATTCTGGGTTAATTATAATCTCTTTGGCTTTTTTTTTATGGTGCTTACTATGAGTTTAATGTTTCTCGAGAATTATCTAGAATTGGATATGAGGCTGAAGGAACTTGTGTTGATTATAAAGTGAGTATAAATAGACAATCTAACGGGAAAGAATCAAAATCTTATTATCCGGTTTACGAGTATCTGGATGACTCCAATAATGTTTTAGAATATGTTGGTAGCGAAGCTGTAAGATATAGAGACCTTGATACCGGCAGTACCGTAAATCTGATTTACTCTAAAAAACTAAATAAAGCAAGAATTAATACCAAATGGGGACTTTATGGTCATAGTATTATTGAGATCTTTGTTGGATTAGCTTTTTTGGGTGTTGTATTTTATATTAAGTCAAGAACAAATAAAATGGAAATCAGATAGTCCTATAATTTCTCCTTACGTCTTTAACAATTCAATTCATTAATTCAATTCAGAGTGCTTTATTCTAGCGTTAGAAAGAGTAGTAACATATATTACTTCTAAGCTTTCTACCTTATTCTGGTGAATTTTTATCTTTATTACACTACTAAATAGCTTTAGTTGGGATTTGCTTTTTTGTAAAAATCACTTCATTTTTGACTTATTTCTCTTGTTTTAGCCCTTTTTTGGTTGATTTTCGGTGTTTTTGGTTGTTTTTTTAATCTTTTTTGAAAATCAAATTTTCAGTCTTGAATAGTTTTTTGACTTACTTATTTTCACATTTAAATTGATTAGTGATGAAAAAGTTTTTGTTTGTACTGCCTCTTTTGCTCCTTTTTGGTTGTAGCGACCCTGAGAATCCTAACCGTGCGAGATTTAATAATCGTGGGTGTTTGGAATGTGACAATTATGCTGTCGGTGAAACTTTTTTTATTGGGGGGTTAAGTTATACAGTTTCGGACAGAATGATGCTTGAGGCCGCAATCAATGGTGGATTAGACTTATCTAGGTATTGTACATCTAAAATCACCGATATGTCGTCCTTGTTCAAGGATCTATTTAATTACAATCAAGATATAAGTACTTGGGATGTGAGTAATGTGACCAACATGCAAGGTATGTTTTGGTCTGCTTCTTCTTTCAATCAAGAAATTGGTAATTGGGATGTAAGCAATGTAGATAATATGAATAGTATGTTTAAATCAGCTACAGTGTTTAATCAGTATTTAAACGAATGGAATGTTGAAAAAGTCGTGGATATGAGCGGAATGTTTTTGTCCGCTAAAGCATTTGATAATCCAATAGGCGATTGGGATGTTGGCTCCGTAAATAATATGAGCAGTATGTTTCAAGGAGCAACAGCTTTCAATCAGTATGTTGGTGATTGGGATGTAAGTGGAGTAGGCAATATGTTAAATATGTTTTACGAGGCGACAATCTTTAATCAAGATTTAAGTGGTTGGTGTGTACCAAATTTATTTGTTGCACCGTTCGGTTTTTCGAAATATAGTTCCTTGGCTTTATCAAATCATCCAGATTGGGGTAACTGCCCTTAAATGGGACAAGAAGTGATACCTGTCAACTGTACTTAATATTTTAGTTGACATGGGTTTTTAAAGTGTTGCTAAATCTCTTTTATATAAATCTGATTTTCCTTCATTTAGGGGCTTTTTTGGCTGATTTTGTATTTTTTTGTTTTTTAAATCCTGTCTTAACGTATTAAAAAGTTTAATAATTTCGCATTTCTTGATTTTAAAATTCATTAGTGATGAAGATGAAGAAGTTGTTGTTTACACCGCTTGCTCTCCTAATTTTAAGTTGTGGGAATAACTCCAATAATAATAACCAAATCGTTATTTCGGTACGTGCTCAAGTAAGCCCTCCTCTACAACCAGGTGTTTCTTCAAACGGGACCTCTAATACGTTATCATTATCGGTACCTGGAGGAAAAGCTTGGTCGGGTAATTTAGAATCACAATCAATATCCGAGCTGCATTCAGATGATTACTTAACGTATCCCGGTAATCTGCCTGTAGCTGTGACACTTTCTAATTATTACGATTTGATTTGTAGGACAGTATCTATCGATACTTACGTCGATGGTAATGTTTTTGATAGTAGGGTTGTTGAATTGGGTAGTCAATCTCTAGGCCTTTCGCCAACCTTTTGTCAGGATGGTATACAGGTTAGCTATAATTTGATCATACCTTAAAACCCTTCGGATAATAAATTTCGAACTTTATGATTTCATTTTCGAATTTTTAATGACAAAAAAAGCTCTTCATTTTTGAAGAGCTTTAAAGTCAATCAGATTTTCAGACTAGCTGTCTTGTAAAATTATTTCTTTACCAACTTCAAGAATCATTCTGTTCTAAAATTAGAATAAGTTCCTCCATACCCCTCTACAGTAGCGCTAATTGAGGTAGTAAAAAGTGTACGGGTCACTTTAACGGTGTATTGAGGGTTTACCAATATATCAAACTTATCCCCACCAGTACTATTAAGGGCTTTAAATGCAGCAGCGCTTTTAGCTTTACCTGATGCGCCAAACGATAGCCCTGGAAATCTAACTCCATCGGCAAATTCATTGTCGCCTGAAACTTTAAAAAATAGAAAGAAGTTAATATTGCTCTTACCCACAAGTTTTGTGGTTTGATCTACAGTTAAGTCTGCTTTTATCTGGTTCGTTTGAATCTTTCCAAGACTAACAGCACTTGAACCATACGACTTGTTAAGGGATGCACATGAGGTCATTGAAATTAAGAGTCCAAATAAACCGAAAGCGAATAATTTTTTCATGGTTAAATTTTTTGATGAGATTCGAAAATAACTTTTTCTTAGGTTTTATGAATTCAAAAGTGTAATTAAATTGAAGAGGCATTAAGATAACTTATTTAAAATCAATGTATTTTTTTGTTAAATGCAAGATGCCAGCTATTGTATGGGTCTTTGAATCTTAATAAATTTCATTAAATTTAATTCGAGACATGTAAGTCAAATTGAAAATAATTTACATTCTGAAATAGTAATTCTCATGCGTGAACTTTTTGCAAAACTGTTTTTTTCTTTACCGAATAGAATATTAGTTCGATTATCTGGTCAGCCTCCAATGACGGCAGATGGCGGTAGGGTATTTGATGGAGCGAATCAGCTCTTGCTCCTAACATTATTAAAGAAAGGTTTTTTAAGTCTTGATTTAGCAAAATCTGCTGAAGAACATCGTAAAACCTGGAGGGAGCAAATAAAGGAATTTGAAAAGCCATCGTTGAGCGGAGTTGTTTGCCGCGATTTGACTATACCTTCTGATAATCACCAAATTCGTATCCGTGAGTACCAAACAAAGTCGATTGAAGCAGATTCTCCCGCACTTCTTTACTTACACGGCGGAGGTTTTACGGTATTTGATATTGAAACGTATCAATCCTTTTGTGAATTCGTTTCTAAGACTTTGAATATTAAAGTATACTCGGTTGACTATCGGTTAGCACCTGAACATCCTTTTCCGACTCCTTTAGATGATTGTTGCTCAGCTTATGAGTGGCTCATAAAAAATGCTCACAGTTTAGGTATTGATTCGAATAGAGTTGCAGTTGGTGGTGATAGTGCAGGAGGAAATTTGACAGCTGCATTATGTTTAAAAAATAAAATTGAGAATAAGATAATGCCGAAGGCTCAGTTACTGATTTATCCGTCAACTGACTTAAGAGCTGCATTCGATAAGAATAGTCAATATTCTTCAATAAATGAGTTTAGTGAGGGACAAGTAATTACGCGCGAGCATCTCAAATGGTTTCACTCCAATTATGTGCCTGACATAGAGGAAATGAATAACCCTTTAGCTTCACCCTTACTAGCTAAAGATCTTAGCGGACTGCCACCAGCTGTTATTATTACTGCAGGATTCGACCCTTTGCGAGATGAGGCTCAAGAATATGCAAAAAAACTCGAAAAATCTGACGTTCATGTTCAACATAAAGAGTATTCGAACTTGGGTCATGGTTTTATTGTTGCCGATGTTACAAAACAGGTAAGGATTGCCAATAGAGAAATATGTGAAATGCTTCACACAGTACTATAGAAACAAATAATTTTCAATAAATCGAATGAGATTCTAAATTCAATTATTTTGAACTATATCAAACCTATAATTAAAGTCACGTTATTTTTAATTGTCCCGTTAACTATAAATGCTCAAACCCACAGTATAGATCAAAAAATCATTAATCTTTCCGACATTTATACGGTTAATGATTTTTATAAAAACACATACTATAACGCTATTGATTCGGTTGATGTTTCTTGGGAGATAATTGAGCACACGATGCCCGAAGAATGGAGTTTTTCAAATTGTTTTCCTTTTTGTAATCCCGTAGGTGTGACAAGCGGGCTCAATAATTTTCCAGCGAATTCGTCACAATACTTGAACTGCCATTTTTATCCAAATAATACTCCAGGAATGGGAATGGTCAAGATGCTTATCATCACTAATCAAATTCATTTAGATACGGTAACATGGATTGGAACAGCTGATTCTAATAGCGTTTCAATATTTGAATTATATAATTCGGACACGAAAGTTTATCCTACTGCTACTTCAGGGAACGTTACCATTGAATTACCTAAAATTACAAACGGCCAAATCGTAATTTATAGCCTAACTGGTCGAAAGGTTTTTCAGACAAACTTTAACGTAGATGAATTAGAGTTAAATTTAAAGGGTGTTATAGAACAAGGCTTGTATTTTATTCAGGTAATGGATATCTCCCAGAATCTACTTGTTACGCGTAAAATTTTATATCAATAGTTTAAAGAACAGCCCAATTGACTAAGTTTTCAGCTTTATTATATTTGCCCCTCTAATTCGTAAAAAAACTTTGAAATGAGAATCTTTTTAACACCACTCGTTTGTCTATTATGTCTGTTTGTAAACGCTCAGACGTCTGACATTCAAATATTTTCTGAAAACCAAGAACCTTTTAGTTTGAAAATAAATGGTCAACAGGTTTCCAGTTTAGATGATAACACTCATGATATCACAGGTATGTTGCAGGGGGTGAATTATGAAATCATAATTGACTATACAATGCCTACTACTTCTGACATCGAGACATCCTTAAAGATTATGAGAAATAATGAGACAGGTGTTTTAAGATATATGGTCCCTAAATTTTTTCAAGGATCACTCATTTATCAGGGAGCAAATAAATTAGCTGGTGATGTTTCTATGAATGGTAATGTTTCTATCAACATGAATTTTAATCAGCAAGGGTTAAATGTTTCTATGGATATGGATAATAATCAAAATAGCAATCAATCCTCAATGCCTTCAACAAATTCGTATGATACAGAACCTTCGTCAACAAACATTTATGAATCCAATTCACAGGAATCAGATGTGGTTTATGTTGAGGGATACAGCGGTAGAATAGGTTGTTCCCGGCCTGTCAGTGAAGATAGGTTTAAATCTATGATGGAAAGCATTGATAATGCATCATTTGCAGATGACAAGGTTAGGGTTGCAAAAAGAATTATGAAAACAAATTGTCTAACTATTGATAACTTAGTTACTATTCTAGAAGAGATTTCTTTTGATGAAGATCAGCTTGAGTTAGCAAAGTTTGCATACGATCATGTATATGATTTAGAAAACTATTATCAAGTATATGATGTGTTTTCATTTAGTAAATCAGGAGAAGAACTTGAAGAGTATCTAGAAAACAGATAACAAGTTGTTTGACAAGATTTTAGCTTGATAATGAATTCAAGTTAAAAGAAAAATAAAAACACTCAGTTGTTAAAGCGGAATACAAACTAGTCTTCCGCTTTTTTTATAATTTGAACTTATAATTTAACCATATCCCATGACTAAAAAAGTCAACCTATTCGTAAGTATATTTTTATTAATATTTGCTTCTTGCAGTAAAGAAAGCGCACCAAAACCTCAAAGTAACTCTATAAATAAAATACTCAATCTTGGTGCGTCAAGAGTAGAGGGAGGCAGACCAGAATACGAAAGCTACAGGTATGAACTATGGAAAAAATTAGTAGACAACAAATTGACTTTTGATTTTATAGGGACTCAAACAGACGAAGCCACTTATCCCATGTTTAACAATATGATTTTTGATCCTGATCATGAAGGTGTAGGGGGTTGGACATCGGCTGATATATTAGAAGAGGTTGAAAATTGGTTAAACTTAACCGGGCCACCAGATTTTGTTTTGTTCAGTTCCCCTGGTGGAAATGACGCATTGGAAGGGCTGTCATATACAAAAGCTGTTTCTAATATAAACGGCATCATTGATATAATTCAAGATTTTAACCCATATACAACAATAATTGTTGAGCAAATGGCACCAGCACGTAGTGATATAATGACCTTAGAGTTGACCGAGTTTCTCAAGGAAATAAATGAGGAAGTTTTAGATATTGCAGAAAAGCAAACAACTATTACATCGGAGGTGATAGCGATTGATATGTATTCAGGATTTAATGATAGCTTATTAGCTGATGACGTTCACTATAATGAAGATGGAGCGAAATTTATAGCTAAACGATATTTCGATTTATTGGTGAATCTTTTAGAGTGATTTAAACACTATTAAAAATCAAACCGATTCATGCAAGAAAAATTACTTCCGTTCGGGGGTGCTCTTTCTAGTTAACCTTGAAATTGATTATTCATCTAATTATTTCTATTTAATCTAGTGATGAAACGTATTAGTCGTATTTAAATTTTCATATGACTCATAGAGGTGTTGAGAGAATCGTATGTCTTAATTCTGAACAGTCTTTCAGCACAAAACAATTTTAAGGTTTTGTAATGCCCGAAGGTTTAATATAATTTGCTAAATATATAAGGTATTGACAAACAGGTTTTTGTAGCAGGAAAAAATCGTGCCAAAAATTTATAAAATCCCATATTAGAGTAATTCTAAGCAATGGAAATTAAGATTACGAAATCAGGTAATGATTTTGAAAAAAATTCAAGAAAAAATGATTGGTTTTCTTTAAGCAATCCCCAAGAATATCAATGTTTACGCTGTTTAGGAAGATAAACTTGAAGAATAACAACGAGTGTTGGTCTAGATTTAAAAATTGATTTGACTTTCATTTCGATTGCTGTATTGAGAATAGCCTTTATTAAAAGTCATTTTTACATTTTTATAATCCTTTAAGTAAGGGGTTTGTCCGATGTTTAATGGGTTAAAGCGAAGAATTTGTATGACTGGTTGAGACTTGAAAAAGAAAAAAACATTAATATGTTTCGCTATTGTTAATAAAATTCTTACTTTTCCAATTCGTTTAAACAAAATCATGTTTTATGAAAAAATTATTACTAACGTTCTTGTTTGCTTTAGTCGCGATGGTGACAGCACAAGGACAAACGTACTGTGTGTCCGGAGTTGGGCCTACTTCAACACTCGACTCTGAGATTCTAGGCGTTACATTAAACGGGGATAACGATACTATTTCCCGAGTAGATCCGACATGTGGTCCTCCGGGAGTACAAGATTTTACCTCCTCTGACAGCGCGGACATCTCCCGCGGAGTACAATACACGCTATCCGTTGTTATGGGTACTTGTGGTGGAACTTACGGCGGTGTATTATCAGCTTGGATTGACTTTAATGCTGATGGTGATTTCGATGACGCTGGAGAACAGCTTGGTGTAGTATCAGGATCGCCAACTTTTACTCACGACTTCACTTTTGTAGTTCCTTCATCGGCAGTCCTTGGAGGTACTCGATTGAGAGTGACGCAACGAGAAGGTAGTATTACTCCTACTCCATGTGGATCGTTTGGTTACGGTTCTGTAGAGGATTACAAGCTCAGAATTACCAATCTTAACACACCTGTGTGTACTCAACCAACCACGTTGAGCGCCAGCAATGTTACATGGTCTTCTGCGGATATCTTGTGGTCAGCTCCTGGTGCTAGTCAATTTGACGTAGAGTACGACACTGCAGGATATACCTTCGGTGCAGGGGTTCAACTTGGTAGTTCAACTGATTCCATCCAACTTTCTGGTTTAATGCCACAAACATCATATGATGTTTATGTGCGTTCAAATTGTAAGTCTGACGGTAATGGTACATCTTCATGGTCAGGGCCTATAACAATTACTACTGGATGTGCTCCTCAAGCAGGACCGTTTACTGATGATCTTGATTCATGGGCAGGAAGTATTCCTTCATGTTGGTCAGGAATTAAAACGTCTACCCTCGGTTTTGGATGGACTTGGGACGGTTTAGGAACGGGTTCTAGTGGAACTGGACCGACTACAGGAAATTCAGGAGACTACTATTTATATCTTGAAACCTCAGGTTCTGGTTCTGTTTCTTACGCAAACCTTCCTGTCTTAGACCTATCTTCAATGCCAAACGCAGTAGTTCAATTTGCTTACCACATGGTAGGTTCTTCGATGGGAGATTTGACTGTTGAGGCTTCAACTGATGGCATAAGTTACACTACTCTATTGACTATTTCAGGACAACAACAAGCGGCTCAAACAGACCCTTATAACACTACGATTGTTGACCTAACAGGATATACTTCAGGTACTACCTACATTCGTTTTGGTGGTAGTTACGGAGGCGGTTACGCGGGAGATATGGCCATTGATGATATTGCCGTTATAGCTCCCCCTGCATGCCCTGTTCCTACGAATCTTGCAGTGACGACGACACTAAATGACGCAAGTTTAACTTGGACTGCATTGCCAGCCTCTGGCTATTACGTAGTAGAATATGGTCCTGCAGGGTTTAAGGCTGATACTACTGTAAATGGTGATACATTACACACCTCTACCGCTTCTGCATATGTCAGCGGATTACAACACTCTACTGCTTATGATTTTTATGTAACCAGAATTTGTGGTACAGATACAGCAGCTAATCTAATCGCTATGGGTGTACTTACAGCATGTGGAATTCAAGCAGTTCCTTACGCCCAAGACTTTGAAGCCCAATCGGGTGGAAATACGACAACTCCAGATCTACCAATTTGTTGGGAGCAAATAGAAACGGGGACATCAACATCGTTCTACTCGTATGCTCTTAACTCAACATTCAATTCTTATCGTGGGTCGAAAAGCTTATATATGTACGGCTATTTTAGCACTACTTCAACGAACAGTGCAGGTGGCGATACTCTAGCCAATATGTCACCACCAATGGCGGATTTGAATGCAAACGATAAGCAAGTAGCATTCTATGCAAGGTCTACAACGTCTACATCGAGTTACTACAGCAGAAAACTTATTATAGGTACTGCTAACGCAGATGCTGACAAGTCGTCTATTTTCATTGTCGACACTGTTGATCTTACTACAAGTTACGATCAATACCAAGTGAATCTGGATGCGGTTCCTGCAAACGCCTCTCGTGTGGTCTTCATGATTGTGCCCGAACAAGCAGACACAGCATACTCATACGCGTATACGTATGCTTATATAGATGATATTGAGATAAGATTAATACCAACTTGTGCTGAGCCTTTAGCGGCTTCAGTTGATTCTTTGACTGATAATCAAGTTGATCTCTCTTGGTCCGGTTCAGTCGGAGCTGGTGAATATGTAGTAGTTGAATACGGTGCTGCTGGTTTTACTCCTGGTTCAGGAGATACAACTTGGGTATATGATACAACAGCTAGCATTTCTGGTTTAACAGATGCAACTGCTTACGATTTCTATTTACAAAAAGTTTGTGGTGTAGGTAATTCTTCTGCACAAGTGGGCCCTGTGTCTGCGACTACATTGTGTGGTCCTAATGCATTTACCGCGCCTTTCTATGATGATTTAGAAAATGGAATCTCTTGTTGGAGTGGTGTTAAAACATCAACAAGTAGTTTCGGTTGGACTTATGATAACGGAGGGACAGGTTCGTCTGGAACAGGTCCAAATACTGGTAATTCAGGAGACTATTATATATATCTAGAAACATCTTATGGATCTCAGGGAGATACGTCTTATGCTTCTCCGAAGTTATTTGATTTGACATCAGCTACTACTGATATGTATTTAAGCTACGCGTATCACATGCATGGAGCTTCAATGGGAACATTAACCGTGGAAGTATCTACAGACAATGTTAACTATGATACGCTTGCTATTCATGTTGGTCAACAACAGGCAGGTCAAGCTGACGCTTATGCTATCAATGCAGTGAGTTTAGCTAATTATGTTAGCGATAGCACATATATACGTTTTGGTGGATTTAAAGGTTCATCATATACTGGTGATATGGCTATTGATGATATTCGAATAAGTGAATGTCCTCCTGTAATGCCAGATGTTGCTGTTTCGAACATCACATCAAACAGTGCAATAATTTCTTGGTCAAGTAATTCTTCATACCAAGCAATAGTTTATGATACTGCTGGTTTTGATATGGATTCGTCAGGTACTACAGTAGTAACCTCTAGTCCTTTTGAGTTGACCGGTCTTTCGGAATCAACTAATTACGGTTACTATTTAATGGACAGCTGTGGTGGTTCCTTACTTGTATCAGGACCATATACTTTCTCTACTCCGGCAGGTTGTCTTACTCCTTCTGGCGTGAGCGCATCGGCTTCATTCTTTAGCGTAGATTTAAGTTGGTTAGCTGGTGGATTGACAGCAGGTCAATATTTTGAGATCGAATACGATACTGCAGGATTTACTCCTGGTTCCGGTAATGTTATTACTGTTACAGATTCTTCTGCTTCTATAAGTGGCCTAGATACAACGACAGCATACGATTTTTACATTACTAAGTACTGTTCTGCTACTATTAGCTCAACAGCTGCTGGTCCATTTACTGCGACAACCCTTAATTTACCGATTGAATCTTGTGGATCACACGAATTAGTCCTTAGTGACTCATGGGGTGATGGTTGGAATGGTAATACCATTCTTGTGAGTTATCCAGGTGGTGACTCTTCATATACAATTGCTTCAGGATCTAGCTTTACTGTGCCAATTAGTCTAGTTCTAGGTGATACTGTATCATTTAGCTGGCAGGGTGGCGGTACTTACGCTAATGAAGCTTCTTTTGTCGTTAATAATGTGGTATCAGGAGCAACTGTTTATTCTTCTGGTATAGCTTCATTGCTTACTCCGGGTGCAACTCAGCTCAGTCTTTACTGTAACACTGCTCCTCCTGCTTGTTCTGCTCCAGTTGGTGCTGCCTTTACTACAGGTATCTACACAGCAGAGGGTAACTGGCCAGGATCAGTAGCTGCAGGTGAATATTACTTAGTTGAGTACGGTACTTCCGGATTTACACTAGGCACTGGCGATACCGCGCACGCTTATGATACAACGGTTGCAATAAGCGCTTTGTCAGCTCTGACGGGTTATGATTTCTATGTGACCAAAATCTGTTCTTCTACTGACAGTTCAGCTACAATAGGTCCTATCAGTGCTACTACACTGTGTGCACCTGTTGCAGCTCCTCTTGAAGAGAACTTTGATACATGGCCATTTAGTATTCCTTCATGTTGGTCAGGAATTAAGACGTCGACCTTTGGCTTCGGTTGGACTTGGGATGGAAGCGGTACAGGTTCTACTGGAACTGGTCCATTAACAGGGAACTCAGGGTCATATTACTTATATCTTGAGACTTCTGGTGGAGATTCGGCTGATGTTTCTTACGCAAACTTGCCTGGTGTAGATCTTTCTGCTTCTGCGGCACCGTCATTGAGCTTTGCCTACCATATGGTCGGAGCCACGATGGGTACTTTAACAGCTGAGATTTCAACAGATCAAGTTACTTGGGATACTTTAATGACCAAAACAGGACAGCAGCAGGCTACTCAAGCCGCTCCATATGCTGATACGGCAATCAGTTTATCTGCTTATGTTGGTCAGGTTGTGTATGTAAGATTTGGAGGTTCACGAGGAGCTTCATATACTGGTGATATGGCCATTGATGATGTTTACATTGGAACCCCTGTTACTTGTCCTGCTCCTCTAGGTTTAGCGGTAAATCAGGTTTACCCTGAATCAGTTGATTTATCATGGTCAGGTGATACCACAGTTTCTTACCTAGTTGAGTATGGTGCATCTGGGTTTAGTGCAGGATCAGGAGCTACAGTTCCTGTTGCAGATTCTTCAGTAAGTATTTCTGGTTTAACAGTAGGATCGGCATACGATTTCTACCTCTACACACTTTGTTCTGGAGGAGATACTTCATCTGCAGCGATAGTTTCAGCGTCAACCTTAGCTTCACCTACCTTGGCTTGTGGTAATTATGAGCTTAGATTATTTGATAACTTTGGTGATGGATGGAACGGAAATACTATGACAGTTGCAAGTAATACTGCTGCACCTGCCGTTTATGATGTTCCTTCGGGTCTCTTGTCGGCGAATGCAGTGTTGAGTGCATTCCCAGGGGATACCCTTACCCTCGTCTGGGACGGTGGTGGTCAATACAAAAGTGAGTGTAGATTCGAACTCTGGGATGTGTCAACAACTCCAGCAGCTCCTCTATTCCAGTCCACCACGGGTAACTTCATGACTGATGGTCACAATCAGTTCCAATTCTATTGTGAGTTCACTGCACCTTCTTGTGTTGCAGCTAGTGGTTTAGTAGTTAATCCTCTGAATACTATGGCAAATCTGACATGGACAGGTGATTCATCAGCTTCTTACTACGTTGTAGAATATGGTGCTGCAGGATTCACGCTAGGATCAGGTGATACCATGCATGTTTATGGTTCTACCCAAGCCTTAGTTACAGGTCTTGACATGGGTACTTCTTACGAATACTATGTAACATCACACTGTTCAGCAACAAATGCTGCTGCACCTTTCGGTCCAGTTCAGTCTTCGACTTTAGGACTACCTACAGGTGTTAGCTATGATGCTAATGGATGTCAAGAATGTGATAGCCTAAATGTAGGTGACTTCTTTGTCATTGATAGTGACTCTATTGAAGTAGTAG
>CACMMX010000034.1 GCA_902614915.1 uncultured Cryomorphaceae bacterium
CGCAGAAGTTCAGAAGTTCCAAGAGCAACTTGAAGGAGATTCTCAAGCTATGCAAGAAGAATACATGACAAAAATGCAAAATGCCCAATCTAATATTGATACTTGGACTCAATTGCGTCTTCAAAAAGAACAAGAGGAGCTAGAAGCAATGGGGCAGCGTATAATGCAATTCAACCAAAGTGCACAACAGGAACTGCAAAGAAAGCAAATGGACTTAATGTTACCAATTATTGAGAAAGCACAAGAGGCCATTAACACTGTTGCAAAATCTAATAGTTTTACTTACATCTTAGACTCTTCTGCAGGAAAGGCTGTAGTTGTTTTTTTAGAAAACGGAGAAGATATCATGCCACTCGTTAAAGCAGAATTAGGGATCCAATAATTAGAAAGCAAAGTATAAAAAACCCCTTGCAAGTTATACTAGCAAGGGGTTTTTATAGTTCAAAAAATAAATAAACTAAAAGGTGATAAGAAGCGTTCCAAAAATTGGATTATTTGACAGTGGACTGGGTGGTCTTACCGTCTTAAGCGCTTTAAATAATGCTCTGCCGGGCGTACCAAAAGTTTATTATGGCGATACGCTGCACCTTCCATATGGCGATAAGAGCGATACTGCGATTCAAGGCTATAGCATCAAAATTGTCCAATTTCTAAAAGATCAAGGTTGCGACCTCATAGTTATTGCTTGCAATAGTGCGAGCGCTTCTGCCGGAAAAGTACTTGAAGGTCGATTTCCAGAGTTGACTTTTGTTAATGTCATTGACCCAGTTGTGGACCATTTGGCTCAACTAGAAAAAGATAAAGTGGGTCTTTTAGGCACTCGCGCCACAGTTAGGAGTGAAGCCTATTCATTAAAACTTGCCGAAAAGAATCCCGAAGTTTCGCTTTGTGCTTTAGCAACCCCATTATTGGTGCCTTTAATTGAGGATGGATTTTTAGGCACAGGTATTGATTCAGATGTCCTGGCTCATTATTTAAACGACTCAGCATTAGAAGGCATTCAAGCGCTGGTCCCGGGCTGTACGCACTATCCACTATTGAAGAATGTGGCTACAGCATTGTTAAATGAAGTGCAATGGATTGATGCTCCAACTATTGTTGCTGAGCAGGTTGCTAAGCATTGGAATAACAATGAAGTGGGAGAGGATACATTCTATCTGAGCGATCGAACTGATAATTTTTTATCCATTTCCCATAAAATCTTTAAAATAGATGCCAATTGGGAATTGGTTCGCCTGTCAGAGTGATTTCTTCAACGGCTTTTTGTAACTTATCGGAGAACAAACATCCTAGAAATGCCATTAGAATCGCTGCAAGCCGCTGCACCTACTATTGAAGACATTTGGAAGTATTTAAAAGAGATAGACGCAGAAGAACTTCTTAGTAGTCTAAAATTTCCTTCAGTACCTAAGGGATCATATTCACGCCTACCGATCCACACAGCGCTATTTGAAGTAACAGCAATTAAATGGCCCTCATTTGCTAAAAGTGCCATTCATAAACATGACGGTTTCTACGGAGCGGTTCGTGTGCTTTCTGGAACAATAATTAATCGTGAATACAGACACGAATCGGATGTATTAAAAGAGATGGAGGTCACGGAATTCACCTCTGGAGGAATCGTAGAAGAGCCAGACGGCACCATTCATTTATTGGAGAACCCCCTACAAGAGGCTAGTATAAGCCTGCACGTATATTACCCGGCTATATCCTCTTTTGAGGGTATGCATCTCTATAATATTGAAGAAGGGGCGATTGGTGTTTTAGATAGCGGAGCTACTGGTGCTTCATGGAATAGCGAAGATCCTGGTCATTTTAAAAAGATTCAAGAAAATGCATTTAGGTTCTCTGGTATTGGGGAAACCGATAGTCATTATATCAGCCCAATTGTTCCAAAACCGCATAAAACAGAGATACTTGCCTCATTGAGTCATTATTATGACGAGCAAGCAGAAGTTTATGATGGGAACGACTTAAATATTCGTTGGCGCAAAGAATACACAGAAGGAGTAAATAGAATTATTGCTGTTGAGCTCATTAAGCGGGATATTCAAGATTATATGGCCTTGTGTTGCGGCACTGGTAGAAGACCTGTAGAAATTAGGGAATTAACAGGTAAGAATTTTGAAATTTTCGGAGTTGATATTAGTGAGAATATGATTCAAGAGAGTAACGCTCGAGGATTAAAGACACAGATCGGAGATATCACGAGTATTGAATTTGACTTTAATCAAAACTATGATTGTATCACATACCTCTATGCTTTTGGACATCTCACTAGCCGTAAAGATCGAATTGAAGTTTTGAAAAAATGCAAGAGACACCTCAATGCAGGCGGCGTATTTTTTGCCGACTTGTTCTGTCTTAGAAACGTTTTTGAATGGGGAGAGGAAATTCAGCGAATACATGCTAAGTATAGGTTGGTGGCTCAGGGCTACGAACCAGGGGATGTGTTTTATAGAAGAACTGCAGGTGAACATCGCGCATTTCTGCACTATTTCACTCGAGAGGAGATAGTTTCTTTGTTTGAAGAAGCAGGCTTTCAGCACATTGAGATACAGAAAATCGGATACACCAAGAAGTCGGGCCAGCTTCATAATACTTCTAACGAGGGTATGTATTGGGTAAAAGCTTCTTAAATTAATGAGAATCCTTCCAACGGTACATCCAAGAACTAATGATAGAAATCAAAAAACTGAACATGATGGCGGTCCGTGTACTTTTGACATGAAGCCCGTCGATCCATTGATCTGCAATTCCAATAATTATTGCGTTGATAATTAGAAGAAACAAGCCCAAACTAAAAATAGTTATGGGAATAGTAATAAGAATCAATAGTGGCTTTAGAGTTGAATTCAGTAAGGCTAAAACTATGGCAATGCCTATGGCTGAGGTAAAGTTATCTATTTGAACACCTGGTAGTAACCACCCGGCTACAAAGACCGCTAGAGATGATATGATAAGGCGCGTCATCAGGCTTCTATTTTGTTTCATTTGCGGTAACTTGGTTGCATTAGAATAATCAAAAATGAAAGTACGTTTTTCCTTCTTTACCTCTTTAGTGTTAGCACTTATTTTCTCTGCATGTAGCAATGAAGAAACTGCGAAAAATTCGCCTAATTCTGTTTCAGGTAAAGTAGTTGAACCAGCAGACACCTCTGTTCGAGCGGAACTCTTTGAAGATCCGCACAGCTATTCGAAGGAAAATGCAAAGGTGACCCATTTGAATTGGGAGGCATCTGTAGATTTTGATGCTAAAATTATTTCTGCGACTGCAGAATGGGTATTGTCTCCTGAGCATGCGGATACCGTTGTGTTTGATGTGAAAGATTTAGAGATAGAAATGGTTTTAGTAGACGGAGAATCTTCGGCCTGGTCCATAGAAGGAAATGATGAATTATTGGGTTCTGCCCTAGTGATTCCCGCTGGAGGAGCCCAGATTATAGGAATTCAATACAAGACATCACCGAAGGCGGAGGCTCTTCAATGGTATCCGGCGGAATTGACTCAAGGAAAACGACAACCATTTTTATTCACCCAGAGTCAGGCGATATTGGCGCGTACTTGGATTCCTTGTCAAGACAGGCCAGGGGTGCGGTTTACCTATGAGGCAACGGTAAATGTTCCCAAGGAAACTTTAGCGCTGATGAGTGCGTCAAATCCTACACAGAAAAATGAGCAAGGAATCTATGAATTTAATATGCCTCAACCCATTCCTTCTTACCTGTTGGCACTAGGAGTAGGTGATTTGGCTTTTATTCCAATTGGTGATCGTGCGGGAGTGTATGCGGAGCCGGAGATGGTAAGAAATGCAGCTTATGAATTTGCTCAAACTGATAAAATGATTCTTGATGCAGAAGAAATGTATGGCCCCTACTATTGGGGTAGGTATGATATGCTCGTGCTTCCACCTTCTTTTCCGTTTGGAGGAATGGAAAATCCAAGGTTAACCTTTTTAACCCCAACAGTCATTGTAGGAGATCGAAGTTTAGTGAGTCTAATTGCGCATGAGTTGGCGCATAGCTGGAGCGGTAATCTAGTAACTAATTCTACATGGAATGACTTCTGGATTAATGAAGGTTTTACGGTATACTTTGAAATGAGAATCATGGAAAAGTTATACGGCGTGGAATTCACGAATATGCTGGAGGCTTTGAGTTATGACGATCTGCAGAAAGAACTTGCGGTAATGTTGGAAGAAAATCCGGCGGCTACCAGCTTGAAGCAAGATTTGAAAGGTAAAAACCCTGACGACGGTGTAACCGCAATTGCCTATGATAAGGGTTTCCATTTCTTAAAGTTGTGTGAGAACACGGTGGGCCGAGAAAAGTGGGATGAATTTTTAAAATACTACTTTGATAAGTACAAGTTTAAAACCATGGTTACGGAAGTATTCTTGCAAGAATTAGCGAGGGTTCTTACTCAGGGCCAATGGGGTCGCATAGGTGTAGAGGAGTGGATTTATGGTACTGGCTTACCGGTGAATTGTCCTTACCCGGTATCCAATCGATTTACTGTTGTGGATGATGCGGTTCGTATGATGCTTTCAGCAGATCCTCAAGTAGAAAATGTTAAAACTATGGTGTACTTACCACAAGAAACCACCATTCGGTGGACCACGCAAGAATGGTTAAGGTACATTAAAGGATTAGAGGCTGGAGGCGCCTCTGAAGGTCATTATGCGCTGGCTGATGGTAATTACGGATTTACCGGAAGTCCAAATCCTGAAATAATTGCTGCGTGGTATTCAGCTATTCTGAAAACAGGTTTCGAAGGTTATGATTCAGCGGTTTATACTGAAAAAGTAGAAAGTTTTTTGGGAAGTGTTGGACGCAGGAAATTCATAGTCCCAATGTATCAAAGTATGTTGGAGGGTGACGAGAAAAGGCAAGAGTGGGCTAAGAAAATTTATATGGCCTCTCGTGCCTCTTACCACCCTCTTGCACAGGGAACATTGGACAATCTTTTTTCTGAGACTATGAACTGATATCAATGCTAAGGCTATCTGATTCAGGCCATAGTAATTCAAAGTCACCTTTGTTTAAGTCGTTTTGTTCGTCTTCTTTTTCATCGCGTTTAAAGAGTGTTTTTAAGTCTTCTTTCTCTTGCTTAAGGGTAGACTTTAGTGAGGTGCGAATTTGTTTTTTGTCCAAGCTAATACAAGGGTCATCTAGATTACATCCAACAAGAAGCCTTATATAAGGTTGATTCTCTGTATCAGCCTCTGCAACCCATTGGCCAAGGTCTCTGTTTGAGTTTTTCCCTCGAAGCGCTAAATCTTTCAGGCCAATTCGGATACTGTATTCAATATCATCTGTTTCTAAGTTTTGCCATCCGTTTACCCAAAAATTAATAGCGCTATTATTAACTTGTGTTTCCGGTACAAGCAAGGTGTCTCCACGAATTCGAAAAGGGCCTTTGAGGTAGGGAAAGTCAATTCTAGAGAGTTCGTCTCTATCAACAAATGAACTTAACTCTTGCAGTGGGCTATAATTTCGAAGGGCTCCATTGCGAACCTCTGCATCAACATCAATTGAAGTCTTTTGTGATTGCACCAGCCATTCAGAATCAAAATAGAAAGACATTTCAGCGGTGGCATTTGCGCTTCCCTTAAGATTGCTTTCATCCAAATCTTCAATATCAAAGCTGTCAAAACTTTTAAGTAATTCATCTAATTCAATATTGCTACAAGAGGCTTTACTCCAAAATCTGCTCCCATCTGTCTCTTCAGCAAGCGCCCAGTTTCCGCTAAAAGTACCCCCGCAACCGTCTAATCTCATATTTCGTCCCAGTATATTGGTTTTACGGTTATATACGGTGCCGCGTAATCCTTTCCCATTGAACTCTCCAAGATTTAACTGATCAACGTAAAGATCTGCTTGAAAATCAAAACCAAAATCATCTTTGGAACCTTCATCATCCTCAAATTCCCAAAAAAGCAATGGATCAATGTCTATGTGAGGGCTTTCTAAACGCAAGATTACTTGCGGTCTACCTTCTAAAGCGTTTTGAACTACTCCACTCACAACAGCATTGTTGGGTCCACTTTTCAAAAAACAGCGTTCTACTTTAATGTCATTTTGTTCTACGACGAGATCAGCTTCCACCTTTTCGAACTCTATGGTACTTTCACTCATCTTGAAACTAACTTCTTTTAGTTGCAGATTGCCTTCAAAGGAAGTTTGGCCTATGGGGTTAAGTTCATCCCAAGAATTAAAACGTTGTCTAATCTTTAGATTATTTCCATTCCAAAAGCCCATGGGATTCGTTAAATTTTCAACTTCTACAAAGGCAAAAAGCTCGCTTAAATTGGAGCCACCTGCTAGTTGAGCCTTAAGCATTGGTTTCATACCATTTAATACTGCACTCCCGTTCAATTCGCCGGTAGCGGTCCTTAGTGATATTTGTTCCACTTGGATATTGGGCGAATCACTCCAGTTGATGTCAATGTCTGATGCGAAATCTGAAATCGCGATGCCTCTATAGTTAAAGGCACTTTTTGATGGCTGAAGTTGAATCGTCCAATTTTCATAGCTTCCAGACCATTGTACGGCACTTTTGAACACATCCAGCTGTATATCTTCTACAGTCAATTGTGGTAGGCTTGTTAAAAGTGGAAGTAGATTTCCTGTCTTTAAATCTAAATTTCCTCCGTGATCATGCAACTCTCCTGAAAGCGAAAGACCATTAATTTTCATTTCTGTAGAGGTTATTTTCCAGTTGGAATAATCATTATTAAAGGCAAAAGAACCGTTAAGATGTAAATCATTTATCCAAGTTTCACCATCTAAATTCAATAAATTTTTGATTAAATCTACGCGTCCTTTCAGAGCTAAACGGTCGTTTATAGTTCCGGATAATAATGCACTATTAGCATAGCAGGAATAGTCAATTCCTGCTATGGACGATTTGTATTCAACTTGCAGTCGTACTAGTTCGACCAGAGATAATTCTAGAGTTTTGGATTCGTCTTCGCTCTTCGTTTCAAGCAGTTCCCAATTAGTCAAGAATCCGTCGTCATATAATAGTAGGCTTCCATCTGCAAGGCTCAATTCTTCTATAGTATAATTCCCCGAAATGACGGAAATTATATTCATGCCGAGGCCTACATATTTGGCTTGAAGCAGGAATTTATCTTTACGTAACGGATCTTGAATACTGACATTGTTAAGCGCAATGCGCACTCTTGGGAATCCTCTTAAAAGATCTAAATCAACCTGTTCTACGGAAACAGGTGCTTTGAGCTGTTCGTTGATTGTATCTATGCCTCCAGCAAGAATAGCATCTTGTTGAGTGTATAAATATCCAGCCGCCCCTCCCAAAAGAAGAATACATAGCCCGAAGACTATACTAAGAACTTTTAATGGCTTGTGCATTTAACTACCGCATTTTTAAGAAGCCAACCTCTTTCGCATCAAGGTGTCTATATTGACCTCTGTTTAATCTCTTTTTAGTTAATCCTGCGAAAGAAACCCTGTCTAGTTTTTCTACTTCAAATCCATAATGGGCGAACAGACGTCGAACAATGCGTGGCTTATTGACATGAATTCGCATCCCTATTTCACGTTTGTTTTTATCGTCTGTAAAACTAATTTCTTCCACAGGTACAGGACCTTCTTCTAAAACAGTTCCGGCTGCAATAGTGTCTAATTCCTTTTTACTTAACGGTTTATCAAGTACAATATGATAAATGTTGGCGGCACTATTTACTCCTTTGGTTAATCGCTTTGCCGTATCTGCATCATTGGTCAAGAGTAAAACGCCAGTGCTACCGCGTTCCATCTGACCTACTGGGTATATTCTTTCGTTGCAAGCATTTATTACAAGTTCAAAAACCGTTTTGCGTGCTTTTGGGTCATCCATAGAAGCAAGAAAACCTTTAGGCTTGTTCAAGAGTACGTAACGCATCTTATCCGTCTTCAAAGTAGTTCCATTGAATTTGACTACATCCGTGGGCTTCACCTTGTAACCCATCGAGGTTATTACCTTGTTATTTACAGAAACAAGACCGGCGCCAATTAAATCATCCGCCTCGCGGCGCGAACAAATTCCTGCGTTAGACAAATATTTATTAAGACGAACACTGTCACTCGTGCCGCTTAGTTGTTCAGCTGTTTTACTTCGCACTCCACGGAACTTTTTGGCAGGTCGCACACTGCGTTGTGCACGGTCATCGCCATCCTCTCTGTCCCAAGTTTTCTTAGGTCCACTAGCGAATCTATTGTTGTTTCTAGACTTCTCTTTACGTGGTCTGTTGCTTCGTGATCTACTGTTGTGCATGGCAGAAATAATTTTAGTAAAGTTACTTCAGTTAGAGGCTATTACTGCTAATTTCTGAACAAGAATTGTAGGTAAAAAGAATTTAATAACTACAGAGTAAAATCAATTTGATTACCCTGAAGACGAGCATTACTGCCAATGACTAATGGGAATTGCTCTAAAGTATGTCCAAACGGCAAATTAGTGAGCACGGGAATGTGTAATTGATCAAAATACTTTCGAAGCGTTTTATCAACCGCTTCGCCCCAAGGAATATCATGATCATGTATGTCTGAAAACTGCCCCAACAACACCCCTTTTAATCCATTAAATGCTCCTTGGCGCTTGAGGGATAATAACATTCGGTCAAGGTGGTAGTGGTATTCATCTAAATCTTCAAGGATGAGCACTGCTCCTTCTAAAGAAGGCAGGGAAGGGGTACCGTAAAGACTCGAAATAACACTGAGGTTTCCGCCAAGTAGGGTTCCTGAAAAAGGTATACTTTCTTCGGGTACAATTAAAGACTTGGGACCGTGAGCAAGTACTTGGAATGTATCATTGATTTGCTTTTGGTGGGTGTTTTCAAAGCTGATGGGCATTGCTGCATGTATAGCGGGAATGCCTTTCTGATAAGCATGAAGTAAAAAAGTAGTAAAGTCAGAGAAACCGATTAACCATTTAGGCTGTTTTTTAAGAGACAGCCAATCTACTGCATCTACAATATCTGCACTTCCGTAGCCTCCACGTACATTCCAAATAGCCTTTATCTCTTTATGATGTATAAGCCTATTGAATGATTCAATTCGTTGAACTACTGTACCAGCCACTTGACCTTTGCGCAAAAGAATGTCTGGTTCAATTTGTACTCTAAATCCTGCTTTTTCAATATGTTTCTTTGCGACATCTATTATTTCTTGAGTAGCAAATCGAGCTGTAGCGCTCAATCCAATCAAATCGCCGGGCTTCAAAAAAGCGGGAATTCTTTGTTTCATACTTGAAAAATAGCACATAAAACCTTGTTATCTTCGTACCAGCAGTTTTAAGCTACTTATTCTTGATGAGTACAAACAAAAAAATCATGGTAACGGCGGCTTTACCGTATGCTAATGGTCCCATTCATATTGGTCACTTGGCTGGCTGCTATTTGCCGTCAGACATTTACGTGCGCTACTTGCGAATGCGGGGACGTGATGTAAAGTTTGTATGCGGCTCAGACGAGCACGGAGTACCAATTACTATAAAGGCTAAAAATGAGGGCATTACTCCTCAAGAAGTGGTGAATCGTTACAACAAAATGATGCAAAGCGCTTTTGAGGAATTTGGAATCAGCTTTGATCATTACAGCCGTACCTCAAGTGAGCAGCATCATAAGAATGCCAAAGAGTTCTTTATGAACTTATACCAGAAGGGAGCTCTTGAAGCACAGGATACAGAGCAATATTATGATCCGGAAGCTGGTCAGTTTTTGGCCGACAGATACATAACAGGTACTTGCCCAAAATGTGGACACGATGAAGCTTACGGAGACCAATGCGAGAACTGTGGCACTTCTCTTAGTCCCACTGAATTGATAAATCCTAAAAGTGCTCTCAGCGGAGCTAAACCAGAATTACGTAACACGACTAATTGGTTCTTACCACTGGACAAGTTAAGTGCGGATTTGCGTACCTTTTTAGAGAGCCGTGAAAACTGGAAACCCAATGTTCTTGGTCAATGCATGAGCTGGCTAAATTCCGGAGATGGTCTAAAGCCTAGGGCAATGACTCGAGATTTGAATTGGGGAGTGCCTGTGCCCATAGAAGGTGCTAAGGGTAAAGTGATGTATGTATGGTTTGATGCGCCTATTGGATATATCAGCGCAACTCAAGAACTCTTGCCAAATGACTGGGAGGCCTATTGGAAAGGAGATGATGCGGAAATAGTGCATTTTATTGGTAAAGACAACATTGTTTTTCATTGCATTATTTTTCCGGCTATGCTGCAGCAGCATGGCGAATATGCTCTGCCTAAGCAGGTACCGGCAAACGAATTTCTAAACCTAGAGGGACGCAAGCTCAGCACCTCAAAAAACTGGGCAGTTTGGCTTCATGAATATCTGGAAGATTTTCCTGGACAGCAGGATGTGCTGCGTTATGTTTTGACGGCTACCATGCCAGAAACAAAGGACAATGATTTTACTTGGGCCGATTTCCAGCAACGCAACAACAGCGAGCTCGTGGCAGGATTTGGGAACTTTGTAAACAGAGTAATGGTATTGACTCATAAGTACTATGACGGAGTAGTTCAAAATCCTGGAATTTTGACGGATGCCGATCGTGAAGCTCTAACTAGTATATCTCAATATGGACGTCGCATTGCCAAGAGTTTAGAAGAATACAAGTTTAGAGAAGCCATTGGAGAAGCCATGAATTTGGCCCGGCTTGGAAACAAATACCTTCAAGAGCAAGAACCTTGGAAAGTGTACAAGCAAGATGCTGAAAGGGCAGGAGCCATATTGTATGTAGCCACGCAAATAACGGCAGCACTTAGCATTGTATTTAAACCTTTCTTACCTGGGACTTCTGCCAAACTACATAGTATGCTTGCAATAAAAAGCTCGCCAAATTGGGAGGAAACAGAAAAAGAAATAATTATTGCCGCGGGTACACAACTCGGTAAATCAGAATTGCTGTTCGCAAAAATAGAGGACGCTCAAGTCGAGCAGCAGCGGGCAAAATTGGAATCTACTATTCAAGAAAAACAAGAAGAAGACTTGGAAAATCAAAAACACAACCCACAAAAGGAAAACATAAGCTTTGACCAATTTATGGAAATAGATTTGCGCGTAGGTACCATCCTTGAGGCAGAACGCGTTCCAAAAGCGGACCGACTATTAAAGTTTACCGTAGATACGGGTTTAGATAAGCGCACTATTGTCAGCGGTATTGCACAACAGTTTACTCCGGAAGAGATGATTGGCAAGCAGGTAATGGTGCTCATGAATTTACCTCCTCGTAAAATTCGTGGTGTAATTAGTCAAGGCATGTTATTGATGGCAGAGGATACTGATGGAAAACTGCGCCTAATGACTCCTGAGGATGGCGCAGAAAGTGGTTCAGTTATAGGATAAACATTGGCTCCGTAGTTCAATGAATAGAATGCAGGTTTCCGGAGCCTGAGATAAGGGTTTGATTCCCTTCGGAGCTACAAAAACCCGTGCCTTTCGCGCGGGTTTTTTTAATGGTTAAAGCACAAGCTCTACGTTCACTGCGCTCATACCTTTTTCTCCCTCTTGCAGGTCAAAGGTAACCGAATCTCCCTGAGAGATTTGATGTTTGAGCCCACTTATGTGAACATGGTATTCATTATCTGCTTCTTCTTCCTTAATGAAGCCAAAGCCTTTGTCAATATTGTAAAATTTAACCGTTCCTTTCATGTTAATTGGAAATAATCTGGTGCTATGCTTGTGAGCAAAAAGAATAATAAGTAAAATCTTGTCATTCTTATTTAATTGCGAAAATATTCTTGTTTTTCAAAACAGTTTTATGGGATTGAGTGAATCATGCACTACGATTAGATAATAGAGTAGAGGTCTTAGAATTTGACTGTATCTTCGTATTTATTTTTAGGGGCTATTAGCTCAGTTGGTTTAGAGCGCTGCCTTGACAGGGCAGAGGTCACTGGTTCGAATCCAGTATAGCCCACTCATTTAAACCAAAACCCCAGTATTAACTGCGGTTTTGGTTTTGGGTGTCCAAATAGGTGTCCGTTACTAAATGGATTCATTCGAATGAATCAAGGTTCATATAACTTCTTTGTTATCTAAATAAATATTGTAACAAATAATTTCTCGATGCCCTCTGATTTCACCATTAACAGACACCTATTGTATTATTCGTATTCCTATGTTGATCAAGTA
>CACMMX010000035.1 GCA_902614915.1 uncultured Cryomorphaceae bacterium
ACTAAATCGTTTGGTCTTGGAGCCATCAAAGAATTCCATTCTGGACTTTCTTGACCACGGTTCCCAAAAGTTACTTCCAAAAAAAAGGGATAGCTCGTACCGGCGTTTGGTCCCGAAACATAGATACCAGTATCCCAATCCCATAAATTATCTTCATCTGTGATGATAGAAAAAAACAGGTAGATTATGGTTTTCTTCATTGATTATATATGTCCGGTCAACGACTCTACTCGGAATCTCCTGACCACTGTTACTAAATGACTTGAGGCTTAACACCGTGGAAGAGTTGATATAGATTTGGCCATTTACCTCCAGATTATCTGTATCGGGAATATCACCGTTAGTGGTATAATAGGTCGTGGTGTTTGGCGCGGTGGAGATATTAACATGAAAAGGATATGGGTACCAGCCTGAGAAAAAATCAGTGGTAGGTTCTTGTGTTATAGATGAAAAGCAAAAATTCTGATCATTCAATATGTTTGGTGAAGGACTATTGAAATAACACCAGCTTCCTAAACCATCAGGAATTCTTCCATATGATATGGAATTCGTAATATTCCCCGGAATATAGATACTGTCCAGGATATTTTTACTGGTATCACTTATAATTATCGTCTCACCGTGAGATAGTTTAAAACTGGCATGTGCATTTATCGTAGGAGGAATAATCCAACTTGGTAGCGGTTGATATTGAAAGGTTGTTGATGCTATCCCTGCGGAAAGGAAAAAATTACCGCTCATATCCGAAGAAGTTGCGGAGGCATTGTGAACCTGGACAGCTAAAATGTTATTCCCTGAAACTAATAATTCTGAGATCTCATATGAGTTGAAGAACTCAGACTCGGGAATGCCGCCATTGTATAAAACTGCCTCATGATTCGCATTGGTTAACTCAGCATATCCCGGGTTAATGGAATTGAAATTAGCAGATCGCATTATTTCTATTCCATTAAGATAAGCGATGAATCCGTCGTCATAATCAGCATGAAATAGTAGTTGCGTGATATCATTTACATCAGTAATCTGGAATTCTTTCCTAAGATATAAGGAAGGCGTAACGTTAATGATTGTATTATCATCGTTATCGCCATACCCAATTCCTCCTTGACCCGAATCCCAATTTTGATCGTTAAAAGCAAGTGTATTCCAATTGTTCCAATTAGAGGTAGGTGGTGCACTGCCCAACCAATATTTCCAAATGTCTTCAGCTATTACAAGAGATTCCCAGTGGTTGGGGAACCTCATATCTTCTCTACCTGAAGCACAAATTGTAAAAATTTCTTTACTGCCTAAATAAGTATTTGGGAATTGCCATTTATCTAAGTTGTCCGGATTATCGCTCAAGTAATACTGTGAAAGGAGCACGGAGTCATTGGAGAAGTTATGGATTTCTATCCAATCTACGTCATCTCCGAATTCATCTGTATACCCTCTTACACAATTCAATTCATTAACTGCTATTTGGGCTTGTAGCACAAAGCCAGATAGGAGAAAAATGAATGTAAGAGGGAGTTTTGTCAAAGGTGTGAAGTATATTAAATGTAAATATAAGAAAATGAAAACGTTACATGAAGTGCAGATTTTTTAATAACTCATGTCATATTGGAATCTGTTCTACCTAGGATGTTGAGAAAAGATAAATATTGGGATAAATCAAAGAAAAAAGCCTCACAAATAAACTGAGAGGCTTTTTTAGTTGTGGTGATGGACGGAATCGAACCGCCGACACAAGGATTTTCAGTCCTTTGCTCTACCAACTGAGCTACATCACCCCCTAGTAAGGTGGCAAATATAAGTGGGCTCACCGATTTTGGAAAGGGTAAACTAAAAAAAGTGGACTATTTTTATATGCAATAATTAAATTACTATTGCTTTCGATGGAATTGTATGCAACCTATAATATTTGATTTAGGCAATACCACAGTTAAGGCTTGGGATACAGAAAGTAGCGAATTCCTCCGTTTGACGATAGAGGAGTTTAAAGAATTTCTATATGATAAACCAGATCGAAGGATTTTTGGCTACGCCACGGGGAATAGATCAATATTATCCGAATTAAAAAATCCGATTCGTCTTCTCTCACCCACGGATTCTATGCCTCTAAAAAGTAATTATGAAGATATGTTAACCTTGGGATTAGATCGCTGGGGTTTATGTAATTCTTATTTCTTAGAAGGAAACGATTCTTTTTTGCTTCTTACCATGGGAACTTGCATAACCTACAATGTTGTCTCAAGCGGCGTTTTTTTTGGGGGTGCTATTTCACCGGGTTGGGAAATGCGTTTTGAATCAATGCATCGAATGACTGCCAATTTACCTAGAGGGGTATATAAAAAAAATTCAGGGTTGTTGGGAACCTCTACAATGGGAAGTTTGAACTCTGGCGTAGATATTGCCACTCAGATGGAATTAGATGCAATGATAACTGCATATTCCAAAAAGTTTGAATTAAAAAAAGTATTCATTTGCGGAGGTCATTCAAATCGTTTGTCAAACCACCTAAAAAACTACATATTTGCACCCGTTAATTATGAACTTCATGCCCTTAGGCGTATTCATGACTATTTTGTTAAAAACAACACGCTTTAAAGCTTTGGTTTACATAATCTTTGTTTTGACCTTTGGGCTCTCAGGTTGTCTTTTAGGTCAAACAAATTCGGTGAGTCCACTGAGTATTAATGGATTCGGGGAAACTTCTTTTGGGGTAACCCCAAATTATCTTGCAATGGGAGGTACGGGGATTGCAAATGTAGATAGGTTTTCCATCAATATGTTCAATCCTGCAGGATATATGAATTTGGATTTTGTAACGCTCGAGATGAGTGGTGCACACAAGTCTTTCCGCCATAGAATAACTGATGAAGACATCGACCAAGCAAATTTTAATACCTATTTCGATTTCTTTGGCTTTGGTTTCAAATTTAACAACTATTTCGCCGGCTCTTTTGTAATTACACCCATAGCTGCAAAGGGATACAACATTAGTATTGCAGATTCTTCAGATGATTTTGGCTTATTTGAATACCGTTCAAGTGGATCAGGTGGATACGATAAATTCAATTTTGGCTTGGCTTCACAACCACTTAAATGGTTGTCAATTGGCGTAAATGCAAAATATATTTTTGGTGAAATAGACGAAAGTAACAAGACTATAATAGCCGATCCAGGCTTTCTCTCCGTGAACAATTCAAAGCAGACCGGTATTAGCGATTTCACATTCGACTTTGGCGCTCAGATGAAGTTCAATTGGGCTGAATATCGATTTACGGCTGGCGCAGTATATGCTCTAGGTCAAGAATTAAACGCGCGGCAGATCAACTCTCAATATACCTTTATCAATAACGGAGTATTAGAGACTGCTGTAGATACTGTTTTTTATAAACTTGAAGAACGCGGTCAAGTTAAACTTCCTTCTAGTTACGGAATGGGGATAGGGTTTTCAAAATCAATCACTAATAGCAGTATAAGTGCCTGGGATGTTCTGGTTGACTATAATATGACACATTGGGAAGAGTATCGTTCGTTTATACCTTTTGGTGGTTCTAATCCAGGCCCCACTGTGTTCAATAGCAAAAGAATCAGTTTTGGGGCAGCGATGGTCCCGGCCTATTCACTTAGTTCTCTCGGGAAAAGTAGAAATTATTTTGTCCTAGCCCGTTATAGAATTGGAGCATTTCAGGAAACTGGGCAATATCAATGGGACGGTGTAGGATACACCACAAGGGAGGTGAATGCAGGAATTAGTTTTCCGGTAATTTATCGTTCTCTAGCTCCTGGTGAAAAAAAGGCAAGCTTTTTGAATATAAGTATAGGAAGAGGTCAACGCTGGGATGGAAATTCAGCTAGCCTACGAGAAGAATATTGGAATTTTAACCTTGGTGTCACGCTAAACGATAAGTGGTTCCAGAAATTTAGATATCGATAAAGAGATATAATTATGAAGCGATTGGTATTCCTCCTTTCTACAGTGTTTTTTACACTGAATGCAAACTCCCAGAGTGTTTGGGGTAATTCGTTAGCAGATTCGGTTACATGCTACGAGAGCTACAATATTTTTGGTTCATTTTACCAAAGTAAGGATTATGCTGCGGCATTTGCCCCGTGGTATAAGGTCTACGAAACTTGTCCAGGAGCAAAAAAAGCAACCTTTATCTATGGGCCTAAGATTGTTGAGACAAAAATTTCATCTACTGCTGATGCAATCGAACGTCAACAATACGTTAATCTGTTGATTGAACTGTATGACAATCGATTAAAGTATTTTCCGGGAAAGGAAGGTTATGTTCTGTCCGAAAAAGCTTCCAAATACATTAAGTACAATAAGGACAGCGTAGAAACTGCTTCAAAGTTATTTGATGCTGCGTATGCTGTTGCAGGGAAAGAAATGTCTGCTTCTCAATTGAACGCCTACTTCTTGACCAACATAAAGCTTTTTAATTTCAATAAAGATGTAGATCGATTGTTCGCTGTTTACAATAACGCTATTGAAGCCTTGGAATATAATTCAATGGGCTACAGTAACGAAATTTCCAATTTAACGTTAAAAGCAGATTCAGTAGAGTTATCTTCTGCAGAAATAAAATCTTTGAATAGAGCTAAAAAGAGCCTTCCAAATTATGACAAGGTCCAACGCAACATTGAAAAGGCTTTATCTCCTCTATTGACTTGTGAAAAACTTGCTTTAATCTACAATGAGGAAAAGTTTTTGGCTAATCAAGACGATGCTGAATGGCTGAAGCGTGCCGCAAAAATGCTCCAGAAAGACCGAGAAGGTGAAAATGGAGAAATTGCAAGTTGTACCGATAATCCAGTTTTCCTTTTGATTGCTGAACGCTTATACAGCCTCGAGCCTTCTGCTAGCGCAGCTAGATCCATGGCAAAACTGGGCGTTCGCAAAAGCGATTGGGCTATGGCTAAAAAGTACTACCAAGAGGCGGCTGACCAAGAAGAGGATTTGAGAAAAACTGCAGAAGATTACATGGGTCTGGCCTACGTGAATAATAAAATGGGTGCGCTTTCTTCCGCAAAAAGTAACTGTCTAAAAGCGGGTCAGTTTCGTAAAGATTGGGGTAATCCATATTTATACCTGGCAACTCTTTATGCAGATGCAGCAGGAGATTGTGGTACTAATGCGGTAGAGAAAAATGCTGTATACTGGGCGGCGATTAATAAATTGAATTATGCGCGCAGTCTTGACCCAAGTATCTCGGATAAAGCATCTAAGTTAATTTCAATTTACAAAGGTGCTGTTCCTGATAAAGGTGTAGCCTTTCAATTGGGCTTTAAAGAAGGCGATTCAATTTCTATAGGTTGCTGGATCAATGAGACTGTTATTGTGAAATTTTATTAATTGAACGCAAATAAATTTTAATTACTCCCCGCGGCGCGGCTGCGGGGAGTTTTTTTTCTCCTAAATTTGATATCCAGTAAAATTATAATAATTGACACTTTGTCCCACTTATTTATATGCTTTCGGCTTGTTGATGCTGAGTTCGAGCTCTTGCAAGAATGAAACTTCAGCGGTAGATGCGATTAATACGCCAATATTATATTACCCTTTAAATGAGCAGCGGCACGCAAATATCATATACAGTGATAGCGGCAAAAATGTTTTAGAAATTAATACAGGTTTGGTGCAAGATTATGGGAATATGAAACCACCATATACCTTTTTTAGTAATGGTTTGACCGTACGGTTTTATAATGGTCGCATGCTAAGTTCCACCGTATTAAATGCTGATACTGCGCGTCAAGAGAAATCCACGGATCTATGGGTGATTGGTGGGAATGTAATCGTAAGAAATGGAAAAGGAGATCGCTTGCTTACAGAATTATTGTTTTGGGATAAAAAAGAAGAAAAATTATACACTGATCGGAAAGTACAAATTGAGACTGACGGCCAACGTATCACTGGTGTAGGCTTTGAAGCAGATCAAGAATTTAATAATTACCAGATTTTTAGTGTACAAGGTGAATTAACAATTAATGATGAATAAAGCAATGCGTGTTGTAGAACTCCTTTGGCTGGCTGTTGCAGCGGTTAGTATCATTGAAGTATACATGGGATGGGGTGATTGGAATAGAACAATCAAATTCTCATTATTCTCAGGTGCTGCTGTATTTATGTATTTTTTGCGACGTAAAGGACGATTAAAGCAAATGGACAAATAGGTGCTAACGCTAACCATTATTTCTGTCTCTATTTTGTTTTCAGCTCTTTTTTCGGGGTTGGAAATGGCTTATCTAAGCATTAACAGGCTTCACGTAGAGCTTGAACGTCAAAAAGGCGGTTGGAATTCGAAGATCTTAGGATATTTAGTGGATAGACCTGCCGGATTTATTGCTGCCATTCTAGTTGGAAATAACGTGGCCTTGGTTCTTTATGGTAATTATATGCACCAATTTTTAGAAACCTTCTTTTTTCAGTGGTCGGCATTAGAATATTTAGTCCTTTTAGTAGAAACTTCTCTGAGTACAGCTGTAATTTTGGTATTTGCAGAATTCTTACCCAAGACGCTTTTTAGGCAAAATGCAGAGGGTTTAATGAAAGTGTTAAGTGTGCCGGCTTATGTGATTTTTTGGATTCTTCGAGCGCCAAGTGCACTACTATTAGGTATTAGTCAGTTGGTCTTAACTTATGTTTTCAGGATTGAGGTGGAAGAAGAGAGTAGTGACTTTGGTCGTGTGGAATTAGATCATTTTGTACGCGAACGTATACCCAATGCGACAGATAATGAAGGCGAGATAGATCCCGAACTAGAAATCTTCAAAAACGCATTAGAGTTTCCAGAGACAAAGGCTAGAGAATTTATGATTCCTAGAACCGAAATTGATGGTATTGAAGTCCAAACAAAGTTAGCTAAAGTTCACGAACTATTTATAGATAGCGGTTATTCTAAACTACTCGTGTATGATGATAATATTGACAAGATAATTGGTTATGTCCACGCGTTTGAATTGTTCAGACGGCCAGATAATTTGAAGCGTGTGTTAAGGCCAGTAAGTTTTATTCCGGAGAGCATGACAGCTGATGAAATTCTCAATTTATTCACCAAAGAAAAACGCAATATCGCCGTTGTTCTTGACGAACACGGGGGCACAAGCGGAATGATTACCCTTGAGGATGTCATTGAAGAAATTTTTGGCGAAATAAAGGATGAACATGATTCAGAGGCTTTATTGGAGAAGGAGATTCGCCCAAACGAATGGTTATTTTCAACTCGTTTAGAAGTAAGCGATGTAAATGAAAAATGGAATCTGACTATTCCAGAAAGTGATAATTACAATACTCTTGGCGGTTATATTTTAGACTTATATGAGAGCATTCCAGTCAAAGGAACAGTAATCAGAAGTGAACAATACTTGTTTATAGTAGAAAAAACAACCTTAAATAGGATTGAAGAGGTAGTTGTTAAGGCCATTTAATGGTCTCAATATCTTATATTCGCAAACTCATCACATTAATTACATAATAAATGGCAACAATTGAACGCATCAGACAACGCTCAGGTTTATTAATCGTTGTAGTTTTTGTAGCACTTATGGCTTTCCTGTTGGGCGACCTATTCCAGTCAGGGGGGTCTAGATTTTTTGGTGATCCTAATGTTGTGGGATCGGTCAATGGAGTCAAGCTCTTAAGAAATGATATGAACCAAAAGATTGAAGAACTTCGAACAGGTAATCCAGAATCATACGCAAATTCAAGTAGTATACAACTGGCCAACTTTGTTTGGAATAGTTTTATTTCAGATGCAATTCTCAACGAAGAACTCGCAGCTTCAGGTATGAGTGTCAACGAACAAGAGATTTATTTAGACGTCATTAACAATCCTAACATACGTCAAAGTTTTACCGCAGATAATGGTAAGTTTGACCCAAATATTTTCGCCAGCTATCTCTCTCAGGTAAGAGATAATAGGGATGTTAATGCGGAGAGCGCTGAAATGTGGAGGCAATGGTTGTCTTTCGAAAATGCCGTGGCTAGTCAAGCTAATACATTCAAGTTCAATAACGCCATCGAGAAAGCAATATTTATGCCCTCCTCACTGATTGAGGCTGAGTTTTCTAGAACCAATGCTCAGTATCCAGCTCAATACGTTTATGTCCCATATGTAGATGTTAATGAGAATGAAATTGAAGTGAGCGAGTCGGATGCAAAAAAATATTACCAAGAGAATAAAGATGATTTTATACAAAAGGACGGACGAAATATTGAGTTTATTAATTTCCCTTTAACTCCATCACAACAAGATCGTGATGCATTGCAGTCTGAATTAGCGTCATTAGCATTGGAATGGTTTTCAGCTGAAGACGATAGTATTTTTGTGAATTTACATAGCGATATTCGTTTTATTCCAGAATACTTTACCGTGGATGAACTTAAGGGAAGTGGTCTGGATACAATAGTCGACGGTCAAGATGTGGGTTATCAAAAAGGACCTCTCGATTTTGGTGATGCTTTTACCGTTGTCAAATTAGTCGACAAGAAAATCTTGGCAGACAGTGTTCAAGCTAGACATATTCTGATACCTTTTGCCGGTGCAACACGTGCAGATCCAAGTATTACCAGAACTCCTATAGAAGCTAAAGCCATGGTAGATAGCTTGTTTTCTTATTTAAAAGAAAATAGAGATGAGTTCGAATCTGTAAGTAATCTATTTTCTTCAGATATAACAGCCAAGGCTAAAGGTGGTGACTTAGGATATTTCTCGCGAGGCGTTATGGCAAAGCCTTTTGAAAATTTTTGTTTTTACAGTAAAGAAGGGGACATTGGCTTAGTAACTACACAATTTGGTTTCCACATTATCGAAATAAATAACCAAGAAGGCGAGAATATAGCCTACAAAGTAGGTCGAGTTACTAAAAAAATCCTTCCTTCAGAAGAAACTATTCAAACGCTATATGGAAGAGCATCTTCTTATGCGGCTGGAGCACAGGCATCAGATGATTACAGGGCACTCGCATCTGAAGCCGAATTGTCTTTGCGGATTGCAAGAAACCTAGGTCAATTTGATGAATCCATTCCTGGTTTAGGAGCTTCGCGTCGTATAGTCCGCTGGGCTTGGGAAGAAAATCGTGAAATTGGAAATATAGGTCTATTAGAAAACGAAGGGAAAGGTTATGTGGTTGTTATTCTAACGGATAAATTAGAAGAAGGTACAATACCTTACGCGTCTGTTTCTACTCAGTGTATGGAGGGTGCCAAAAAAGAAGCAAAAAAAGCTATTGTAGCAGAACAGTTAAAGATTGCGCTTTCCGGAGCTAGCAACATTCAAGAGGTTGCAGACGCTGCTGCAAAGGAGGTAAGGTCATTGAATTTCAAATTGAATCAAATCAACATTGCAGGTATAGGAAACGAAGCAAAAGTGGTTGGTCAAGTATGCGGATTAAATTCGGGTCAAATGAGTTCGGTTCTCTTAGGAGAAAACGGTGCTTTCGTGGTGATTACGCAAGAAGCTAAACTTGCACAGGGGGTGGATTTTGCAAACCAAGCACGTACTACTCAACAGAGCTTACGTAATCTTGTCAGTGCTCAAGCTTTTAAGGCTTTGCAAGATAAAGCGGACATTGATGATAAGCGCTGGATGATGTTCTAGGAACACAGCTTAATAATAAATAAACCCTGGAAAAGCTTGCCTTTCCAGGGTTTATTATTTCTAAAAAGGTTCAAGTTTTAAGGTTATTAGGATAGTCGATTCTGGCGTTCTCCATCTAGCTTTATGAAAACAAATAGTAGTATAGTGAAGCCCCAAAGAGAGGACCCTCCGTAACTAAAGAAAGGAAGTGGAATACCTACTGTTGGAAATAATCCAATAGTCATTCCTATATTAATTACCCAGTGGGTGAAAAATATACTTGCAACTCCGTAACCATAATACCGACTAAAATTATCCTTTTGGCGTTCTGCTAACCAGATGATCCGACCAATTAAGAGGGCAAAGGCAACCATTAAAAGAAAGGTGCCCATAAAACCCCATTCTTCACCTACAGTACAAAAGATATAGTCGGTGCTTTGTGCAGGTACAAAGTCCAACTTGGTTTGCGTACCATTTAAAAATCCCTTGCCAGTCCAGCCCCCAGAACCTATAGCTATTAGAGATTGTAAGGTGTTATAACCTGCTCCAGAAGGATCGTCTTCAAGGCCAAGTAATACTTTAATACGGATTTGCTGATGCGGTGCCAATATTCTTTCCATAATGAATCCAACTCCATAAAGAATTGCCGAGGAGACGCTGGTAAAAAATAGATTATACAAGATGTACTTGATATGTTTTGGCAACAAAAAGAAGGTCATAATTGCCAACCCGGCCAAAATGATTAGAGAGGTACTAAGAGGTAGAATAAGTCCGCCAATTGCAAGTACAACGCAACCTAATACTATTCCTATGTAATAGCCGGGCATCCCAGCTCTATAAACGACAAATACCAAACTTAAATAGACTAGAGTGCTTCCCATATCTGGCTGCAATGCAATCAACACGCCTGGTGTACCAAGAATCAGAAAACCAACAGCTCTATCCCGCCAGTTTTTCATTGTTTTTCTTGGGAGGCCTGCATAAAAGGCAAGCATTAGAGCTGTCGCAAATTTCCCAACTTCCGAAGGTTGAAGACTGAAACCCCCTAGACCAAACCAACTTCTTGCTCCTCCTACTTTTTTACCAATTATAAGTACCAGTAATAGCAGCAGTATACTCAGCGCATACCACAAGGGAGCAAAATTTGTCCAAATCCGATAATTGGTAATCATGGTAAAGAAGATGATTACCAGACCACCTAAAATGAAAAAACCTTGCTTACCGTATTCTTCATTTAAAGAGAAAATACTAGTAGATTCTTCATTATAAACTGCGGCATAAATACTAATCCATCCCCATATACACAATAAAAAGTATAAACTAACCAACAACCAATCAAATCCTACGCGACTTCTGTTATTGCTTAAATAGGCCATTAGAAATTCGCTAGATAGGTGCTGTCTTCACCATAAACTCTTAGATGTTGGGCGCGGTATTCGTCGTGTAGGTGACCATTTAACATTTGTTCTTCTATATTTTTTCTTGTTATAGTATCCGTGAGGTATAATTCGGTCATTAAACTTGAAATAGGTGCTGCCCATCTAGATCCCCAATATCCATTCTCAATAATCACAGCGATGGCAATTTCCGGATTCTTTTTAGGGGCGAAACTCACAAAAATACTATGATCCTGACCGTGCGGATTCTGTGCTGTACCAGTTTTTCCGCATTGAATTATGTTTTCCAATTTCATGGACCTAGCCGTACCTGTTTCAAATACATCAAGCATTCCATCAATGACAGTCTCAAAATGTTTACTTTCTATGGTTGTGTATTTAGGAATAGTAAATGCACTATCTAACTTACTTCCTTCTATATGTTTTACAATATGAGGCGTGTAATAGTATCCGTGATTTGCAATAGCAGCCGTCATATTGGCTAATTGAATTGGTGTAGCGAGTAATTCTCCTTGCCCAATACCATTGCTTATTGATGTAGCTCCCTTCCATGTGGTATAGCCTAAAAAGTTATCGTAGAAAGATGCATCAGGCACAAGCCCTTTTTTCCCCGTAGGTAAATCATTTCCTAGATACTTTCCTAGACCAAAACTTTTAACATGGTTGGACCAATTTTGCA
>CACMMX010000036.1 GCA_902614915.1 uncultured Cryomorphaceae bacterium
ATCTCTATTAAAGCAGTAGTCGTCAAGCGTAAATACATTGTTACTTCTAACCCCTTGATATCGTTTAATTATTTCGCTTCTAACCCCCTTCGGTACGGGTAGAATTCTGTTTCTTTTTGACTTTACTTTCGAGCCACTCAGGCTTACTTGTGAGAAATCGCTATTGAAGTCTCCAAAAGACAAACATCGCACTTCTCTGTGAGGCCTTAGGAGCATTGTATAGGTCATTAAACAACACAAGAATAGATTATCATTAAACTGTCTGATATCGCCCATTATAGGGCGTATATCAGTAAGTGGCTTGTGAAGGCGTTGAGGTGATTTAGGGAGCTTTATTTTACTAAAGTTTAGTACTACGCCGTTAGCCTCCAATTCATCTCTTAGAAGAGATGATATGTTTCTCTTGAGGTTCGCCATACTCGAGGAGGAAGGCGAACACTCATAAACAAAGTCCTTAATTACATCAACACTTAACTGCTTAATAGGCTTCTGAGTCAGATTAACTTTTTTAAGATATTCAGACCATTTACTTTCCGTATAGATTAAGTCCCTTTTATAGGTATGTGAATAATCACACAATAGCTTTCTTCTTAAGGTCTTTTTAGCAATAGAATTAATCGTAGTGACTTGCTCTTGCAATACGGATGGTCGCCAACCATTTCTTATTGCAAGGGTAAACGCAGAACATAATATCTCTGCTTGTCTATAGCGTTCAAGGGGAGGATAGAGGTTAGGGCTTAGATCAAGACCAATAGGCAAACCATTACTATACCTATATCTCTTATTATCAATCCAAAAAGAGACTATGTAATCAGCCTTATTCTTCTTAGTTACTTGAGGAAACAACTCTTGTTTAGTACGCATTGTGTCACTTATTGTGACACTTCGCAAGTTGTGTTTAGCCCAATGCTTTTGTGAAAGCATTGTGAGCCAGTCGTTTAGACTGGTGAGCAGCTGGCTAGAGCACCTGACTCATAATCAGGTGGTCGCAGGTTATAAGCTAACTGATTATCAAGTTCTTAACTCGTTTTCTGGAGACTGTGTCATAAAGAGTCACTTTATGAAAGTCAAAAAAGAACTGGATCCAAAACTCGGAGTACTCAATTCCGGGACTCATTACATTTATCTGTGGTATCAAGGAAAGAGATACCGTTTCAACAATGGGAAGATTATCAATCAGGATATCTATCCAAATCACTTACCCATTGAACAAAGAACGAAAGAAGCTCAGGTCTTGCTAGTAGCTTTTACGCTTGCTGTTCGTAAGGGATGGGTTCCAGAGGTTAGAAAGGCGAAAGCCAAAAAGCAATTGAACGTTTCAGAGATTGCATCAAAAGTGCTCCAAAGAAAACTAAGTCTAGATTATTCTAAACCTTATAAGAATGATCTAAAAAGAACTGTAAGATTATGGAACAGCTACATTGAAAAAGAGGGTATCAAGAGTGAATTAGCGTCTTCAATAAATACAGATATCATTGCAGATTTTATTTTTAAATCAGCTGTCACACCGGCCAGTAAAGCCAATCTCAAAAGGAACATATCTGCATTGCTAAAGGATGAATTAGAGTCTTTGGGCATTGTGATTAACCTTAGAAGTATTAAGCTGCCCAAGAGAGCTCAAGAGCTCCACAAGCCTATAGCTGATGTTCCTGGTTTATTAGAAGAAATCAAAGCCTTCAATGATAATCTTTACCTCTGCTGTTTAATGACGTATACAATGCTCCTTAGGCCTCACAGGGAGATAAGATGTTTATCGTTCAGCGATTTCAATGAAGATTTTACGCAGTTAAGCCTCAGCGGACAAAGAGTTAAGTCAAAAAGAAATAGAATTCTTCCAGTTCCAGATGTGGTTCGTTTAGCTGTTAGTGAAAGATTTCAAAAGGCGCTAAATAGAGAGTTTAATCTGTTTTCATGCTCTTTGCATATACATCATGACGATTACTTCAAAGGGCTATGGAGCAAGTACAAAGTCAAATCTGCTCTTCTTAATAAACAGCAAACTCTATATAGCTGGAGACACACAGGGGCCATCAAAGTATTTGAAAAAACTGGCTCTCTCCAAAAGCTACAACAGGTAATGGGTCACAGTGACCTCAAAGTATCTCTAACCTACCTGCGAGGATTAGAGGTGAAGCAGTTGGATGTTGAAGATTTGCCAGAGTTGTAACAATCATTTCAGAAATTCCTTACATTTTTCACAACCATTTTCAGAACCTGCTTTGAACATATACTGAGAAAGATCTTCCTTATTCTGTGACTCATAAATCCAACCTAAGAAAAGATAATTAGGCCAATAGTTCTTTTCTTCGTCAAGAAGTATTGATTGTTTTAAATCTTTCTCGGCATACTCATTATAACCCATGTAATAGAGTGCCTTGCCGCGGTAAAAGTAGTTTTCAGCATCTTCTATTTCCCAACCCGTTATTAAAAAGTCAGAAACCCGATAAAGCCCCATAAATTCATCTCTTCTGTTCAAAACATATTTTATACCGTACAGGCAATCTAAACATGTTGTATCCTTTTGATAACCTTTCCGATAATAAGTCACGGATTTCTCTAAGGCTATACTGTCGTTTGGCCTTTGTTCAAAGGCTTGATCAAAGTAGTGATCCCCAAGCATTAGATACGCGCCCATATTTACGGAGTCTAACTCTAAGGCAAAGCCTAATCCGTCTTCTATATCTTCGCTCCAACCGTCATTCAGATTTTTTTTATAATACATATCGGAGAGATATTTAGAGGCAGCCCGATAATTGCCTAACAACAAATAGTAGTCAGCGAATGATTTATAAATATCTAATTGCTCTTGTAGATTTTTCGCTTTTTCAAGTGCGTCAATGAACTTGGACCGATCTGAAACTAATTCTTGTGTATTTGTTGTGACCTTCGTTTTATTTGAATTATTGGTTATTGTTTTTTTTGATTCGTTTCCCCGGGAGTAACCGTCTTTGACAGCTTTAATCCTTTTGTTTTTGACTGGGTGTGTAGAATAAGCTTCACTATCATTAAGGTCTGGTAAATTTCCAAGAGCTAAGAGAGCTTGGTCCATTGTTGCACCCAGCTTTGCCAAGATGAAGCCAGCGAATTCATCTGCCTCTAGTTCTTGAGATCGTTGAATCGCAAGGTCTTTAGGCTCAATATTGCTGTTAGATCGCGCAACTAAGTCAATAGTATGACCATTTAAGTGATGACCGACTTCATGTGCCAAAATGAATAGTTCGGCCCAGGAGTTTCCCTTAGATATAGTTTCCATAAAACGGGGGTCGTAAAGAATCACCCTATCACCTGCAATTGTAACTGCTAGCGCATTTGAAATAGAAGAACATGGCCTTAAAACAAAGTTTGTTTTAATACCAATAACCCCGGTTATATCATTTAAAGCTACCTGTGCTTGAGAAGAAGTAGCAAATCCTTTTAACTCGTTGCAAATACTAGCGGCTAAATAGTCTTCCCTATTTTGAGCTTTAAGGCAGGATAAATTTCCAAGGAGAAGCACGACTAGATATGATATTTGAAGAATATTTTTCATAGTTGATATTGCTTGATGTCTTTAATTATGTAATGGAGATGAGTTGATCAACCATTTACCAATATTGTAATTAGTTATTTCATCTTTATGAGTTTCCATTCTGTAAATGAGCGTTTCTGCTTTCCAAAAGGTATTTATGGTTAATGTGTTCATGCACTCTAAATCTTTCATTTCAAATTCAATTGTATCGTTCACTTCTAACAGATGGATGTTTAAATCCTTGTAATCAGACATAGATAGATCAGTTCCAGCTATGCAGTTTTCAAAAAGAATTCTATTAAACAGCCATGAAGCGTCGTAAATAATAGTGTCGCCTCTTTCTTCTATGAACTTAAAATATCCTTCCCAATCACCTTCTTCCACAGTATCGGTCCCATTAACACCAACATTAAAGAGTAAACCAGAGACTATGGAGTCATTCTGAAATCTATTCGTCTTCTTAGATTGAATAGATTCTTGCTGTGAACAGCTATTCAACAGGAAAAGGTAAGTGCAAACAACTGTGCATCTCAATAATGTCATCAGTCTTCAAAATTGTATGTTTCGTCGTAAATATCGGTTAATGACTTCCCATTAAAGTACCAATGAGGGGTTGGTTGAATATTGTACTCTAATTCTTTTATCGTCCGAGTGCAGCGCGTAAGTGACATAATCTCATCATTGAACTTTACTTTTTTCTCTTCGGCAATGAAACAGCTAAACCCTCCATCAGCTGTTTTCAATTCATCTCCAATAGAAAAGCCCATTTCAATGAAATTGAGAGGTGGTCTGCGCTTATTTTGATACTTCTTGCCAGCAACCTTGGAGACTTCATCTACCTTTTCTAATTCATCGCTGACGATTGGTGTAACGTCTTCGTTGGTAATCAACTGTAATATTGCGATGGCTTGAGACTCGTCTAATTCAAAAAACTCTCTTGAAGGGTTTATTCTAGAATTTGAAAAAGCTTGATGTAAAGCAGCTTCTACTTTTTTCACGTTATCAACCTTACCTGCATAGGCGCATTCAAAGGGAAGGGGGACACCTGTAGTGTAAAGCTCAGACATTCTAATCTGAACCTCACTTCTTGTTGTTATACCAATTTTCACCAGGCTTGGGAAAGCTGGGTTTTTTAAAACGTATACTATTCCTTCTTCCATTGAAATTTTAACTTAATGCCTATAAATTAAGAAACATCTATTAATATCACGGTGGTTATAAACATCCACCTATTTTTAGGTCAATCAAAAAACCAATATGATCACAGGAGAATTAAAATCACAAGTAGACAAAGTATGGGAAGCCTTCTGGACGGGAGGTATCTCTAACCCCATATCTGTTATTGAGCAGTTTACCTACTTACTGTTCATCAAACGCTTGGATGAAACACAACTGCGTGAGGAACGCAAAGCTGCTATGATTGGTGGTACAGTTTCTAAAGCCATTTACACAGATGAGCAGAAAGTATTGCGCTGGTCTTCATTTAAGAATATGGATCCAGAGAGCATGTTTGCTCATTTTACTACACCAGTAGCTACCGGACTCAGTGTCTTTGACCACATGAAGCAAGTAGGTGACGCTGGTGGTGTATATGCACAATTCATGTCTAAGGCAACCTTTATGATTCCTACACCTAGATTATTGGACCAAGTAGTTCAGATGATTGACGGTATCAATATGGAAGACAGAGATACTAAAGGAGACTTATATGAATACATGCTGGGTAAGATTGCGTCTGCTGGTACCAACGGTCAGTTTAGAACACCACGTCATATCATTAAGATGATGGTAGAGATGGCTCAACCTGGTAAAGAAGAAATCATTTGTGACCCTTCTGCTGGTTCGGCAGGCTTCTTAGTAACAGCTGGAGAATACTACAGAGAGCATCATGAAGACTGGTTCTTAGACAAAGACTTTAGAGACCATTTTAACAGTGAAATGTTTAACGGCGTAGAGCTGGATGAAACCATGGCACGTATTGGTGCTATGAACCTACAGCTTCATGGTATTGAGAATCCTAATCTTCTTAAAAATGATGCCTTAAGTGAAAGTGCAGGACATTTGGTGAGTAGGTATTCATTAATTCTAGCTAACCCACCATTTAAAGGGAGTTTAGACTATGATGCGGTGGAAAATTCTGTATTAAAAACCGTTAAAAGTAAAAAGACAGAATTACTCTTCTTGGGGCTTATCCTTCGCATGCTTCAACCAGGTGGTAGATGTGCAGTTATTGTACCAGATGGTGTACTCTTTGGTTCTTCTAATGCACACAAACAGATTAGAGAGGAGATCATTAAGAACCACAAGCTAGATGCTGTTATTAGTATGCCTAGTGGTGTGTTTAAGCCGTATGCGGGAGTAAGTACAGCAGTGTTGTATTTCACCAAGACAGGTACTGGTGGTACTGATAAGGTTTGGTTCTATGATATGGAAGCTGACGGGTATAGTCTGGATGACAAAAGAAATGAGATTATGGACAATGACATCCCAGACCTTCTAGAAAGATGGAAGAATGTAGCCGATGAAGCTGATAGAGCTAGAACAGAAAAGAGCTTCTTGGTTCCCTTTGATGAGATTAAAGAAAATGATTGGGACCTAAGCATCAACAGGTATAAAGAGATAGTTTATGAAGAAGTAGAGTATGACGCTCCAGAAGACATCATCTCTCAGATTCAAGAGCTAGACGCTGAAAGAACAGCAGCACTTAACACACTTAAAGAGTTGTTGGGATGAGGCTAGTTTTACTCACAGATATTTGTCGTCCTAAACAATGGAAAACAATTTCAACAAAGAACCTTAAAACTGAAGGATATCCTGTTTATGGTGCAAATGGAGTTATAGGATACTTCAATGAATATACTCACGAAGACCCTACGATTTTAATAACATGCCGTGGGGCTACTTGTGGGACTATTAATGTTTGTGTTCCAAGGTCATATGTAAATGGTAATGCCATGGCTTTGGATAATTTAAGTCCTAAGAGTGACTTAAACTATTTAAGCTATTACTTAAGTCACCGGGGGTTAAATGACGTCATATCTGGATCTGCCCAACCACAGATAACACGACAGAATTTAAAAAAAGTTAAAGTCCCCCTCCCCCCACTAGAAGAGCAGAAGAAGATAGCTGCTATTCTAGATGCTGCTGATGAGTACAGGCAGAAGACCAAAGCACTCATTGACAAGTATGACCAGCTTACACAAAGTCTGTTTCTAGACATGTTTGGGGATCCTGTTACTAATCCAATGGGGTGGGAAGAGAAATTAATAAAAGATATTACTGAAGCTAAAAATGGCTATGCTTTTAAAAGTACAGATTACCTTGATAACGGTGTACCATTGATCAGAATGAGCAATTTTAATAACGGTCCTGTTGAAATTAAAGACACCATTAGGGTAGCTGAAGCTTTTCTTGAATCTAAGAAAAGCTTTATCCTTAAAAAGAATGACTTTGTGATAGCATTATCGGGAGCAACAACTGGTAAGTATGGTGTGTATACGCACAACTTTCCATCATTATTAAATCAACGAATTGGTTTAATAAGGTCAAATAAGGATGTGTCATTAACTTATTTACATGAGTTTTTAAAGCTCAAATCAGATGAGATACTTAAAATGGCTGCAGGTGCTGCACAACCCAATGTTAGTCTTAAAGAAATTCAAGAAATTAGAATTCCTATTCCTCCTTTTAATCTTCAGGAAAGCTATGACCTTTATTTAAAGAGCATTAATCATCAAAAGCAACAAGCAGAAGCTTCTCTTGTCAAGGCTGAGGAATTATTTAGTAGCTTGTTACAGAGAGCTTTTAAAGGAGAACTCACAAGCTAAACCTACCCAAACCAATGACCAATTTTAGCTTCTTACATACCAACGAATGGCAGGACCTCTATAAAGATGCTGTAGAAGCAGAGAAGCTTACGCTCACCTCTCCTAAAGCTGCTACAATGCTGTGTCGTTCAGCTATGGAGCAAGGTATTCATTGGTTGTACCAGAATGACTATGACTTGGAATATCCATACGATAAGAATCTAAGCAGTCTATTACACCACAGAGGTTTTAAGGACATCATTAAACCCACCATGTTTAATGAATTGAACCTTATTCGTAAGCTAGGTAATAATGCAGCTCATGGTAAAAGCACCTCTACGGACAACTCATTAACAGCACTGCAGTATCTCTTCCGCTTCTTAAGCTTTATAGCTGTGTATTACAGCGAAGAGAAGATTATTGTACCTAAGTTTTCAGCAGACCATATTCCAGACGGTAATGCGCAGCAAGAATCTTTACTTCAGTTGCAGCAGCTGGAAGAATTGGTTGAAAAGAAAAGTAATGATCAGAAAGACTTAGCACGTCAGCTAGAAGCTTTACTGCAGCAAAACGAAGAATTACAGCAGAGGATTAAAGACCAGCGTAAAGAAGTTACAGTTCGCAGGGAAGAAAGAGAACAAAGCACTGCTGTAGATATACCAGAGCTAATATCAGAAGCTAAAACACGGAAGCTCTTTATAGACGTACTGCTTAAAGAAGCAGGCTGGGATAACTTAACTGAAGGCAGAGAGCTGGAATTTGAAGTACAAGGCATGCCTCTTTCTACCAATCCATCTGGTAAAGGGAAAGTAGATTATGTGCTGTGGGGTAAAGACGGTAAACCATTAGCTGTTGTAGAAGCTAAGAAGACGCTAGTAACTCCGTCAGCAGGAAAGCAGCAAGCTAAGCTCTATGCAGACTGCTTACAAACCATGTATGGACAACGTCCCATACTATTCTACAGCAACGGTTTTGAAACCTACCTATGGGATGAGCTGTTTTATCCAGAACGTCCAGTACAAGGCTTCTACACTCAAGATGAACTGCAGCTACTAATAGATAGGAGACGAAGCAGATTAGACTTACGCAATTACACAGTTAATAAAGACATTGCAGGAAGGTACTATCAGTTAGAAGCTATTAAACGTATTGGTGAAAACTACTGTAATACGCTAAACGGGCAATTAAGAGGAACACATAGGGAGGCACTCTTAGTCATGGCTACAGGTAGTGGCAAGACCAGAACAGCTGCTGCTATAGTGGAGATGCTATCCAAGACCAATTGGGCTAAACGCATCCTGTTTTTAGCCGATAGAAATGCACTAGTTACACAAGCTAAGAAGGCTTTCAATGAACACCTTCCTGAGCTTAGTTCCATAGACCTCACCAAAGAAAAGGAAGACAACAACACACGCTTAGTCTTTAGCACCTATCCAACGATGATGAATAAGATAGATGCTGTTAAAAGTGGAGATGAGCGTTACTATGGTGTAGGTCACTTTGACTTAATCATAGTAGATGAGGCACACCGTTCTATATACCAGAAGTACAGGAGCATATTTGAGTACTTTGATGCTTTACTACTAGGTTTAACGGCTACACCTAAAAAAGACATAGACCACAACACGTATTCTCTGTTTGGTATTGAGGATGACAATCCTACGTATGCTTATGAGTTAAATCAAGCTGTAGAAGACGAATTCTTGGTGCCGCCTAGAAGTATTTCTGTTCCTATAAAGTTTCAGCTGGAAGGAGTGAAATATGAGGAATTATCAGAAAGGGAAAAGAAAGAATACGAAGAAAAGTTTGGGGATCCTACAGCTGGAGAAGCACCAGAAGAAATAGGTGGGAGTAATGTCAATAAGTGGTTATTTAATACCGACACTGTAGACAAAGTACTGGCATACCTTTTTGAAGAAGGTATCAAGGTTAAAGGTGGAGATGTATTGGGTAAGACCATCATCTTTGCACGCAATCATGACCATGCTGTATTCATAGAACAGCGGTTCAACAAGAACTATCCCGAGTATGGAGGCGACTTCTTACGTGTAATAGACAATTATGAAAGTAAGGCGCAAGACATACTAGAACGCTTTACTGATGTAGTAAACGACCAATACCCCCAGATAGCAGTAAGTGTAGACATGATGGATACAGGTGTAGATGCACCCAAGGTGTTAAACCTGGTATTCTTTAAACCTATACGTAGTTCTGCTAAGTTTTGGCAAATGATTGGTAGAGGCACACGTCTGTCACCTGATATATTTGGTCCAGGGGAAGACAAGAAGGAATTCTTAATCTTTGACTACTGCAGCAACTTTGAATTCTTTGAAGAGCATCCTGACGGGATACAAACATCAGCTGTCAAACCATTATCTGTTCAGCTGTTTGAAGGAAGACTTACGGTGACAGAACTCATACGTTTTAAAGAAGATTCTACAGCAGATGATCACGAATTACGGGAGTCTTATATCAATCAATTACATGGCGCTGTAGCTGCATTAGATCATGATAGGTATGCAGTACGTCCAAAGTTAAAGCACGTCGTAGAATTTAGCAGAAGGGAACGTTGGAACCTCATGTCGGTAACAGATATTCCAGATATTAAAACACACTTAGCACATCTCATACCACTAGAAGGTGACGATGAGTTAGCAAGGCGTTTTGATATGATGATTGTAGCGCTGCAGATTACACTGCTCTCAGGAGGGGATATCAACAGGTTTACTACCAAGATCTTTATAATTGCTAAAGCTCTTGAGAAAAAGAAAAGTATACCGCAAGTAGCACAACAGCTTCCTTTGCTGTCGTCGGTGCAGAATGAAACCTATTGGGAGAACGCTAACGTTAAAGCATTAGATAGGCTTAGATGTGCTCTAAGGGAGCTTATAAAGTATTTAGATAAGGTGAGTCAAGATCCTGTCTACACTCATTTTGAAGATACTCTAGACGTTAACAGTGTCAAGGAGTTTGCTCCATTAAACACGTATGTTCAACTTCGTCCGTACAAAGAACGAGTTGAGGCATATATCAGAAAGAACAAGCATCATTTAGTTATTGCTAAACTCCAGAATAATGAGCCAATAACAGCTAAAGAGCTTGAGGCATTAGAAAATTTGCTGTTCACAGAGGATGCTGCGTCATCAAAAGAAGAATTCATTAAGCATTATGGTCAAAAGCCGCTAGGAGTATTTATCCGAAGTATAGTAGGGCTCTCAAAAGAAGCATTAAATAAAGCTTTTGCTGACTTCCTATCAAAAGGAAATTTAACAGCAAACCAGATGACTTTTGTTCGCACAATTATAGAATACATGTCTGTCAACGGTACTGTAGAAAAAGCTGCATTGTTTGACCAACCGCCATTTAACCAACAATATGATGATGGAATTTGGGGTATGTTCAGTAATGAAGGTGATGTTTCCAAGATTATCAATATCATCAGTCGCGTTAATGAAAACGCTATCGCCTGATGATGACAGCAATAAAAGTTAGCTGTTGCTTGTAGTGCAGACAGAATGAGACTCTTTAAAACATAGCTTTCCCATATTCAGGGTAACTGTGAAAAATCACTTAAAGAACAGATAAGTCGTGTTCAGAGGCCGCATGAGGTTCTTAAGATATAATAAGGCCGTTTCTGACGATGCGCTTGGCGGCGACTTGGAGGGGGCCGCCTGCGCATTAGGGAGATCGTACGTTGGCGAAACTGAGAACCACTTTCTCTCTAGCAAAGTTACAGCTTTCTGAGCAAGAAATCTAGGGATGTTTATAACTGTTTATAACTGAAAGGTGATTATAAAACCCTGTTAATAAGATATTTAACACCTTGTCTACTATGGGTATGCATTATTCTACTCAGTTTATTTAAGGGGTGGTATAAATCACATGTAACAGCAATTTTCTTTCTTGCTCCGAAGTTGTTTGCTAAATAACCCCACCAAAAAAATCAGATTAAATCTTTGTGACAGTTTGAACTTTTACTGCCATAATGAGATCAATTGAATGTATATTTGCCCAGCTTGTTTAATCAGACGTAGTCGCCAATTAAACGAG
>CACMMX010000037.1 GCA_902614915.1 uncultured Cryomorphaceae bacterium
GGATGTGCCAATTCAGATAATCCCTTTGGAGCCAAATTTGACAATAAGGGTTGCTTGGAATGCGATAATTACAGCGTTGGGGAAACCTTTATTATCCGGGGAAATTTATATGAAGTTGTAAATTTAAATATGTTAATAGATGCTATTAACGACTGTAATATTTTAAATCGTTTCTGTACATCGAAGATCGAGGATATGAGTTATCTATTCACGGGTGAAGATTCATCAACCAAGATATAAGTAGTTGGGACGTTAGCAATGTAACTAACATGGAAGGGATGTTCTCTGATGCCATATCTTTCAATCAAGATATTGGGAATTGGGACGTTAGAAATGTAAAGTATATGTACGCTATGTTCAATGAAGCTACCTCTTTTAACCAAAATATCGGAAACTGGGATGTGGGAAATGTAGAAGATATGTATGGTATGTTTTATGGGGCAGAGGCTTTTAATCAAGACATTGGAAATTGGAATGTGGGAAATGTAGAAGATATGGAAGAGATGTTCTCCGGAGCAACAGCTTTTAATCAGAATATAGGTGAATGGAATGTAAGTAACGTAAGTTGGATGGACGAAATGTTTCTTGATGCGACCTCTTTTGATCAAGATTTGACTCAGTGGTGTGTTTCTCAGTTTGGTTCAATTCCTCTAGGATTTTCAGACAACAGCGCTTTGACTCCTGCAAACCGTCCAGTTTGGGGTACTTGCCCTTAGGGAGAGCAAGTGTCTATTATTTCTATAGTTAGGTTGTCTAGAAGATTCTTTGCATCTCTGTTTATCGATAAGATGACATTCTGATAAAGGTCTGTCCCTTCTTCATGTATGGCACCATAAATACCATTGCCTACTCTTCAAGCCAATAAATTTTGAGTTGATTGCTTTTTATTCAATGTGTCGATGATTTTGTGTTTTATAAATCTCTAAATGCAACTTAGTTGCATTTAGAGATTTTTTTAAGTTATTTTTATGGCAGCAATATTAAATCAGAAATGAGGTATGACTAAGAAACTACCTGTAACCGTTTTAAGTGGATTTTTGGGAGCAGGAAAAACAACTCTGCTCAATCATATTTTGCACAATAAAGAAGGATTAAAAGTAGCCGTAATTGTAAATGATATGAGTGAGGTTAATGTTGATGCTGATTTAGTTAAGAGTGAAAATACTCTTTCACGGACAGAGGAAAAGCTTGTTGAAATGAGTAATGGTTGCATCTGTTGTACTCTTCGTGAGGATTTGATGGTAGAAGTAGAAAGATTGGCAAAAGAAAACAAGTTTGATTATTTACTGATCGAAAGTACAGGTATCAGCGAGCCTATTCCCGTAGCGCAAACCTTCTCTTTTGTTGATGAAGAAAGTAACATCGATTTATCTCGTTTTAGTTATGTTGATACTATGGTTACTGTCGTGGATGCTTTTAATTTTTTAAAAGATTTTGGAAGCCCAGAAACTTTAATTGATAGAGAACTGACCAATATTGAAAATGACTTTAGAACCATTGTAAATTTATTAACGGACCAAATTGAATTTGCAAATGTCATAGTACTTAACAAAACCGATTTGGTAACTTTAGATGACCTTGGACTTTTGAAAGCTGCTATTAAAAAGTTGAATCCATCTGCAAAGCTTATCGAATCATCATTTAGCAAAGTCGATCCAAAGGAAATACTGAATACTAATTTGTTTGATTTTGAACAGGCAGAACAAAGTGCAGGCTGGATAGAAGAGCTTAATAAAAAAGAACATAAGCCAGAAACAGAAGAATATGGTATTGGTTCCTTTGTGTATCGTTGCAAAATTCCTTTTGACCCAGTTAGGTTTAGGGATTTTGTCCAGAATAAATTTCCAATGAATATTATTAGAAGCAAAGGGTTGTTTTGGATAGCCTCGCGGCCAGGACAAGCCCTTATTTGGGGTCAAGCAGGCGGCTCTTTGAGAACAGATAGTGCGGGTGTTTGGTGGGCGAGTATGTCATTTAGCGAAAGGTTTAATAATTCGGTTTTTATTAATAATCAAGATGAAATAGAAAAAGACTGGGATGTTACTTACGGTGATAGAAAAAATGAGATAGTTTTTATAGGTCAAGATATGGATGAAGCTCTAATAAAATCTCAATTAAACGAATGTCTCTCAACGCAAGAAGAATTGGCCACTCACAGATGGGTAAAAGGATATGAAGATAACTGGCCTGTTCAAAGAGCCTATATATTAGAATAAAAGCTTTAGGAGCTAATTGATTAGACTGGAAATCATTTGCTTGGGAACCTGACTCATAATTAGGTGGTCCAAGTTTCTAACCCTGGTGGGCCCATAAAAAAGCATCAGAATTAGGGATGCTTTTTCTTTGCCGATATTGCCTTAGCTGGTATTTTTTTCAAGGAATTATTTTACGATTTCTGAAATTTTAGTTTTCAGTCAAAGCTCAAACCACTTCCTTGAGCAAACAACACTTCCTCTCCATCAGAAGAAATAGGCCATGTAAAGTTTAACTTTCCAATCGGTTGAGCCTCACCAAACACCACATCTGCAACTCCTTCACCGGCCATTCCTGGTAAAAAAGAAGCCATAAAAGCATCCCAATTGTCGATATGGTCACGTATCATTAATGGACGACCGCTGAGCATAATTACAATGAGTGGATTTCCGGACGAATAAACACGGTCTAAAATTTCTTGATCTAATTTATTTAGACTTAAATCTGCATTATCTCCACAACCCTCTGCATAAGGATATTCTCCAACAACTGCAATCACCACAGCATCACTTGAAAGATTAACAGCATTAGGGTCGTAAAAAATTTTGGCCTGTGGGGCTACTTCTATGAGTCCGTTCAATATCGATGTTCCTTTTGGTTGAAGAACACGTTTATTTGTAAAAGAATTAAACTCTTCAATAGTTAACTTTTGGTCATTATTCTGATCAGCCTGATTGAACTGAGTCCTCCATGAAGAAATTTCAAATTTATCCTCATAAATTTTTTGAATTTGGTGCATATACTCTGCTTTTGTTAAGTTTCCATCGGCGTTTTGATCCAAGAATTGATAATCTGGCTTGAAAATCCCTTGCCATTCGGTTGTCCATCCACCATTTTGAACCCCTAAGTTGTTTGCACCTGAACCGACTACAGTAATTGAACTCGATTTGGACAATGGCAATAGACCACTATTTTTGAGTATTACTACTGATTTTTGAACTGCTTCTCGCGCAAGCAATCGATGTGCCGTACTACCTACCTCTGATAAATTTGAATCGTCGGTAAATGGATTATCAAAAAGACCTAAATCCATTTTTACTTTTAGTATTCTTCGCACTGCATCATTAATCCGATTCATAGGAACACTACCCTCCATAACTGCCTCAGTAAGATGTTTTATAAATACTTTATAATGTTGTTGGTTCTGGGCACCTCTGACTCCTGGTACCATAACCATGTCAATTCCTGCATTAATACTATTTATTACATCAGACTTATAATCTCCAGGAATTTCATCAATTGCCGCCCAGTCAGAAACAATAAACCCATCAAATCCAAGCTCATCCTTTAATATATCTGTAAGCAAGTACTTACTACTATGACATTTTTCACCTCGAATACTGTTATAACTCGCCATTATGGTTTTCACTCCAGCGGTAACGGCTGTTTTGTATGGAGGTAAATACAAGTCTCGCAGGGTTTGATCGTCTAATTGAACATCCCCACGATCGAGCATAAAAGTATGCATACCAAATTTATGGGTGGCTGTTCCCCATGAAGTTGCTCCGTCACCAATAAAATGCTTTGCACAAGCAGCGATTTTCTTGTTTTGAACTTTATTCAATTGAACTTGATAGCCTGTTACAGCAGACTTAGTTAATCCATTGACCAGTTCCGTTGTTTGTCCAAAACCTTCATAAAATCGACCCCACCTAGGGTCTTTTGGAATGGTAATACATGGTGAAAATGTCCAGTGGATTCCTGTTGCTGCAACCTCAACTGCTGTGGCTTTATTAATTCGATAAATTAAATTTGAATCATTCGTTGCACCTAAGCCAATGTTTTGCGGAAAAACTGTTGCGCCGAGAACAGCATTATGACCGTGCACAGCATCGATTCCATACATTATTGGGATTCCTAATCGACCCTCTAAAGCTATTTTTTGAAAACTATTAACCATTTCAAGCCAGCCTTTGGGCGAATTGATTTCAGGCTTAGAATTGCCTCCGCTTAAAATAGAGCCTAAGTGATAGGTTTTGATGTCGTTTGGATCATCTAGATAATTTAGATCTACTTGGGTCATTTGTCCTACCTTTTCTTCTAATGTCATCTGCATCAAAAGTTTATTTACATTTTCCTCTTTTTGCTCCTGTTTATCATTTAATGAGGAGACGCATGCATTTATGGTTAGAGCAATAGCTATAAAAGCTAAAAAATTGGTTTTGGACATTGTTTTATTTTTTCTTCTGTTAATTAAATTTTGACAATTCTAGCCAGCAAAACAACACGTGTTAGTGAGCATCGCTTTGAATTTGTATACAATTATAGATTCGAAAATTTATAAAATTGATTTCATTAATATCAAGTTATCTAACTTTCTTCATCATCAACAATCGATTATTTACCATTGAACCTTTCAACTAATGTGTTTCGCGTTATCTTATACAAGTACAAGTTTTTGGTCGCTTAGCGGTTCTTCTTAAAAAAATCAGAATATGAAAGCAGAAATAATTAAATACTATGACGCCCTTGCGGACACTTACGATATCGATCGGTTTTCCAATTCGTATGGCGATTACATACATCAACAAGAGTTGAGAGTTTTACATAAATACTTGTCGAAGTATTCTATTGCGAAAAATCTTGATGTTGCCTGTGGTACTGGTCGTTTTCTCGATTTCGCGGATTACGGAATGGATATTAGCTCAGAAATGGTGCGAGTTTCTAAAAAAAAATTTCCTGATAAGGAGATTAAACGAGGAGATGCTGAAGCGTCGGGTTTTGAAGACAACTATTTTGAAAATGTAATTTCCTTTCACCTTTTCATGCATTTGGATTTGACATCTTTCAAGACCATTCAGAAAGAAGTCGCACGAATATCTAAATTTAAAGCCCAATTTATATTTGACATTCCTTCTGAACGGCGCAGACAATTATTTGGCTATAGAGCACCGTCTTGGCACGGCGGAAATCAAATAAGTTATCGGACACTTAAAAAATTGGTAAAAAAAAATTGGGAAATAGTCAACTTTCACGGTATAGCATTTTTACCCATTCATAGAATACCAAAAAGAATCAGGAAATTCTTTATTCCTTTAGACAGCCTCTTATGTAATTCAATATTTAAAGAATACAGCTCACATTTAATCTTCATCTTAAAGAAAAAATGATTAAAAGGTTTATTCCAGATGGCTTGAAAATCAGATTACACCTGCTAAAAAATACTATAAAGGATTTTAAAAACGGGTATATGTTCTCCTTTGCAAAAAGAAGGACTAGGGATATAGAATGCTCCATTTTTTTCTCCCTGAAACAGGATCTTAGGTCGAATGAGTTTAAAAAGCAGAATATTCTCAAAGCCAAATCATCTATTGATGCCGTAGTTATATTGCCGAGAGAAATATTTTCATTCTGGAAAATTGTTGGAAATCCATCAAAAAAAAGAGGTTTTGTACAAAGTCGTTCTATAGTGAATGGAGAAACTGTAGAGTCCTTCGGCGGAGGATTATGCCAATTATCAGGATTGATTTATTTGACAAGTATTCATTGCGGATTAGAAGTTCTCGAGAGGCATAATCACTCTATAGATATTTATGACGATACAACGAGGTATATGCCGTTAGGAGGAGACGCAACAGTTGCCTACGGACATAAAGATTTAAAAATCCGAAATAATTTAGAGCTGCCCATACGTTTTGCAATAAGTATTAATGAGGATAGAGTTTCAGTGGGTATTTGCTGTGCAGAACAGCTAACAGTTCGTAAAGTAGATTTTATCATTACCCATCAAGATGCTGCTATTAAGGTAGTTGATACTATCGTAAATGGTGAAATTATACTGACATCTACATATAAAAATCTACCATCCGATTACATGTGACCTATAAAAAAGATGACTCTTGTATTTGCCATCTCTCTCTTTATTTTAAGAATATTCAATTATGTGAAAGAGAAGCATATATTGATCAAAGTGCTCACTCCGTCATACAAGCCCCAAAGAGTATGTCAATTTGATTGGTCCGATTAAATCTTGTTTTCTTCTCATTTTAAGTAGGTTATGAAAAAATAATCAACTAATGAACCTTTATTGCTGTAATGTGTTGATTTATAATACTATTTAATATTAAAATAAAGTTCCGTTGGTACATTTATTTTTACTTTCGCATGAAATAATTCTAATTCTATGGCATTAAAATTTGACGCAGCACTAGGTACCTCCGTTGTAGTGTTTGCATTTGACGGTCAATATTTACAATCACTCGTTGGTGCAAAATCAGTAGAGCCTTATAAAGGAGCGCCTATGCTTCCTACCAATTGGGTAAAAGCGAATGAAAGCGTGGAAGATGTGGCTAAGCGCATGATGAACACAGTTCTTGGTATGGATCAAATTTACCTCGAACAGTTAAACGCGTTTGCGCGAGTCTATCGAAACCCGATGGGTAGGGTAGTTAACATTGCTTATTACGCTCTTTTAAATTGGGATGAGGTAAAAGATATTAAGCTTCAAGCTGGCTACCGTTGGATAAATTACAATGAGGAGCCGGAAATGATCTTTGATCACAATGAGATATACGAGATGGCTAAGGAACGATTAAAGCGTCGCGTAAAAAGACGCCCCATTGGATTCGTTTTACTCCCTGAGCGATTTACTTTCAATAACATCCACGCACTTTATGAGGCTTGTTTAGTTAAAGAATTAGACAAAAGAAATTTTAGAAAGAAATTCATGCGTAGTGAACTCCTTGTAGATACGGAGGAAACTGTTTTTGAGGCACCGGGAAATAAGAAACCTTCACGTTTGTATGAATTCAATCAACAGAAATATGAAAAGCTCACACTTAAAGGATATGATTTTAAGTTTTAACCAAAAACCTGCAATTAAAGCAGGTTTTTGGTGATGTAAACACTTGTGAATTAATCAATTTGAATAATCTTTCCAATCTGTATTCTTGTATGCGTCGCTCCCAAAAAACTTCGCCACTTTCATGAACTGAAGGGGTTCTTGATAGCCTGGAACGGGACTAAGCATTTCAAACTTATGATTCATAAAGATTACAGTAGGATAGGACATCTTGCCGTTTAATAAGGCCGCGGCTAATTCGTGGTACCCGCGCTGTCCTTGAGCAATAAAAGTAAAGGTGTTGTTTAAAATCGTGATATCCTCTTTTTGTTCCGCGTTGAATTTGACATTGTAATAATGTTCGTTCATATACGCAGCAACCTCGGGTTTTTGAAATGTAGCTTTATCCATGCGTTTGCACCAACCGCACCAATCGGTGTAGACATCTATGAATATTTTCTTCGGTTTTTCTTCCGATTGAGTCAATTCATAGGCTTTTTCAATACTGATCCATTGGATTTTCTCTTGAGCCCATCCACCAAAACCAACAAACACAGCAAGAATCAATAATGTCTTTTTCATAAGACGAAAATAAAGAACCCCGCTCATAAGCCGCGGGGTTCATAATATAAAACTATGCTAAATATTATTTAACACCGTGCATTAGCTTATTCAATGGCTTGCTAAGAAGTGCAATCAAAACTGCGAATCCCAACAATACAAAACCTAGCGTAGAAAAAGTCTCTACATAACTGCTTAAACCTTGTTCTGCAGTGAGTTCAACTGCTTCGCCACCGTGGCCTTCACCGCCTGTTAGTGTGGCTATAGCCCCTGCTAAATAATTCGCCATGGCAAAAGATAAAAACCATCCACCCATGGCTGTACCAGCGATATTCTTTGGTGCCAGTTTGGTTACCATAGAAAGTCCAATTGGGCTCAAGAATAATTCCCCTGTGGTGTGCAGCATGTACAAGAATACCAAAGTCAAGAGCGGTACTTGGAAAGCTTCATTAGCAAACTGCATTCCAACCATAGTGACCAAGAAACCTGCACCTAACTGCAAAATACCGTAGCTAAACTTCATTGGGATAGAAGGGTTCTTGCCTATTGCATCCAACTTAATCCACATCCAAGAGAATAGTGAGCCAAAGGTGATGATAAAGAAGGGATTGAAGAACTGTGTCATAGCTGGTGGCATTTCCCATCCACCAATCATTCTATTAACATTGCCGTCAGCAAATAAAGTGAGAGAAGTTCCTGCCTGCTCAAATGCTGCCCAGAAGATGATATTAATAACCATCATGATCGTCAAAGCTATCATTCGATCTCTCCATATAGCTCCTTCCTTAGCACCAGCTGAAATCAATTGGTAAACTACAAGGCCGAATATTGCTATTAAGAGATAAATTAATAATTCATTTTGAGCAATTAATATGTAGCACAGAGGGATTAGAAATAAAGAACCAATAGTGATAGCGTGCCATGTTTGTAAGCCTATTACTTCGATTTTCCCTTTTATTTCTCTAGCGAAACCGATCTTAGCCTTTCCCTCTTCGGTGATGGCTATATTTGGAACTTGCTCATATTTCTTGCGTCCGCCCCAAAAGATGAATAAACCGGCAAGCATGCCTAGACCTGCTAAACCA
>CACMMX010000038.1 GCA_902614915.1 uncultured Cryomorphaceae bacterium
TATTAATTCAATTAAAAGCTTTATGAAAAAGATTTTACTTAGTTTAATGTTTGTATTTGGAGCAACTTTTGCTGCCAATGCCCAATCAAGTGGCGATTTATTCGTGGGTGGAAACTCTAACCTCAATTTAGGTATTACACCTGATTTCTCTTTAGATCTTCCAGTAACTGCTGACTACTTTATCATGGACGGTCTTTCTGTCGGCGCTGAAGTTACAGTTGGACTAGCTGGTGGCAACTTTAGTGCTGATATCCATCCAAGAGTTAGCTATTTCGTTACAGATGAGATTTTTGCTATGGTTAAAGCAGGCGCAGTGGGTACAACTACAGTTGGCCTTGGATCTGTAGATGCAGGAGTTGGCTATTGGTATTCTTTGAGCGACAATGTAGTTGTTGCGCCAATGGTAAACTTAACTAATGTTACAGAATCCCTTTCAATAGGGGCAAGTATGGGAATTACAGTAAAACTTTAATTTCGAACTAAATACAGGCATGAAAATTTTCTTGCCTTGAATATAAGAGCCCCGCGATGCGGGGCTTTTTTTGTTTCACACTTTTAAAAATAGTGTAAAAGACTATGTTTAAAAAGAGATTATTTAGTCATCAACTGCTTTGAAAAATTCACTTAATGCTGAGTAATCCTTGCATAGCTAATTTCTGTCTAGATATAGATCGCCTGCAATTAGTTTACCGTCTTCAAAAATAACCGAGCCAAAATTAGCAGTAATTGGAAAATCCAATGTTAATGCTTCTCTAAGTTCGATATCTTTCCCATCAATTTCAAAAAGCCGAGGGCGGTGGGACAAATCACCTAAATCGTCAATAATGAATGTTGAAACTTTAACATGATCATTAAGGACTTCTAATCGCTTCACGCCTACATCGACTCGAATATTTACATAGAGAACATCTGTAAAGACCCACTCTAATTGTCCTTCCTGATTTATTGGTAGTTGATCATATGTTTTACACGGTTCATCGGAAGCTAATAAAGTTTTTTGAATCAATTCAACACCAAATACACGTGCCTTATTTCTTGACATATCTCTTGAGGACACCCCACTTTCAATCAAAATATTTGGAATACCTATACTCATTAAATAATCTCCAACAGCTGTAGGATAGTATTTGTCTGAATATCTACCAACCCCTATTAAATCGTTTTCAATTTTCTCGAGTCCATTTCCTAGTCTGTTCATCAAAGATCTCCTAATTGGAGTGATCTTTTGACTCTTTTCGGATGACGGCACAAGCAGAGAAGTAAAGGCACTCACCCCTCGAACATGATAAATACTTCTTTGGTCATGAAGATTGAAACATAATTCTGGATTTTTTGCACGAATCCATCCAATCAACTTAGTGCTTTCTATAGTTTGAAATGCACGAAAGTCACGATTCAAATCTATACCGAAAGCATTTCTGCGCGTATAACGAACATATGCATCTGGGTTAATTACAGGTATAAAATGCACCTTAAAATCACTCTCTGGCCATTCATCCAATTGAAACTTATGAAGTAATTCTAGTATAATATGAATGCCAGTTGTTTCATTGCCATGCATTCCCGCCCAAACACAAATATCTCTATGACCCAAACCAATGGAGGTACTTAATATTGGTCTTTCTTCAGATGAATATCCAATAGTCTCCCAAGGATAAAGAGATATTAACTCATTGTACGAAATGTACTCATTGTTTGGATAGCGGTGAAACATTATGTTCTTATTTTCTGAAGTCTAATTTAAAGCCTTATTGAGATACATTATCGAAATTGCATCATGAAAACCTACACGGAATGAAAAAATATATCTTATTTCTGGTGATTGCTTTGAATCAATCGTGTGATTTCAATGAAACTCGTATATCCATTGCCTTTGGAAGTTGTAACGACCCCAACTACAACACAAGTCTACTCCCAGTTCTCTCAAGGGCTCTTGATACAGTAGATTTCATGATATGGCTTGGGGATAATATTTATCTAGAAAAAGATGAATGGAATCATAAAGTTCAAGTTGAAAAGAAATATCAATCCATTTTTGGACAGTCTGATTTTCAGGAAATCCTCAATAAATCTGAACATTTGGCTATCTGGGATGATCATGATGCCGGTCCAAATGATTGCAATAGCCTTAGCGCAGGATTAGAAACATCCATGGAATGTTTTAAAGAATTTTGGCAGCCGAATTATAATATGCCGCATGATAGAAGTTATTACGGCTCTAAAATTATACAAAACGGTTTAGTAGAATTCTTTTTCTTAGATAACAGAACATTCAAAGTGCCAATTGACTCCTTAAGAGCTACTTTATTTGGAGAGGAGCAATTAATATGGCTTGAAGAGGCCTTCTATAAATCTGATGCCAAAGTGAAAATCATTTTGATGGGTGGACAATTTTTAAATTCCGCACCAACCTTTGAAAACGTAAGTGTATATGCATCTGAACGTCAAAGGCTCGTGGACTTGTTTACTGAATCCTCAGGAATACCAATTATTCTCAGTGGAGATAGGCATCACGGTGAGATTAGTAAACTATTAGCTACGAATGGAAAATCCATTTATGATGCCACCGCATCTCCATTAACGGCAAAGAGTTATCCACACCATGAAGAACCAAACCTTTACCGTACGCATACAAATACAACTGAAACAAATCATTTTGGATTGCTAACAATAAAGATAAACAAGGAGGGCGTCAATATGGTAGACATAAAGCTGATTGATTCGTATAGAAACATCTTGTTTAATCTCCGTGAAACGTTTTAATATATAGTTATTAAATCTTGTATTTCAGTACTTTAACTTATATAAATACAATAAATAGTTTAGGTTGTATATAGTAATAACAGTTGCTTTCTACAACGTCTTTCTTCTTCTTTAGAAGGGTATGGTAATTTTTGTTTCAATTGAATTATTTTAGAAATATGGAAGAAATTGTTACTAGAATTAAAAAATGGATGTCCACTCGAGAACCGACTGCATCCAAATTAGCAGAGAAGTTTTGCATGATTAGGTTACAATTGTTCACATCTTGGCCAGACGGAATAAACCTTCGCTTCAATTCATTATAAATTTAGCTTGGTTTGATCCTGAATTAGATATTAGGGTAATATTAACGGGTACACCCTTTACCACTCCTAATTATATTGAAATCGAGAGAAAGGAGTATCCACAACCACCTATGATATTACTCAAAGAATTATTTTTACTTTAGACAGAAGGGACATATAAATTTTCGTTGAGCGACAATAGCACACTATATTTGTATTTCAAATCCTCATAGAAGATGAATACTAAGTCTAAAGTCTTTACTGCTCTTGTCGTTCTTGCTATATTCACCCGGCTGTTGCCACATTATCCAAATTTTACGGCAATGGGAGCACTTGCCTTTTTCTCAGCGTATTCTAGTAAAAATCTTGGCAAGTCCTTTGCATTAATGGTAGGGACAATGATGTTTACGGATATTATTTTAAATAATGTCATCTATTCCACCGGGGAATTCGTGCTCATTTACGCGGGAAGTGTCTTCACTTACATTGGATTTGCATCTTATACACTTACGGGATATTTATCAAAAACCCGTAAACGTGCAGTTCTAGGCTTAATTGCGGGTAGTCTATTGTTCTTTGTAATATCCAACTTTGGTGTATGGATTAGTCCAGTAAGCAGTTATCCTAAAACGACAACGGGATTACTTTCAGCTTACACTGCAGCAATCCCGTTTTACGCACCTGAACTTTTATCAAGCTTTTTATTCTCTGCTTTGGCGACTTATGCTGAATCTAGAGTTAAAGCCACAGCCAAAGCTTAATTTTGAACAACTTGTCGTGGAATGATTCCAGCCTGGATGCTATCCAATAAGTTTCCGTTTAAATCATATTTGTAAATGGTTCCTTCACTAGCGAAATCTTTAGCATCGTGAAAGAACAAAATGTTATTAATCAAGTCTAAATTGTATGCCCCAGAGGGAGTAATTGCAGTTGTAGGCCAAGACGTGGGATTACTATTTGTTTTAACAATAGCTCCAGAATAGGAAGCATTTAAAAAATACAAGTTTGTACCATCGGTTTTCAGCTCAATGGCGTGATCTGATGAACTAGGGGCCCTAATGATTTCTGTGGCCACACCCATACTATTTATTCTCCATAAACTCGCTGGAGTGGATGCTCCTCCCACCCAATCCTCATAACCGGAGCATAATACAATAACATCATTACCTATTTGCACAAAGCTATTAGGCTTATCTCCAACAATTACGGTATCCACAGATTTTGTGTTCAAATCAACAATAGCCACTCGATTATCATTAGAAAAGCCACCATTGAGTCCAACATAAGCTACATCTCCATCAATGAAAACTTGTTCACTAACGCCGAAAACGTCAATACTATCCTGAATAATACCATTATATTTATTCAGTCTTTTAAGATAATTAGATGCCCAACTTGTAACTAAAAGATGTTCGGAGGATTCTCCTAAATATCTTGGATTCGAAATAAAAGTAAGCCATTTTTCAAGTATTGTAGTACGACTTAAACCCCGCACCATTCCCCCATTATTAATGGAAACAATCAACAAGCTATCAGCGATTATCATATGCTGACCAATATTACCTAATGCATAGCCATTTAAAGTGCTAAAGATTTGTTGTTGATTAGGATTACTGTCAGCCAGTCCAACTGCATCAATGGTGGCTGTTCCTCCAGTGAATGCACCTTCGTTTAATATAAATTGTGCCCCCTCGTATATGTTATTGTTCGAGGGTGTGTTAGTTTTAACACAAGCACTTAATAAAACGGCTACTAAGAAAATAGATTTTTTAATCATTTTGAATGTAATTGAATAGTTATTGAATAATGCCTTCCGGGCATTGGATAATTTAAAAAGAAGGTACGGTTTGAATTGGTGATGTTGTGCACAGTGACCAGGATCTTTGTTTTTGACCATACTGCGGCGGTGAAGCTTAAATCTGCCCATAATTCTCCTGAAATCTCTCCCAATGGAGAATTATCTCTTAATGTTTGTCTTTTACCCAAGTAATTTGTTCGGAGCTGAACATCTAAGCTCGGTGTTTTATAGGTTAAGGTATGAACCACATTCCAATCAGGACGGTACAACAAGGACTTACCTTCATTTCTGGAAAATATAGCCTGTAAAACTCTACTATATTGATGTGTTATGGACAATTCATTCGCCCATTTTCCACTCCAATACCTAGAAATTAAGCTTGAAGACGAAGTATATGCTACTTGAATATTTTCGGGCTGCCACATTCCATCAGTACTAGGAGTCCATTGAATAAGGTTATTATGGTACAATTGATCTGTGCTGAAATAAGTATTCACTACTCCTAACTTCCTTTGAACACTATACTTGACTCCGTAAGACTGTTCACCTTTTAAATTAGGGTTACCCCCCGGTAACCAAAATAACTCATTTACAGTGGGCACTCTATAGAAAGTACCCGCGGTTAGTTGGTGATACGTTGTTTTCCAATCCTTTATCAAATTAACTTGTGCTCCGCCGTAAACTTTTAAATTCCAAAGGGTACTTCTAAGCACAGCATTAACAGTTTTACCCAAAAATTGCTTGTGGTTTATTGTAGCTTGCACTAAAGAGGCCCGTCGCGATGTTCCTCCGGCATTTATATGACTGCCGGATATTGAACTTTGACTTCGCTTTCCCTTTTTGACTAATCGTAGGGTTAATTGGTCATAGGTATTTGTGTCTCTCAAATTTATATTTGAATTTGTATCAGTATACGATTGCCATTCCTTCCCGAAAAAAAAGTTACCGCTCCAATCACCTACTTGTGTTGAAAGTATTCCGCGAAGGATACGGTCTTCAAGATGATTGATATTTCCAGAGGTTAATACAGACCCCCTATTATTTTTCATTGCATCAGTGTACCAGATATTTGCATTCCACTGAATTCTACCAAGTTTACCCTCGTAGCGTTGAAGCAGAGTCAATGTTGAGTATTCCATCCCCTTCATTCTGAAGTCAGTGTTCCCAATGGTATAGTTATAATCATTCGTACTCTGCTCAGTTTTAACAAAAGAACGATACCTGATTCTAGAGAACTTACCACCATTTTGAACTACCAATGAACGTAGCCCTATGGAATTTGCAGTAAATGAGGTTGTGAAGAAAGGTTTCGTATGAGTCACCCATCCTAGACTTAATCCTCCTATCATAGCCTTATCGCCAGAAAGAAAGGCATTCGAACCGGATGCTATTGACTTCTCTGTCACTAATACTGACGGCACTATACTTAAGTCTAATACACCAGATGCCATACTTGAGATGTCAACTCCCTCCCACATGATTCTACTTTGATTGCTATTGGCTCCGCCTAAGTTCATCGTAGCAACTGAACCTGGAGCATATTGTCTAATCTGAAATCTAGAGTCTTTTTGAAGATAATAAGCTATGTCGCCAATCGAATGAATGATAGTATCTAAAGAAGTACGTTCCTCCAATGGATCAAGACCATTGCTATGTACATGCGCGGTAATTAACGTATCTGTTTTCTGTGCCCCAAGAATGTATACTCTCATCAAAAAGATGAGCAATGTCCACTTTTTCATAATATCAGAAATGCTTATCCCAGAGCATTTAAATCTAATTATTAGTAGGTCAAGTATTCTGGCTTCCCACTCCAACTTCACTCCTTCCCGCTAATGCAGTGGATTTGTAAAGCTTTCATTGTGAGTTACAGCTTCTGGTAAAGCCCCGAACTTCAATCGGGTTCCTTTTTATGGACCATCTCCATGGACCAACCTAACAGTGTAAAGATATATTAATGTTTGCCACCAAAAACGTTTAAGGCACTATTATATGCACTTTCAATATTTAGCGGATTCAATTGATGGGTATAGTCTTCCATTCCCTCTATAGCACTGAGCACCTTTTCAGTTGGCATATTTCCTACTAACGTATCTGCAGCATAAGGACATCCACCAAACCCTCTTAAAGCTGTATCAATTCGAGTACATCCTGCACTTATGGCTGCTTTTGTCTTAATAATAGCATCCTCATAAGTGCTATGCATGTGTACACCCCAAGGAACCAATGCAAATTCTGACATGAATTGACATAGTTCTATTACTCTTTCAGTAGTTCCTTCTCCCGTTGTATCGCTTAATGAGATAAGATCAACCCCAACATCTTGTGCCATTGCCAATCGCTCATGAACAATATCTAGATGATATTCTTCGCCATATGGATTTCCAAAGGCCATACTCAAGTATACTACGAGATTGGCACCTTGCCTATCGGCAATTTCCTTAACCCGTTTAAGATCTTCAAGTCCATTTTTGATATTCTTCCTGGAATTACGTAATTGAAATTCTTCGCTCACGCTGAAGGGATACCCCCAAGCATCAATAAAATTGAATTCACACGCCCTCCTCGCACCGCCTTCACTGGCAACAATACAAAGAACTTTGGTTTCTGTTTCAGAACGAATGGACTCAATTGCCCCAAAAAGCTCCTTAGCATCAGCCATTTGAGGCATTGCTCTCGGACTGACGAAACTTCCGGCATCAATAGTATGAAAGCCACAATTTGCAAGCTTTTTAATATGTGAGACTTTTTGCTTGGTGGGTATGAATTCCCTAAGTCCTTGCCAAGCATCACGTGGACACTCTACTACGGCAATTTTAGTCATTTATAGATTGTCAATAAGTTCTAAAGTTCAATTTACAAAGCACGGAGCATTTTACGCACCATGGAAGGCCCTTCGTATAAAAATCCAGTCCAAACTTGAACGAGGTCGGCACCAGCTTCTAGTTTCTCTCTAACATCTTCTGCCGTGAATATACCTCCAACGGCAATAATGGTTGTGTGTACGGGTAATTTACTACGTAAATAACCAACTACTTCTGTACTTCTCTTTGCAAGTACTCTGCCACTTAATCCCCCTGGACCTATGGCTTTTACCTTCGCTTCAGAGGTAGTCAAGTCTTCCCTCATAATGGTAGTATTTGTAGCTATAATACCACTTAATTTAAGTTCGTTTGCAATCTCTATGATATCATCAAGTTGATGTGTGTTTAGGTCGGGTGCTATTTTTAATAACAGTGGTTTACATCCTAATTCTGTATTGCGTTTTTGCACTTCCTGAAGTAATGCCTTTAATGCTTTCTTTTCCTGAAGTTCACGAAGATTTGGTGTATTAGGTGAGCTCACGTTCACAACAAAATAGTCTACTACCTCATACAGCGCTTCTACTCCCTTGATGTAATCTGTTATTGCTTCCTCGTTTGGAGTCAATTTATTTTTACCAATGTTACCACCAATGACTATATGAGTTTTTCTCTTAGCCAGCTTTAAGACAGCCGCATCAAAGCCACCGTTATTAAATCCCATCCTATTAATTACAGACTCATCTTCTACTAATCTAAATAGACGGGGTTTTGGATTTCCTTCTTGTGCAAGAGGTGTTAATGTTCCTATTTCTATGAATCCAAAACCAAAAGCGCTTAACTCATTAAATAGCTTGGCGTCCTTATCAAATCCAGCCGCCAATCCAATGGGATTTCGAAAAGACAAACCCATAACCTCTTTCTCATTTCCTTTTATGGAACCAAAAATTGAATTTATTAACCAATGAAC
>CACMMX010000039.1 GCA_902614915.1 uncultured Cryomorphaceae bacterium
AATTTTTATTGGGTCTACGCGATAGTATTTGCTCTATTTATAGGCATGCAGGTGTTTGGATATATGAGCTTCCAAGCTAAAAAGTCAAGTTTTAGAGAATTTGAACAAAGCCTAGAACTTGGAGATGTTGAACGGGTGAATATTGTTAACGAAAAAACTATTCAAGTTTTTATTCGAGCGGAGAGTTTAGCAGATAGCGAACGATATGAGGATGTCCGTAATGGTAGTCTAAGTAAAGAAATTAATCCAGGTCCGCACTATTTTTTTGAAATGCCCGCCTCAGCGTTCGAGAATAGGCTTAAAAATTATTATGACGATCGGTCACAGGAAGATGAAATTGCGGTTAATTACGAAACCCGCGAAAATTTCTTCGGAGATATCATTTCCTGGGTACTTCCTTTGTTATTAATGATAGGTGTTTGGTTATTTATTATGAGGCGAATGTCCGGAGCCGGTGGAGGTCCAGGAGGAGGCGGTTCTCAGATATTTAATATTGGTAAATCGCGTGCCAAAGTTTTTGACAAAGATACCGAGGTAAAAACTACATTTGATGAAGTTGCCGGTATGACCGGAGCTAAAGAAGAAGTTTTAGAGATTGTAGACTTCTTGAAAAACCCCAAAAAATACACGGATTTAGGAGGTAGAATACCTAAAGGTGTGATGCTTTCAGGTCCCCCAGGAACCGGTAAAACTTTACTTGCAAAGGCTGTTGCAGGTGAGGCAAAAGTCCCCTTCTTTTCACTTTCTGGATCTGATTTTGTAGAAATGTTTGTTGGTGTTGGCGCGTCAAGGGTTCGCGATCTTTTTAAACAAGCAAAAGAAAAATCGCCGTGTATCATCTTCATAGATGAGATTGACGCCATTGGTCGAGCGAGAGGTAAAAATAATTTTACCGGCGGCAACGATGAACGTGAAAACACATTGAATCAGTTGCTTACTGAAATGGATGGATTTGGGACAAATGAACATGTCATAGTTATGGCTGCGACCAACCGTGCCGATATTTTGGATAGAGCTTTAATGCGCGCGGGAAGATTTGATAGAATTATCTATGTTGATCTTCCCGAATTAAATGAACGTGAAGCAATATTTGAAGTCCATCTTAAAGAGATTAAAATTAATAAGTCCGTTGATGTGGCCTTGCTCTCAAAGCAAACTCCTGGATTTTCTGGAGCAGATATTGCCAATGTTTGTAATGAAGCTGCACTAATTGCAGCAAGAAGAAATAAGAAATCAGTGGGTAAACAAGATTTCAATGATGCAATTGACAGAATTGTAGGTGGTTTAGAAAAAAAGACTAAAATCATAACCCCTGAAGAGAAAAAAGTAATAGCCTATCACGAAGCTGGACATGCTGCTGTAAGCTGGTTGCTTGAGCATGCCGCCCCCTTGGTTAAAGTAACTATTGTTCCGAGAGGCCGTTCCTTAGGGGCCGCTTGGTATTTACCGGAGGAACGACAAATAACTACAGCAGAGCAGATGCTAGACGAAATCTGTGCAACAATGGGAGGCCGTGCCGCAGAAAAAGTGGTATTCGATAAAATCTCAACAGGAGCACTCAGTGACTTAGAAAAGGTTACTAAACAAGCACGTGCCATGGTCACAGTTTATGGATTAAACGATAAGTTGGGTAATATTACCTTTTACGACAGCCAAGGTCAAAATGAATATGCCATGGATAAGCCGTATTCCCAAGAAACGGCTGTAGTAATTGATGAAGAAATTAGTAAACTAATTGAGGCTGAATATGAAAGAGCCATACAAGTACTTTCCGATAATAGAGACAAACTTGATCAATTGGCAAATATTCTATTGGAAAAAGAAGTCATCTTTAAAGAAAATGTTGAAGAAATTTTTGGAAAACGTCTCTGGGATATTGAGGAACGCTCAGATATAAAATCTACTGAGCTTGACTTTCCAGAAAAGGAAAAGCCTGCAGAAGGCGAAGAAGATGCAACAGTGGACGAATAAATCCCAATTTTTAAAAAAACTACTGTAAAAAGCGTTGGTTTTTTTGTTAATAGCCATACCGTATCAACCTTGGTTCCTATGCGTTTGCTTTGCTACCTTTGAATAACACGCATAACGCATGGCTAAAAAAGGTTTTTTTACAAAACTTGTTTCTTCCTTTAAAAGCAGCGAAACGCTTGAACAAAAAGAGGAAGGTAAGTTCGCCCCAAAAGAACAATTGCCTTTGGATGAAAGGTTCGTCTCGAGATTTCATGAAGGAGGAGGACACTTCATTTATTGCGCAAATGAAGCAGACGCCCTATCGGGTATCCGTCATTATGCCGACGAGCGTAATTGGACCGGAGTTTATTTTAGTGACGAACAATTAAGAAAGCTCGAAAATAACCTAGGGCTTGAAGTTACTTTTGATAACGATGGTCAATTCCCTGCAGTTATAAGCGGTTGTGAGGCATTAATAGCTTTTAATGGAGGGATAATGGTTCACAATCATCATACCGGGGGAAGACGTCTTACAGATTTACCCAAACATCATGTAATTGTTTCATACACTTCTCAAATTGTAGCTAATTTGAGAGATGGAATGGAATCCATCAACTTGAAATACAAAGAAAATAGACCTGGCAACATAGCCGTAATAAGGGCTCCACTTGATGAAAACGTAAAGATGGCTTCAGCCGACCCTAACAAGGATAGAAAAGTATTCTTAGTTCTTATTGAAGACGAGATTTAAATGTTAAAACGTACACTTTGGGGATCGATATATGCCGTTGCATTAACAGGAATTTTTGGATTCAGCACCCTTGGCCCCTATGTTCTTGGGATTTTCTTAATGCTTCTTATCAATGAATTGAGCAACCTAAAGCAAGTAGAAAGTAAGCTTCCACTGTTGCTGTTAGGAGGTGTTTTACTTATCACAGGAGGGATAATCGGATGGGGTGGAACCAAAGAACTTATAATAGGTACATTGCTGTACCTTTTATTGTGCGCATTTATACTCCTTAGCGCTAAGAATCCTGCACAGGAAATCACCAAAAGCTTCTTCATCATTGCTTATGTTTTTCTGCCGCTTTTGTATTGTATTCAAATAACCACGGTATTCCCTAAGCTCATTTTATTCATTTTTGTTTTGATTTGGTCCTCTGATAGCTTTGCTTACGCGGTGGGTCGGTACTTCGGGAAACGTCCTTTGGCACCAATGCTTAGTCCTAAGAAAACTATCGAGGGTTTTCTTGGTGGAATACTCGGAACCATAAGCGTAGCACTCATTACGAATCACTTTTGGAATGTATTGCCCCTACCTATAGGGGTTTCATTAGCATTTGGTGTGAGTATAACCGCACCTATGGGAGATCTCTTGGCTTCTGCTTTAAAAAGGGAGGCTAACGTAAAAGATTCAGGTATGTTTTTACCCGGGCACGGAGGAGCTTTAGACCGATTAGATAGTTTTATTACAGCTGCACCATTAGCGATTATTATTTATCAGTATTTATCATGATTATTCACAAGGAAGGTAAAGGAACATTAGGACTAGTTTTTATAATTTTAGTTGCCATAAACGTCTTGATTCAGAAGATGGTGGAAAATCAGGCAACAGAGGTTTTGACACTTGTGGTTAGTGTGATATTTTTTTTAATTGTTCTGCAATTTTTCCGCAATCCAAAAAGAGTAATACGGGTGAATCCTAACGGTATTCTTTGTCCAGCTGACGGAAAAGTGGTGACTATCCAAGAGGTATTTGAAGAAGAGATTTTACAGACAAAATGCATTCAAATGTCCATTTTTATGTCTCCTTTTAATGTCCATGTGAATCGATTCCCCGTGGATGGAAAGATTAGAGCTGCTAATCATCATAAAGGGAAATTCCTAGTAGCATGGCATCCAAAAAGTTCTTCACTAAATGAGCGAACCACGGTTGCTATTGAAAATAATATATGGGGGACGGTAGTCTTAAGACAAATTGCTGGAGCAGTAGCACGTAGAATTGTGATGTATGCCAAACCTGGTGATATGGCTGAACAAGGTTCTGAATTCGGATTTATTAAATTCGGATCGCGGGTAGATATATTTCTTCCCGTAGATTGTAAAATTCTAGTTAAAGAGGGAGAGGTAGTTAAAGGTGCTAAAACCTTACTTGCGGCGAGCGCTTCGTCTTAATCCTTAAGTTCATGTATCCATCCTAAGACTAGATTGAACTGCTCTTCCTTATTCATTTTGCTATTATCTAGTGTTCTTGCATCAGAGGCTGCAATCAATGGGGAATCTATACGCTCCATATCGAATTTATCTCGACTTTTCAAATTTTCTAAAACCTCGTTGATGGAATAATTTTGGCCTTTAGAATCTAACTCTGCCTTTCTTCGTGACGCCCTTACTTTGTCACTTGCAGTCATAAAAATCTTTAAATCCGCCTTCGGAAAAACAACTGTACCAATGTCTCGACCATCTATTACCACACCGCCTTTTTCACCCATCTTTTGTTGCAAAGCAACCAATCTACGACGCACGGGAATCAACTTAGAAACTTGACTTACTACGTCACTCACCTCCATAGTTCTAATTGCATTCTCAACATTCTCATTATTAAGCATGGTAATACTTTGTCCCTGTGGGTTTACACTAAATGTTATTTTGAGAAATTCGAGTGCATTAATAATATTTTCTTCTTGTATTCCCTGCTCTTTTGAGACCCAACCTTTCCTTAGAGCCTCTAGTGCCACCGCACGATACATGGCACCACTGTCCACATAAATGTAGCCTAGGACGGCGGCAAGCTCTTTTGCCAAGGTGCTTTTACCTGTTGAACTATGGCCATCAATAGCAATGGTAAGTTTATTCATGAATAGGTCCAAAGTTAAATTGTAATACCCAAAGATATTATATTCATTCGGCCCGCGATACTGCGTAATTCGTTTGCATAATGCAACGTGAACCTATCAAAGTACAAACCTGTTCCTAAGGTAAATCCTCCCAAAGTTCTTCTAGTTGGTAAGGCCATTTCGTATTGACGCCTGAAGCTATAGCCAAACATAAAATGCGTACGCTGGGTCGGTAAAAACTCTATTGAGCCACTCACATGTCGAAGTGACCTATTAAATATGTTCTGCTTAGTCTGTGTAACATTTCCCGTTATTGGATCTACAGTTGTATTGTTCGGATCATTGTAACCTAATTGATTGAAACGCTGTATTTCATCTATAACAAAAGACCAACGAAAAGGAGCGTATCTCAATTTATCGCCGATTGCAAAAAGTAGGTTAGTCGGTAACGGTTCTCTTTGATTACTATAAACACTTAATTGAAACCCTGTATTTTTCAACATTAAAATAACATCGGGAGCGTCTTGAAATCGACGCATAGCAATAAAATCGGTGGTCAAGGCCCAACTCTGATAACTCTCATACTTTCCTGAAACCAATTTGAGATTGCTTCCTATTTTCCATCCATGAATTTCCAATAACTTCGTTCCAACAGACAAACTCATGTCTCTTGCCGAAAAAGTACCAAGTGAATTGCCCCAATTATCTCTAGAAATAAATTCACCGTAACTTAAATTTTGTACACCCAGAAGTATAGCATGTCCCTTTATTGGAAATCCAAAAGTTGATTGAAGGGTCTGGATGCCATTACCTAATGTACCATAGCTAATCTCCAATTGATGCATTGAAGTATCCGTAAGTAATAGTGGATTTTGCAGAGCATAAGCACCAACCGGTGTTGGATTTAAATATGCAGTATTTGCAAGAGACGAGCTACCAGCAAACATGCTACGATCAAGAAAAGAAAATATTGAATTACCACCACTTTGCGCTAACATAGTGAACGGAAGGAAAAACGATATGACTAACTTTTTAATCAAGTTTTTTAGTCTCAGCAGATAATATTTTAGCCCCTTTGACTTTCTGTTCTAATATAGCTAAATCTATTACTTCAGACATTTTAGAGACATAATGAAATGTCATACCCTTCAGATAATGCGCCTCAATTTCTTCAATATCTTTTCTATTCTTTTCACACAATAAAATCGCAGTAATTTTTGCTCTTTTGGCGGCTAAAATTTTCTCCTTTATTCCTCCAACGGGTAATACTCTTCCTCGTAATGTTATCTCACCAGTCATAGCCAATTTTGGAGCCACTTTTTTCTGTGTAAATAAAGACGTCAATGCGGTTAATAATGTTATTCCAGCGCTAGGCCCGTCCTTTGGAATGGCTCCTTGAGGAACATGAATGTTTATATCATTAACTTTAAAGAGATTCTGGTCAATACCCAATTCGGCCGCATTAGATTTTAGATATGCAATGGCAATTGTGGCACTTTCCTTCATTACCTCTCCAAGGTTACCGGTTATGATTACTTTTCCAGAACCTCTAGCCAGCGAACTTTCAATAAACAAAATGTCACCGCCCACCGGAGTCCACGCTAACCCTGTCACCACCCCTGCATGATTATTC
>CACMMX010000040.1 GCA_902614915.1 uncultured Cryomorphaceae bacterium
TTGTGGGTGACGAGGCTGCAAATGAATTGAGAAATGATGTAGAACTTCTAGAGGCCATATATCCAGAATTTAATAGAAGTGAATACCTTAAAGGTGAATTATGTCCTGTTTTCTTTGGTTCCGCATTAAATAACTTTGGTGTTCGTGAACTACTTGATTGTTTCCAAGAAATAGCTCCTGAGCCACAGGCTAAAGAAGCAGATAAACGAATAGTTAAACCCAATGAAGTGAATTTTTCAGGCTTCGTCTTCAAAATTCATGCGAACATTGACCCCAATCATCGCAATAGAATCGCATTTTTAAAAGTTGTTAGCGGTAAATTTGAACGGAATAAAAATTATTTGCACACACGCAGCAGTAAATCGTTCAAAGTAAGCGCACCCACTGCTTTTATGGCTTCAAAGAAAAGTACCATTGATGAAGCATATCCTGGTGACATTATTGGAATACCGGATAACGGTACGTTTAGGATTGGAGACACCCTTACTGAAAAGGAAAATCTTCATTACAAGGGTATTCCTTCATTTTCTCCAGAGCATTTTAGATTTATCAATAACGCAGATCCACTTAAAGCAAAACAACTTAACAAAGGAGTAGATCAGTTGATGGATGAAGGAGTTGCGCAGTTATTTACACTAAAGCAGAATAATAGAAAGATTATTGGAACTGTAGGAGCTCTTCAATATGAAGTGATACAGTACCGATTGGAGCATGAGTACAATGCTAAATGTTCCTATGAAAATTTCCCAGCTTTTAAAGCATGCTGGATTGAAAGCCATGATGATACCCAACTTAAAGAATTTAGTACTTTAAAACAGAGGTATCTTGCTGAGGATAAGTATGGCAGACTAGTCTTCCTTGCGGACTCACAGTTTTCCTTACAAATGGCTCGGGATAAATTTGATAAGATCACATTTCACATGAAAAGTGAGTTCTGATGAGTCATATAATCAACTATAGACTAAATCAATTTTCTTGGGCTATAGCTGCCTTGTTGTTACTTCCTTTACTATTTACAAAAGGGATGTTTATTGATGGTCTGACTTATGCCTCAATCGCCCGCAATATCAATGAGGGTATAGGGTCATTTTGGATACCTTCTTACACACCAGCTGTACATCCAGAATTCTATGAGCACCCTCCATTCTCTTTCGGCCTTCACAGCATATTCTACAGACTTTTTGGCGATCAACCTTGGGTAGATAGAATATATCCTTACACTATGTACGGATTGAGCGTATTAATGATTAGAAGAATATGGACCCTATTTGTACCTGAAGTCCATAGAGCCTGGATTCCTCAATTACTTTGGACACTTACTCCAACTGTAATTTGGGTCCATCAAAATAATATGCTTGAGGCCCCATTGGCTGCAGCAACCTTATGTGTGGTTTGGCTTTTGTTTGAAGGAACGCTTAAGCGAAATTATTTTTGGTCTGCTTTGGCTGGGGTAGTTTTCTTTTTTGCCTTAGGGGTCAAGGGACCTGTTTCACTATTTCCGCTGGTTACATTACCCATCATGGCAACCTTGTACCCTATTCATCGTAAGGCAGCCCTCATTTCTTTGAGTATCCTTGTTTTGTCATTCAGTGTTCTTTTTTCATATTTCTACTTATATCAGCCCGTGTTTGAAGAGTTTTTCTCGCAATACCTTTACAGACAATTAAGTCCTACACTTCTTGGACAAAGAGAACAAGCCGGCGACGCTTTGAACAGCATTGTTGAGGTCTTGAAACAGATGATTATACCGGTAATAGTTTTTATTGTCTTAAAAATTAAATCGGAGAAATCCTATACCCTGCAACGCGGGAGTGTATTCTTCTTCCTGATTGCCTTGAGCGGGACACTCCCTTTTTTGTTTATGGACAGACAGCATCACTACTACTTTATGCCTTCCATGGCATTTTGGATGTTGGCAATCGGGATACATCTTGCGCAACACCCTTATCCGTGGAGTATTAAGCGAACTAAATGGGTGAAATTTATTTCTTTGTCAAACTTGATTATCTGGATTTTTGCCGTAAGTCTTAGTGTATATTATTCCAAGAGCCCATCTCGAGATAAACATATTTTGAAGGCTGTAGAATTTATTCAAGAATCTTATGATCCAAACAGGATTCAAATTGAAAGTTTACCGTCTAATTGGAAGTTAGTTGCTATTACCGAACGTTATACGGAATTCTATCTTTCAGATAAGGAATGCAATTGGATTTTATCAAAAGAAGAACGCTCGAACAAAGACGAGATTTTAATTGAGAAATTTGATAAGGCCAAGCTGTTTTTATATAAAAAAGCCACTAATTATAGATGAATATAGTGGCTCCTTTGTTATGAAGTTAGAAGTAGTTACTCCTCTCCTTCCATAAATTGTTGCATCACCAGGTTGCTTACTCCCATATTACTAAAACCTCCGTCATTATATAAGTTTTGCATGGTAACACGGCGCGTAAGGTCTGAGAACATTGTAACAATGTAGTTAGCACAATCTTCAGCCGTTGCATTTCCTAAAGGAGACATCTTTTCGGCGTACGCTATAAAGCCATCAAATCCTTTTACTCCTGAGCCCGCCGTAGTAGGAGTTGGACTTTGGGATATAGTATTTACTCGAACATTATTTTTAATACCCCAATGGTAACCAAAGCTTCTAGCAATACTCTCCAAATAGCTCTTGTTATCCGCCATATCATTATAATCCGGGAATGTACGTTGAGCAGCCATATAGGTTAATCCTAATATAGAACCCCATTCATTCATGGCATCTTTATTCCATACACATTGCATTACCTTATGAAAACTAACTGCGCTCACATCCCATCCTTTGTGTAACCAATCGTAATCCAATTCAGTATAATGCTTGCCTTTACGGACATTTACGCTCATACCAATTGAGTGCAGGATAAAATCAATTTTCCCTCCAAAATGACTCATAGCGCCATCAATAAGTGCATTTAACTCATCAAGATTTGTTGCATCTGCTGGGATAATGGGCGCATCTATGGCCTCAGATAATTTGTTCAACTCACCTAATCGCATGGCGATAGGCGCATTGGTTAGAACCACTATTCCTTCTTGCGCATGTATTGCTTCTGCTGCTTTCCATGCAATAGAATCTGAATTTAGAGCACCAAATACGATCCCACATTTTCCTTTAAGTAATCCGTTTGACATAGTTCATTTTATTTCACTGTTCATGTTGCTAATCTTATTGTAGATCAAGTAACGATTTAGCTTGTTTCAATGCCGCGTCAGTAATTATTTCGCCACTTAACATCCGTGCAACTTCTTTCTTTCGGTTAATCTGTGTCAAAGGAACAACATTTGAATACGTTGATTCATTGTCATGTGATTTTGATACCAACAAATGAACGTCCCCTTTTGCCGCAACTTGAGGAAGGTGGGTTATAGTTATAATCTGTTGATTTACAGACATTTCTTTCATCAAATCACCCACCTTTTCAGCTGTAGAACCACTAATACCTGAATCGATTTCATCAAAAATCTGAGTACTTAAATTCTTCTTTTGCCCTAAAACCGCCTTCAAAGCCAATTTTACACGACTCTGCTCCCCACCTGACGCGCTTTTACTTAAGGGCAACAGGTTGGAGCCAGGATTTGCTGAGAACAAAAAATCTGGTAAATACATACCAAATGAAGAAAGACTTACAGATTTCCACCCTAGCGCTAACCTTGCGTTTGGTAAATCAATTCTATTTAATTGAAGCGATAACATTTCCTCAATAATACTCGCACCTATTAACCTTTTCTCATGTAAATCATTACTTAGGGTCTGCAATTCTTTGGACAATTTTAAACGAATACCACTAAGTCTTTCCAATTCACTTTCCCTTGTTTCGATAAGACGGATTTTTTCGCCGATTGCAATTACCTTCTCCTCTAACGCCTCGATCGTTGAAACCCTATGCTTTCTTATAAGTCCGTCAAGACTTGATTTTTCATCCTTCAATCCCTGGTATTCTGATTCAGAAATAGAAGATGTAAGGCCTTGATTTATGGTGCGCTCAATAATTCTAATTTGTGCTATAACCTCTTGAAGTTGATCACATTGTTGCCTTAAAACCGCATCATCAGAAGATTTTTGAAGGACATCTTCCAACGAATACAGCTGGTCTAAAAGGCCTTTTTCAGCACCAATAATTTGCACAGCCGTTTCATAAGACGACTGTTTGTTTCTAATAGAATGGGCTTTTAATATTTTATCCTCAACTTCAACGTAATGTTGTGAATTGATAGTTTTGGAATTCAATTCTTGATATACAAACTTCAAATAGTCTAAATCATCGTTTTCATCTAGATTTTGAAGCTCTTCTAACGCCAAACTTATCCTTTTGAATTCAATATACTTCTGTTCATAGTCTAGTTTAAGATCTCCAAAATCACAGAAACTATCAATTAGTTTAAGCTGGTCAAGCGGACGATAAATTAATCCTTGATCTTTTTGAGAATTGATATCAATTAAGTGAGCAGCAATTTCCTGCAAGGACTTTGATTTCGTTGGAGAGTCATTAACAAAACACCTCGACTTTCCGTTGGTAAGTAACTCCCTTCGAAAAGTACTTACTGGCTCAAAATCTAATTCCAAGCGAACAAAATCCTCTTGCAAATCTGCACTAATATCAAGTACCAATTCAATTATGGCCTTTTCATGCCTGTTCTTTAGTAAGCCTTTTGTAGGTAAACGTTTACCTAAAGCAGCATCTACAGCACCTAATAAAATACTTTTTCCCGCCCCAGTCTCTCCAGTCATTACGGTAAGACCATTCTCTAATTCTAGATGTAATTCATCTATTAGAATGAAATTCTTGATGTAGAGACTTCTTAACATTATCGTCCAAATTTAGAATAGGAACTAGCATGGGTTCTATCAATACTCTCTAATAAGGCCTGAAGTCCTTTGATATCAACTTGAAGCGCTTCAGCCTCTGAATAAATACTTAATATCTCCTGATTTTTAGCATCAAAAAATAAATTCATCAAATAGCTATTTGGTCTCTTTTGATTGGTTTCTTCTAACTTACGCAACGCCCCTGTAATTGTGGTGAGAGCCTTCTTATGATTTCCACTCATATACATTAAATCTAAACCTTGTCTATGATAGAGATATAAGCATTCCTTTACAGGATCAAATGCGGGACTATTTAATGCATCAGATATCCAAAATCTGTTTTTATTTCCGTCAATGCTATTCCATCCACTAGAGGCACCACTGCTTTGGGCTGTAATCACGATATTTTGTGCGGTGGCGAACTCATTATTACCTCCATTTGCTTTAAACGTAGTCCGATCTATTCCAATTATTGTATAAGCATAAAAGGCTAAAATGGAACTCAAATTAGTGGTAAACGAATTCTTTTGAAATTCAATTGGTTCATTTTCCCGATAACTAAAAACAACGTCCTTGTCAAATACATTTAAAACAGGTGAATTATATCGGGAGCCGTAGACTGGTCTCGAATATTGAACTTGAATATTACCATCAAATCGGGCGCCATTCAAAGCCTCAATAGTTAGTATTAAACTACATGCAATTCTTTCTCCGTCAGCATACTTATGTTCCGTGAAGGTATAACCATTCATGAAATTCTGAAGTGAGGTTTCAAGAGCTATGAATACATCCTTATTGGTGGCCTGAACCTCTGGACTCAACACTTTTACTGTGGCGCGTAATTCTTGTGCCTTACTAACACCTGTTTGTAAAATAAAAAAGAGGAAGATTAGTAGTTTATTCATCCGTTAATTTGAATTCTTCTATGAATAACGAAAGTAACGCCTTCCCTAACATTTTCTTATCCTGTAGCGGGTAAGAAAATGATTTTCCTGAAGCCATGAATACATCTACTTCGTTAGTTTCAGTTTCAAAACCTACTCCCTTTTTACCCAAAGTGTTTAGAATTATAACATCAGCATTTTTACGTTTTAACTTATCCAATGCGTATTTAGGACCAT
>CACMMX010000041.1 GCA_902614915.1 uncultured Cryomorphaceae bacterium
AACGCACTAGCCAATTTTCTACTATTTCTTTTTTTGTTTTCATTATTTATTCGGTAGTGTAAAGCTGAACGGCAATAGATCCTGAATTCCGCTAAATTCCAGTGCATCCTTAGTTCTGTTCATCAAGAATAATTGATAGGGTTTTGATTGTCTCATTTCAGTTTCGTGTAAAACTTGTCTACAGGACCCACAAGGAGCAGCAGGTAAGCGCTCAGATTCTCCGGTCATTATGTAAATAGCTTTTATAGAATCCGATGGATATGCAGCTTTTGCGGCTAAAACTGCGACGCGTTCACTACAAAGTCCATCTGGAAATGCTGCATTTTCTTGATTTGTTCCAACAACATGCGTATTGTCTTCCATTACTACAATGCTCGCCACCGGATAATTTGAATATGGAGCATAGGCAGTTTGCAATAAATCTTCAAGCTTCTGTCTAACTTCTTCAGGAACCAAGCCCGATGCCCTCCAATTTTCATGAAGTGTGTAGTGGATCAAACGCGATTTTTTCATAGGTCAGTTTGTTTAGTCCTATTAATATAGTTCATAATTAACCAAATCAAATCCTCAAATAAGTAAACTCATTTTCGGGATGATGTTTTATGGTAGTCTTCAATTTCATAAAAATAGATTTACATTATTTACTGAGTGTAAATGTACTCTTTGAACTAGGAAATATTTCACGCATACTCGCGGATCCCTTTGGACCTCGTTAATATGAGGTAACTGCGCGTTATTAACAATACACGATTTTCTTGAGAACGCACTGTTAATTCCTTTTTAGGAAAAATGAATTGGCGATGAAATACACTCTCTGTAATTGTTTTATATTTCATATCTAAAACAAAAAAATATGTTGAAATATTTTAAAATAATTAGAGTTCTCGTAATATCTGTTATGCTTATTACAAGTTGTTCGGGTCCTGAAGAAGTTCATGAATATTCCGTAACTGATTTAGAGTTTAGCCTTGAAGGTCCATTATTTGCGGGTCCCAACAGCAGTCAAAATGAGATTTCCATCGTCTTAGCTGATGTATTGGGCAACGATTATGTTGAAGGCATGAGAATTAGAGATGCTCGTATGAAATCTGCAATAGTACTTCCAAACGACAGTTTGGGTTTTGCCCAAATAAATGCTTTTGTTGTTTCCTTTGCCAGTGATAATGAAGATATTTCTATGCAGGAGGTTGCAGTTAAGAATCCATTGGAAGAAGGCGCTGCTCAGGCATCTCTTGACGTTGCGCAAGAGGCTGAATTAGCCGAAATCATGGAAGAAGGCAATATTTATGTTGTATTAGATGTAGATCTCGCAGAAGATTACTGGGACGGTAATCGTGATTTTAAATTGAATTTTACAATTGAATTAACCATAAAATAAAAGGACATGCTACGCAAACTAACTTTCTTGGCAGTATCTGCTGTCATAACGTTTGGAACGTTAAGTTTCGATTTACCACAAAAATCAGAAGACCCCGGTAATAGACTCGTGGGAATTTGGGAGCCGTCGAATGGTCGATCACGAATTAAAATTGACCGAATAGGGAATAAGTATTATGGCCGAGTTGTATGGTTGATTGAGCCATACGACGCTGATGGTAATCCTAGAACAGATATCAATAATCCTGATCCTGATCTTCGTAATGTACCGCTCAGGGGTTTCCGAATGTGTAAAGACTTTGTTTACCAAGGAGACGACCAGTGGTCTGAGGGTACTTTGTATGATCCGAACAACGGCTCAACCTATCAAGGTACAATCACGATGCGAGATGAAAATACACTTGATATGCGCGGTTACATTGGCATAGAGGCTATTGGTCGTACTGATGTATGGAAACGATTGAAGATGCCTTCAAGAAAGAAGAAGTAATTATATGAAGCGCAACTTTTTGAAGTTAACGACGGCGGTAATCGTCCTTGCTTCAACACCTGCTTTTGCTCAAACGGATGGGACTGCAGATGATGATATTGATTGGAGCCTATACGAAGACCTAGGTTTTGAGGATGAAAGCATGAAGCGCTACTGCAGTGCTAAAATTGAAGGTTTGTCACCTGCAAAACTGATTTCTTTGGGTTACGATTTTCAGGGGCCTTACGACATTAATGCAGGTAAGATGAAACTTCTTAGTGGTGATAGTATTCTAGGAGGGACTCCTCAGCGGGTAAATTCAACTGCAGGCGTTCGTGCCGGGTTTAACTTACCTGTAGTGAGTAAAACCAATTTAGTATGGCAGTTAGGAGCTAATTATTGGAGAACCGCATATAACTACGACCAACCTGTAGAGCCAACAGACAATCCATTGCACCAAACACTCGCTGAACACGGTTTGCGCACTTCTGGAATTAATACTACTGTTTTCAAGCCTTTGGATGAGACGCAATTTGTCTTGTTCCAAGGGTCGGCGGATTTAAGTGGGACCTATGGTACCAATTTTATGCCTGCACAATACCTAAAGTACAGTGCGGCTCTACTTTGGGGAAAGCGCCCAACAGAGAAAAAGCAATGGGCAGTGGGTTTGGCACGCACATATCGCGTAGGAGAATTGAATTACATACCCGTTGTGCTCTATAACTCTACCAGTGCAAATAATAAATGGGGATCGGAAGTCTTATTTCCTGCACGAGCTCATGTAAGAAGAACACTGAACCCAAGAAATATGGTATTCTTTGGATATGAATTACAGGGCCAATCTTTTAGACTGTATGAAAATCTACCTGGATTCGACATTCGTGAAGAAGATTTAGAAATCCGCAGAGGAGAAGTACGCATTCGTGCCGTATATGAGTGCTCATTGAAGGACTTTATTTGGATGTCAGTGCAGGCGGGATATCGTTTGAACTATCGTTACGACGTAGATAGACTCGTTGACGGTGCAGAGATATACCGTGCCTTTGGCATTTTACGTGATGATCCATACGCTCAAGAGAATGGCTTGGCTAATCCTTTTTATATTAACGTAAGTATCAACTTGGTTAGCCCTTAAAAAATTTAATTTCAATAAAAAACCCCGCAGAACGGGGCTTTTTTATCTTCTTTTTTTTGGTCGCCGATGAATGTTTCTACCCTCGTTTACCTTGGGCCTATTTCTTCTAGGCGGTCGTTGACCGGGTTTTTTAGGTTTTCTATTTTCCGGATCCGACCATTCTTGGGCAGCACCGGCTGTGAATGGATGATCTTCGACAAGAGGAATGGAAGCTTTAATGAGCTTTTCAATTTCTTTAAGGTATTCACGCTCATCAGCTGCGCATAGCGAAACGGAGGCGCCAGAAGAATCAGCACGTCCTGTTCTTCCGATCCGGTGCACATACGTTTCTGCAATGTTGGGCAGTTCGTAATTAACCACATGTTCAAGCCCAGAGATATCAATACCACGTGCAGCAATATCCGTAGCTACAAGTACTTTAAGTTCACCGGCTTTAAAAGACTTTAATGCTTTCTGTCGGGCATTTTGACTTTTATTTCCATGTATTGCTGCTGCCTTTACCCCCTTTTTATTCAGTATTCTAACTACTTTGTCGCAGCCGTGCTTTGTTCGGCCAAACACAAGTACGGAGCCTTCCATGGTCTTTAGCAACTCCAATAGCATGGATGGTTTCTCTTTTTTTGCAACATAGTAGACTGCCTGTGAAACTCGGTCTGCCGTTCGTTTCTCTACTGCAATTCTAATCTGCTTATAATTTACTTGAAGTATTTGCTTACTAAGAGAAATAATGTCTTTTGGCATGGTCGCAGAAAAGAATAAGCTTTGTCTTTTTGGTGGAATAATCTTTAGCAGTTTTCGAATATCATGGATGAATCCCATATCAAGCATTTGGTCTGCTTCGTCTAATACAAAATGATTAAGATCATTGAGATTGATATGGCCCTGACTGTGAAGATCTAAAAGCCTTCCAGGTGTTGCAACTAGAAAATCTATGCCTTTTTTGAGTTGGTCTATCTGCGGGTTTTGACCTACTCCACCAAAAATGACCGCTGTCCGAAGAGGTGTATCTGCGCTATACCATTTTGCATTTTCTGCTATTTGAATAGCGAGCTCTCTTGTGGGAGTAACTACCAGCGCTCTAATCCTTCTTTTCTTACTTGGGGATTTAAGGATTTGTTGAAGGATAGGAATAGTAAAGGCGGCAGTTTTACCAGTACCGGTTTGTGCCGTACCAAGCAAATCTTGACCATTTAATAGTAGAGGAATACTTTGCGCTTGTATTGGAGTAGGAGTTTTATAGCCTTGTTTTTTTAAGGCAGATAGGATTCGAGAATCGAGCCCTAAAGAGTCAAAAGTCATAAAAATTGTTTAGTAAGCACCTTTGCGATGCTTCACAATAAAGATACATGATAATACGTGGCCTTCTTAGTCGCGGGTTATTTTGATGCTAATGCACCTTGATGACTTCTTCGTTTGGTAGTCTACGACGAGGTCCCCAAAAACCTTCTTTTTGCCCTTTGCCACAACCTATAACCATATTTATTTCCGCACGTCTTGGTAGCCCGAGGATTCTCTTCACCCTAACACCGTCAAATCCTTCCATGGGGCATGTGTGGAATTCTTCTGAAGCCATACTAAGCATAAAGTTTTCAGCGGCAAGCGCGGCGCTTTTATGAACGGTTATTCGCTGCTGGGCATGGCCTTCGGCTCGATAAATGGGACGAACTAAACCAATACAGAAAGACAAAAATCTTCTGTAGAGTCCTAAAATTCCGAAACCGTCATTCATGTAGGAAAATGGCATCAATTTGGTGTAATAGATTAAGCGGAGTTTAATCGATTTAGCATCGCGTCCAATGCGTTCAGCATCTTTTAAAATTAACTTTTTATGCCATTTTATGCGTTGTCGCCATTTGTCTCTGCGAGTGACGATTACAACCAATTCCTGCGCAGTTCGTGCTGCACTCTGATTAAGGCACGCATGCACCAGTTTTTTCTTCTTTTCTTCATCTTGAACCCAATGAAATTCCCACAATTGCATGTTGCTGCTGTTTGGGGCGAGTGAAGCATGTCTTAGCGCTTTATGGAGTACTTCCTTAGGAACGGGTTGGTCGGGATAGAATTTTCGATTGGAGCGGCGGAATTGAATGATATCATCAAAAGTCATAGGCTTATACTTATGGCATTACGCGTCCCCAATTAGCAAGATGGTGATGTCCTTCATGTTGACTTGGAAGAATGTTTTTGTATAGCACTTCTTCATCTTTTAAAACCCATAGTACACTTGAATTCTGCTCTTCAACAAAATATCCTCCTCCTGCGAGTTCTTCAACGAGGCCTTCAGTGAAAGAAAATATTTCGTTCTCTGAAAATAAATCCGGGTAAATGTGCTCAAAATTTCCAGTGCTTAAATAATAGCGCATAATGCCCGAGTGTTGTGGAGAAACTTGAATCAAATTTTCTGCGAGGCGCCATTTATCTGGTCGATCACCTTTTAGGGTCTGTGAACCGTTATTGAAGAAAATGATTGTAGAATCGGACTCAATATCTACATCATGCTGCGACATAAATGGGCCTTCAATTAGTCGGATAACCTTACCGCTTGATGGACGGTAATGAATAATCCAAGAACTTGTTCTTGAGGAGAGAAAAATATCGCCTCTCTTCATATATGGCCCGTTGTTGAATACTGGCTGAACATCATTTATGTGCAACGGATCGCTTTGCGCATCCGATTTAATGAGTAAATGAGTTAAATTATTTTCAATTAGAATCTCAGTCACGCTTTTGTGGTAGATCAAGCGCCCGTTAGTTGCGTCAATTTGGGATATGGTATTGTCAATAAACGGGATTTCACGTCCGTCTACTACAAATTTGGCACCATAATAAATATGTTCTCCTTTATCCTTATTATAGGTTGTAGCCCAAAATGTATT
>CACMMX010000042.1 GCA_902614915.1 uncultured Cryomorphaceae bacterium
TACGGGACCAAATGGTGAGGAGACGGTCGAATCTAAACAATGTGATGTAACATAAAAGTCATAAGGAGTATTCATTTCAAGATCTCTGATATTGGCAAAAGTTCCGCCGTAGACATGTATGGTATCACCAGTACCTAGGGGAAACCCTACAATACCATATTCAACAACATAATATGCGGCAGATGTATCACCGATCCATGTTAAATCAGCAATTGTCTGAGCAGCGTTGACTGTTACATTAACCGGTGTCCCACAAGCGGGAGGAGGTGGATTGGAATTATCCTGACCAATATAAATATCGTCGATAGCCATATCTCCAGTATAGGAGCCTCCATAACTACCTCCAAATCTTATATAAGTAGATGATGACTTATATGCTGACAAATCAACACTGATTGTAATATATGGGTCAATCTGAGCAAACTGTTGTTGGCCAGCTGTTGTATTCAAAATAGACCAATTCAATCCATCATTTGATACTTCAACGGTTAGGTCTCCCATATTGGCGCCATACATGTGACAAGTAAATTCAATGATTGGATTAGAAATAGAGCTTAAATCCATTAAAGGTAAATCGGCATATGCCGTTGTAGGGTTGGGCGCTGGACCAGATGTCTCTAGGTATATGTAATAGTCCCCTGTATTACCTGTGGTTGGACCGGTCCCTCTCGAATATGTACCACCATTATTATAGGTCCAACCAAAACCACTTAATGATGTTTTTACACCAGACCAGCAAGATGAAATATTTCCTTGCCAGGTTTCAAAGCTCTCATAGTAAGGTGGTACTGTTGGTCCACAACCAGTGGTTAAAGAAATAGGTCCAGTGGTATTTGAAGAGTCTCCAATAGAACAAATTTTGGTAATATAAAAATCATAGGTAGTATTAGGATTTAATCCAGTAATTATGGCGGAGTCATTGTTGACGGTCAAATTATTTCCGCTACCCAAAGGGAAACCGCTAATACCGAACTCAAGATAATAGTATTGATTAGCAAGCAATGCAGATGCTGACCAAGAGATTAGGGCGGAATTATTCGTTACTAAACTAGAATTTAGATTAGTAGGAGTATCACATATAGGTGCACTGCAATAAATACTGTAATCAATTCCACCTGAGGCATCCATGACAGAACCATCGGGCGAAGTATAAAGTATAACTCCATTGTTATCAATAATTTCATAGCTGTTTTCGCTTTTATAGGTTCCCAGCCCATTATAAATGAATGCAATAGTATCTGCAGGCGAACTGGATATAGGAATGTCTAATGTAAAGACGTTCGAGCTGGAAATACTATAATCGGTTGAAGAAGCGTTAATTCCGCTCCCATAGCGTACAGTTAGTGAATTGCCATTCCAAGAATCTCCGTAAGATTCCTTTAATCGTAGGGTTAAACTTCCGCATATCTCAGAAGGTTCAGCGGCTGTTGTAATTGTATATGGACCAGTAACCAATGATATATCAGTGTTAGAACATACACGATTAATATAGAAATCATAAGAGGTGTTCGAGGATAGGCCACTTATATTTTGCGAGTTTGACGCCGTATTCATTATAATTCCTGTACCTAATATGAACCCACTTACACCATATTCTAAAGAGTAATATTGTCCAGGATTTAATGCTGGACCTGACCAGTTTAGATCAACATCGAAATACCCAATAGAAGAGGAACCAAAGGCTGTTGGTTTCAGACAAGATATAGGCTCACCTACATAAATTTCGTCTAACGCTATATCGCTAGTGAAACTTGACCCTGTCGTGCCAGAAAACCGAACAATAATAATATTTCCCGTATAGGTTGAAAGATCGATAGTCTCTAAATTCCACGAGTTGCCCTGATCACCACTTTTTGAGAAAACAGATTGCCAATATTGTCCATTAAATACATCAACAGTTAAAGACCCAACACTGGCTCCGTACATATGGTAATTGAATGATAGTTCAGGGGAAGTAGTATTTGCCAAGTTTATACAAGGACTTAGTAAAACTGCTCTTTGGTTATTACAACTACCGGAGGATTCAAGAAAAATATATTTTCCAGAACTACTTACATCGCTTGATGGACCTGTATTTGAACTTGAGGTAGGACCACTATTTACTCTCCAATCAATATCATCCGATGTTTGATTAGATAAATTTAACCATCCCGACCCTAGCGTACATATTGTTGCCCCACAGTCGTTAGCCGTTGAACATAAATTAAATGTATCAAAGTTCTGTGCCAAAGGAACTGCCCGAAGAGTAGAATTAACGTAATCTATTTGTATCTCTAAAGTGTCATTATACCTATTCATATCATTAGGTAGTTCTGTCCAAGCTACAATACTTTGGGACTGCGAAGTCGTCCAATTGATGGAATCTGAAAAAGTAAATGACAAAGAGTCGTTTATTATTACACTGCTTAAAATCGTATCTCGATATACTTGACCTAAAAAAGAGTATGCTATAGGAATATTTGATTGCGTACTTGTAGAAGGGTTACGGACTAGAATCGTGACAGGAATTTTATTTCCATGGCAGCTTGTTACTATTCCCGGGCTAATTATTTGACTCATTTCAACATCGGTTGTAAGAGGACATCCAAACGTATTTTGAGGCACCTGAATAGCATAGGCTCTCTTACCTTGAAATCCGTCAATATTTCCGGACATACTAACCCAAGTTTGTGACGTTATCTGATGGGGGACAATAATTATATTGCTTATTGAGCTTGTTACACTATCCATGTATTTGGAACCTAATAAATAAGCGGTGTATGAATCTGCTCCGGAAATAATATTTGCGGAAACGCGCATGCTGTCTGGACATAGCCAATCTATTGAAAGACCAGTAGGTTGAGGTAGAATAGTAAAAGGTCCAGCCAAAGCAGTAGAAGACCCTGAAACACCTCTTAGAAACACTTTACCAGAAGATATATTTGGAACATTCCATGTGCCTATTCCTGAGTTTGACGCATTGGAAACAGAGGTATTTGTCCATGTTAACATGGAGTCACTGCTGAAGGACCATTGGATGGAATTGCTGATGTGTGAATTCCACCTAATTGTAGTATTTCCCGGTGTTAGTCGCGCATTTTCGTGGGGGTATTCAATGGATAGGTCTTCTGTATCGTATTCATATGTGATATAGAATTTTTGCGACCCTGATGGAACATTATAACCTTTTACAGTAACTGAATAGCTCGTGTTAGGGGATTGAATGGTAACTTGTTCAGCATTATTAAGCCTATCAATACCTCTAGTTGCATTATTATTCAGAGTAGTTGCATTAGGGGTTGCATCTAATACCCATGGTCGCAGGATTGTACCTTGATTATTTGAGACTTCTAGATCTAGATCATTTACTAAAGCTTGAGAAGCCGCTGTACTAGCCTGGGGATCAGTCCAATAAAGCATAATTCTTAAGTTTTTTGCTCCAGAAGGTATGTTTAATGTGTATTTGGCAGAGTCATTTGTAGTAATTGTTTCTTCAAAGAATCTATCGTTTTCTATAGTTCTTATTGCTCGTTTCATATTTATTCTACCATAACCAAAGATGAAGTCTGGCCCAGGATTTCCTAAATCATCTGCCGTATTCATCGCAATAGCTTTTAATAATCCGCCATCTGCAATCTGTCCGTGGTTGTCATCAAAAGCTTGATGAAGAACTGCAAAGAAGCCGGCGGCTCCAGGTGCTGCCATAGAAGTACCTGTCTTGTAACCGTAAGAATTTGGATCAATTGTACTGTATACACTCGTACCAACCGACGCTAAATCGGGTTTAATTCTACCATCTGCTGCTGGACCGCGAGACGATGAGCCGGCAATGTCGTCTAAATATGTAATATTTGCGGTTGCCACTACATTTTTACCTTGTTTGTGTCCACCAGTTATATTACCCCACTGAGAACCTGCTCCATACCCACAATTTAACCCATTGCTATTACCTGCGCTGAAAACGTGAATTAAGCCAGGGTTTTGAATGGCATCTTGATCCACCTGTGAAGAATAACTTGTATAGCCTGCGTTACAACCGTTAGAATAGGAGCTATTGGTTACTCTAACTCCGTAGCTTGAATAATCGGTATCAACACTATTGAGATTCGACGGGTAACTTCTGTAGATTAAATCCGCTCCTGGAGCAATACCCCTTCCATCAGGATCAATGTTACCTGCACCCATAATTGTTCCAGCAACATGATCACCGTGGTCACCCAAGCTTGCAGATGCAAATGAAGTTAGACGGCCTTGATAATCTACATGAGGTCCTATATCTCCATCATCACCAAGTCCAACTGTGACTCCAGTACCATCATAGTTAGTCTTAGATTGTACAATACTTGTTCTGCTCGCTGATCTGGAGTTATTATTTTCTGGGATACCTTTTTCTTCTTTAGCTTGAACAAAGCGTACATTATGCAACGCGACTAAATCATTAATTTCTAATGGTAATAACTTCACATTATACCAATTTTCTTCCTCACTTGGATAGGCTCTGTTTTCGAATATTGTGTTGTTAAAGTCACCATGATAAAGTAATACCCGAATTTCAAGGGAGTCGCCATCCCATGCCCACGAGGGAAAATCTTGCTGTGCAATTGGGCCATCCAGTTTCATATTTCCAATCAATGGAATAAATCCTTTTGCTCTAGTAGATTTCAGTTGTTGAATACTGACATTTTTTGGGATAATTACTTCGTATGAATTATCTGGCAGATAATTAAGCATAACAATCCCTAGATCAATACTTCTTTGTAATTCTGTAATAGTAATCTTTTTGTCCCATATTAAAATACCTGAATTTGAATGTGTCAAATCATAAGTGTTAAATGAAAATGGTATGTTGTAAGTACCCGACTTGAGTTTTAACTTCCCTTGAGCACTAGCAAATAGTGAGGATATTGTAAGTGTTAGAAGTATTAACTTTTTC
>CACMMX010000043.1 GCA_902614915.1 uncultured Cryomorphaceae bacterium
TTTTTCAATTTCGATATAAAAATAGAGGGTGCTATATTCTAGTGCTGAATCAAAATCCTTTTTCTAACTAGCTTCCTTCCGTTTGAAACTTCTAAAAAGTAGGCGCCGTTATGAAGAACATCGGTTTCAAAATACCCTATGGTCTGACCCGCATGAATCGTTTTAGTTTGTAAAATCCTTCCGCTTAAATCTATAAGTCTTATTGTTAATGTGTTGTTTAATAACCCTTTAACTTGTAAAGTTAATAGTTCTGATGAGGGATTTGGAAAAATCTTGATTTCTGGAATTTCTATTGTCTCAACTCCAACGGATGAAGTGTATACAGTAGCACCATTGGGAACGGCACTTACCTCACCTCCATTTACTTGACCATAATAAGTAGGAGCCACTACATAAGGGTACTTAGAATTCCAATCTTCATCTACTGTTGCAAAATAGGCATAGGTACCGTTAGGGTATTCAGGTGTGACGCAGAATCGGCCGTTATGCTCGTCTAGATACTCTGGGCCACTTTGATTGACGAATTGGTAATCTTCTTTAAAATAGCCCAGTGGCCATCTTACTTCCGAGGGCGTATTACCTCCACCGCGGCTACTTTTTAACTCGAAGCTAGATTGAATTCTTGTTATACCACCCGAACCGTCTGTATTCAAGTAACCGTATGCTCCATAAATAGGGAATCCATCAAAAGCAAATCCAATAAGAGGTGAATGTTGCGTACTGTCAATCGAATAAAGACCGTCCGCATCATAGAGATTACAGATGGAAGAAACAACATTGAGGTCCATATCAAATGCAGAAGGATTCTGATGATGATGATAATTACCCCTTGCCGGATGACCTTTAGAACAATCAAACCCATCCATTTCTGCTAAAATTGCATCTCTATTCCAATTCATAGTGGCGCCAGGACCTCCGGGACAGGGTGGATTACCGGGACCACCGCACAAAGCATTCGTATTTGGGTTCCAAGACACACCATCTCTGTAATCAAATAGAGCAACACCATTTATAAATATGCCAATAGCACCCATGGTAGTCGAAATTGGCGTACCTAAGTTTTGTATCGGGCTTAGTGGGATTTTATAAATCGCATTTTGGTTAGTGGCTTGACTTGGGTTCCCATCTAAGAAAGGTCCAGTTGGATAAGATGGAATTCCGCTTGATCTAATAAATGCGTCATTCGCAGTATAACTTACTTCTTGACAGTTTACCAGCGTATTGATAGGTATGGGGGTTGAATTACCTTGGATATAATAACTGCCCGTGACGGTAGTGTTTTGTAACCAAGAGATAATTGCCGGGTTTGATTGCGCAAATATTAATTCAGTAAAAAGAAGTACTAAAGACAGTATTGAAAATTTAATTTTCATTTTGGATTGTGTTTATAGTCAATGTCCACTTAGGAAACTGATGACTCGGATTAAAAATAAAATTTGAATCATTTAAAGTTTTTAAAAAGGCGATTAGATCAGATTTATCATCTTCTGAAATCGGAATTACCAATGGGCTTTTGTCCATGATACCATTACGCGGGGAATAATGATTTAAAACCTGTCTAAGATTATTAAATCGACCATCGTGCATATAAGGATTTGTATATTTAAGATTCCGTAAAGAAGGAACTTTGAATTGCATCGAATCACTATTGTTTCCTGTTTGCTCATACCTACCAAGGTCAAATATATTAGAATCAATGGGCAATCCATTAGACGCAAATCCATACGTACTAAAAAGCGGAGGTGGGTGGCAACTTGCACAATTTTCTGAGAAAACTTCAAGTCCATGAAGTTCTTGATCTGAGAAGGTTTCAATACCTATTAGCATTTTATCGTATTTTGATTCTGCACTAATTAAACTGAGCTGAAAGGCTTCTAATGCTTCCAATGCCCTCGGAATGGACGGTTCTGTTCCAAACACCTTCTGAAATAAGTCGCGATAAAGAAGATCCGTTTTCAATATGCCTTGGACTTGGTCCAAAGTCGCGGCCATTTCAGTGATAGAAGTTAATGGAGCAAGAGATTGGGCCTGAAGATTATGCGCGGCTCCATCGTGCATGAAAACCTCTTGCCAAGCCAAATTAAAAAGAGCAGGAACATTTCTTCGTCCTATAGAATCAAAGGCACCATGACTCAAGCGATGATCGACATGTGCAAATGAATGGTATGGACTATGACATGAAGCGCAGGATACTAACTGATCGGCAGAAAATTGAGCGTCAAAAAATAAAATACGGCCGAGTTCAACTTCTAGAGAGTCAAGGTTTGTAATGCGCTCTGATTTTGGATTAGGAAAGTGTTGGGGAAAGTTACTTTTATAAGTATCAGTATATTTAAACGACCAGATAACTAAGAGAAGAAAGGAAAGGGTCAGTGCGCTTCTCATATGATTTTAATTCCTTTTTCTAAAACTCGAACCATTTCGTCACTAATTTTGCCGGGAGACATGATGTTAAATACCTTATTCTCTAAAGCCCATTCAATCGCGGGATGGAGGTCAAAATTTAGTTCTAAAGATTTGCAATCGCTTTTCTGCCCAATCCAAAGTGGCCTTTTGTCTTTTAAGGGAAACCCACCAATATGATATTCAAAATTCTGTTTTGTTGTATGATTTAAAATATACCCTTCAAGTTTGCAATGAATATACCCGGTCTGCCAAGTCCAATACATATTGTTAATAGGGTCTAAAGCGCCTTCATGAATTCCTTTATAATTTAATAGAGAATCCACACCAAAGAAGATTTGAAACGGCCTAACCGTTGACATGGTTTGTTTAGGATTCTTTAAACTTAGAAGTAAGGCACAATCGGGGTTTGTTTGACCATTATGAGTGGTGTAAATGTAAAACTTTAGCTCATTTACAAAAATAATACTTTCTCCAAATGGATTTCCGTGAACCGTATCTATTGTTTGGTCATGGAACGATGCTCTCAATTGGTAATCAATCTCTTGCCCAATTAATCTTGTGCTTATCAAAATAAAAGCAAGAACCTTTAAAGCGAAATGAAACATGTTTTCACTGACCCAACTTATTAGTTAATAGATTAAAAGTTTAAAATACAAATCATTGGGTTGACTAATGAAATTTTAATTGGTTTTATTCTTTACATATCAGTGCAGCTTACTCTTTAGTGATTACTGTGCTTTTACTATTTTAGCATTAATCAAAATATTATGGACCGCCGGCATTTTATTAATTCTAGTTTTATTGCAAGCATAGCGGCGTTTCTACCTAATGTTATCTTCGGAAAACCAAAAGAAATACCGAGCTGGGAAACTCTCATTGAATGGGCCCGATGGGCTCCTAGCGTGCACAATCTTCAACCGCAAAGGATAAAAGTGGTTTCCAAAAAAGAAGCTCAGCTTTGTTACGACACAAATTTTCTCTTGCCTGTGGGCGACCCAAAATCTGAATTTGCCACAGCAGTTTTAGGAGTTTTTGTAGAGAGTTTATCAATAGCTGCAGCACGGTATGGATATAAGGTTTATTTATCTGAACTCATTCAGGCCCCATCCATTGAAAAAGAAGGAATTCAAACTTTTGGTAAAATCCGAATGGCTGAACGCACGGAAAGAGAAGAATTAAATCCTGAATTATTAAAGCAAAGACGAACAGCACGAACAGCATATGATGGTGATCCACTAGCAGAAACCACCTTAGAAAGTTGCAAGGCAATAGTTGCAAAATTTGGAGCAACTTTGTTTTCAACCAGTGATAGAGAAAAAGTTGAACGACTAGTAAGAATTAATCAACAGACACTTTTTGACGACTTATCTGATAGCGACATGAGGAAAGAGCTAGACAGCTTATTTCGCTATTCAAAGAAGGAGGCCGAAGCATATAGGACCGGTTTATGGACAAAATGTATGGGCTTTCCCGGAAAGTTAGTCAAATCTGTATTTCGTCACCATGAGAGATGGACAAAAGGCGTACGAAAAAAAATGCTCTCCTCTTACTACGGAAGCACATACAAGGGTACTGCTACAATCTTGTGGATTCAGCACAACTGGTCTCGAACTGAAGACCAATTTGAATTTGGCAGAATGTTGTGCCGAATTTGGCTCAAATTGACAAAAGAAGGTGCATATATGCACCCGTTTGGAAGTTTGATTACAAATCCTAACGCCTTCACTGAATTGTCAAAAAGTTTAGAATTAAACCCTGATAATAATGCGCCTCTTGCGTTTGTATGCCGAGTAGGTTACAGTAAAGAACCCCCTAGAAGCTTCAGAATTAATACCTCAGATATACTGCTACCATGATACGAATACTCGTTTATTACTATGCGCGTTTAGGAGGCGTCTACCGTGAGATGTTCCTAACTTTTCCATGGGCGATAAAACTCCTGTATGTTCCTGGTTTTAATAAGCTTCGCAACTTCAACAGTCGCGCACGCGCCTATTACCAATTTCGTTACGCAAAGAAACGAGTTCCTGCGTACCGCGACTTCCTTAACAACCAAGGTTTCAAGGAACCCCGATTTAAGGGACTCATTCCCCAAATAGAGGATATTCCTTTTATCGATAAAGAGAATTACATCAAGGTTTACGATATGGATAGCAGGTGTATAGACGGAAGAATACCTGAACGCAACGTTATTTTTGACGAAAGTTCGGGTTCTTCGGGTACCGCAACGAATTGGGTGCGTGGAAAAACAGAGCGCAAGAGAAACGGGAAAATCATTCGTTTCGGTTTTGAGACCCTTTTCGGAACAGAGCCGCATTTTATAATCAACGCTTTTGCTTTAGGACCTTGGGCTACAGGGGTCAACGTAACAATGTCGTGTGTTTCATTCTCTATGCTCAAATCTTTGGGGCCAGAAAAGGAAAAGATAGAGA
>CACMMX010000044.1 GCA_902614915.1 uncultured Cryomorphaceae bacterium
CTACTACTTCCATAGTATCTCCGTTTAACACGAAGAAGTCACCTACATTTAAGCTATCACACTCAATACAACCGTTGGCATCAAGCGTAACGCCTGCTGGTAATGTAGGAGCACAGCTGCTACAAGAGTTCCAACAAACCGTTGCCAGGGTAGTGTCTCCACTAATTGCTAAGAAACGGTTGGTGAAGCTTCCATCTGTTTTGGTACACGTACCACCTGGAGAGAAGTTCTCTTGGTCGTTCCATCCGTTTACCGTGAACTTGTATTCGATAGAGTCTTGTGTTAATGGAAGGGTTACCGTCCAAACACCGTCACCATCGGGATCGTCCATTGGGTTACAGCTACCACACCATCCGTTGAAGTCACCATTGATGAATACACCATTTGCTGTAGAGCCACCGTATTGGTTCATATCTACCGCGAAGGTTACATTGTTCGGTGTCGCAGGAGTTGGACAGGTTCCGTCTGTTTCACAAGAACCGAAACAGAATAGAAGCGTAGTATCTTGATTAAAGGTTGGAAGAATACGGTCGTCATAGTGGGAGGTATCTGCACATGGGAGACCTGTTAATACTTCTTTTGTGCCCCAATCAGTACTATATGAAGGACTATTGAAGAAGGCGAAATTTCCTCCGTTAACACCGTTCAATACTGCTGTACCTTCCCAGATACCGTCGTTGTCAGTATCTGTTAATACGACAGTATTTGCTCCACCTATTACGCCACCACCAGCACAAAGTCCGTTTGGACCAATATTAACACCTAAAGTGTTTACTCTAAATGTGACATTGTAGTGGTTCGGAATGTTTGGTGGACATAATCCGCTAGTGGAACACGATTCGTAGCAAAATCTAAGTGTTGTATCTCTCGAGAATATTGGAAATGTTCGATCATTCCAGTTAGCTGAATCTGCACATGGAAGACCTGCAATATTTTCTTTTGCTCCCCAATCAGAATTGCTGGTTGGATTATTTAGAAATATGAACTTGCCACCAGTTGAACCATCAATGATTGTGTCTCCAGTATATATCCCATCACCGTCGGGGTCTTTCAATTTTAAAGCTCTTGCTCCGCCGAGAATACCTCCTCCTGCATATAAACCATTTGGCCCAACATTAATATTTGCTGTATTAACCTCAAATTTTACCGTATCAAATCCTAACCCCGTTTGAAAACATGTCGAGCAAGTCTGCCAGCATGAGGATATAAATGAATTACTATTTAATAACGAAAAACGATTTATGTAATTACCAGAAGTCTTTGTACAAGGTAGGTTAGAATTGAGTGTTTCGCTGACTTGCCAATTATCTAAAGAATATTTAAATGCTATCGAATCCCTATTGATTGTGTAGGTTCCAGTCCAAATACCATCACCATCATTATCAGCTAGTGGGTGTGATTTACCGCTCCATGAGTTGAAGTCGCCGCTGACAAATACTGTGTCGAAATAACCAATATATCCATTCATATCTACTGCAAAAGAAACCTGATTAGGCATAGAACCTATCGAGTCGACGCAGCTTGTGCCAATCATATTGGCATTTAGCCATAGGATTCTTTGTGTAAGAAAATCTTTCATTAAACTTACATCACCCTCGTAATCAGAAGCTATATATTTAACAGCAGCAGGATTAGTCGTTGGCCATCTATTATGATTTCTTGTTACTGCTGGAGCAATTTCAGCTGCTGTAGTTCCAATAAATTCAGTGATTGAATCTAAATTCCAAACGGATGTCATAAGTTCATTCCATCTGCAATTTACTGCATTAGCAAAGGTAGGGGTGTTTACTAGCTTTTCCCACCACGCTGGGTTTGTCCCAGAACACAAATTACCAGCATACATCCACCCGGTCGGTATATATCCGTTACAATAATCGACGGTTCCAAATGCAAAGTTAAAATCCCAAACAGGTCCTGCATGTACTTTTCCTCCTTTGCTGTCTTTGTCTTTATGATAATATGTGCTTGCGCGATAAGCATCTACATCTTTGCTTATTTCCATCATGAGGAAAAAATCCACGAACGAACTCAAATCTATGTATTCGTCCCAATATTTGCCATTGTAGGGAACACTTGTATTTTGCAATGCATTTTCAAAGTCGTCAACAAAACTTTGAATGTATTGTCGTTGTTCTGCAACGATGCTCTTGCGTTTTGGATATGTATGAGTATAGGAAATTTTATTTGTGCTTGTGAGCATATCAAATGTTGAATACCAATCTACCGGTTCCCAATCTGTTTTGAATATGTAACCCCCAGTTAAGTCATCTCCAGTTATTTCGCTCGGCTTAAGTTTTGCGATATCAACACGGTCGGGCCCCCGCTTTATTTTTTCCATTAGGACATATATACCTTCGTATTCTCCATTGATAAATAGTTCTACAAATTCTGTTCGAGAGGCATAGTTGCCTTGCTTTCGGGCCATGTGCATTGCTAGTTTGTTGCGCATAAATGTTCTATCTCCGTAGGGACCGTGAAGAACCCAATCCTCTTCTTTTGGCATACCGAGGGGCTCTATATCTGTATCTTCCCATGAAGAGTCTTTAGATTCTATGGCATAGCCATTTTTTGGATACACAAATTGAGACCATCTTCCTCTCTTTTCGATTTTAATGTAAGACCTAAGGTTTTCAGCATGTCCGTATGATGGAAATGTATTACTTGAGTCATTCCAAACAATTTCCATTTCACCACGAATGGAGGGTTCGTCTTCAATTAGCTCTTCAAATGTATTGATACGACAAATTGCCACAGGGCTATCAAAGTCGTAAAAGCTAAACCAGTTGGCTGGTGGTGAATTAATTAGGGTATTTGTTCTAACACCGCAATGAAGCCAATATCTTGCACTCATATCCGAGCTATTTGCTCCCTGATGATTCAAAGTATGAACAGCAAGTAAGTTTGATCCATTGGTTAGGTTTCCTTTCCATAAATCTTCGTCAATAATCCACATAACGGGCTTACCTCCCTGATATACCTTTGCCTCACGATCATAAGCCGGGGAATAATTATAAGCAGGAATTATAGTATCTACGTTTGCACGAGCAATTTCTACCCCATTTAAATAGGCTATAAATCCGTCATCATAGTCTGCATGGAAGATTAGTGCATCCATTAGTTGGACTTGATTAGCATTAAATTCTATCCGCATGTAGAGTGATGGCGTATTGGATATTGTAGTTAAATCATCTCCATCTCCATAACCTATACCTCCGGAACCAGTGGCCCAAGTAGAACTCGAAAAATTGGTTGAATACCAATTATTAGGAGGTTCAGAATTACCTAGTCTATAGCTCCATATGTTGGATTCTGAAACTAAGTTCTCCCAATGGTTGATTTGAGCAATAACTGATATTCCACTAAATAAAATTAAAGTGGTAGTTAAGAACTTATACTGAACGTTTGACAGTATTTTACTCATATGTTTTCTCTTATTAATTTTGTGTCATTATTGCCCTTTTACTTTATTGTTTAACTACTTTGAGGTAATGCGTGTTGTTTTCAGTTTGCAACATGAGGGTATATATTCCGATGGATTGTTTGCTAAAGTTGTAGTATTCTTTTGCTGTTCCTTTTTCTAAGGTTTTCCCCATGGCATCCAATATTTTATAGGACCCTTGAACTACGGGATTAATTTTCACCATTCCAGTGGTTGGGTTCGGGAACAGTGTAATCTCTTGCGTTTCTACTTGATCAGCAGCGTTGTCACCGTTAGCCTCGTTAGAAGCTATTGGGTTGTCTTTGCTAATCATGGTTCCGGAACTGTCTGTTGGACAAGTTCCCCAAGCTGGAAGGTTAGCAGAAACTAGCGCGGAGTTAGCATCGAAACCAGTAGGTTTAGCAGATACATTGCTCACACACCACATGCTTAGATCTTGGTTGAAGCTTGCACAACCTCTGAACATACTGCTCATCTGTGCATCGTTCAATACGTTGCCTACATCCCAAGGACCGATGTTTTGGTTGAATGCGGCAGCGTTACGGAACATTGATCTAAATCGCTGTACGTTACTTACATCCCAAGTGGAGATGTCTTGATCAAAGACTCTTGCTACTTGGAACATAGCGGACATTCTAGTTACGCTACTTACATCCCAGTTACCAATGTCATGGTTAAAGATTTGAGCTTTGAAGAACATGTTACTCATGTCCGTCACGTTACTCACATCCCAGTAAGCGATGTCTGTGTTGAACCAACGTAGACCACGAAGGGCATCCTTCATATCTGTAATGTTAGACACACACACTTTGCTTAGATCATCGTGTAATAGGATTAGAGAGTCTAGCATTCCACGGTCAACGACCAATAAGGTATCGCCGTTTAGTTCGAAGTAGTCTCCAATATTGAGTGCAGAACAATCTACACAACCGTTTGCATTAACGAAGGCACCTGTAGCAAGAGAAGTGACATTGTCAAAGTCTTGCGGACAGTTCCCCCATCTTGGGTAATGTACAGGTAAGAACGCTGTAGCATTCAATGCAAAGTTGATAGGTGGGTTGTACTGGAAAGCACGTACACACCAGTCTGAGAGGTCTTGGTTGAATGAAGTAGCTCCAGAGAACATCTCTGCCATACGTACTACATTCTCGACATCCCAATTTGCAATGGCTCCGTTAAAGCTAGGAGCTTCCTTGAACATACGGTTCATGTTAGTGACCTGACTCATATCCCAAGTATTTAAGTCTTGGTTGAATGAATCACAACGGGTGAACATACCAATGGTGTTGGTAACATTACTTGTATTCCAAGAAGAGATGTCTTGGTTGAACTGACGGTTCTTGAAGAACATACTGTTCATGTTA
>CACMMX010000045.1 GCA_902614915.1 uncultured Cryomorphaceae bacterium
GTTGTGAAACTAAAATTTGATTTTACATTTGCAACCCAATAAGAATTACGGTCCGGTAGTTCAGTTGGTTAGAATACAAGCCTGTCACGCTTGGGGTCGCGAGTTCGAGTCTCGTCCGGATCGCAACAACATAAAAGCCTTCAGTGTTACCTGAAGGCTTTTGTATTACTATTTTTCCTTTCGATAAATTAAGCTTAAATCTAGAGCAATGGCTATCAGTGAGAGCTTTATCTCATACATTAAGATTTACTATTCTACATCTAGCTGATTTTAAGTTTACCTTTTTTTGAAATCATCTTTTAACTTAATTCGGCATAGCTAGAAATCCTTTTTAGTAATTAATCCTAACAAGAAAAAAATATATGTTGTAGGGGAAGTCTGTCATCAATATGTATTTGCTTATTCCTTGGATATCTAAATTTATTGAGGTTATGCTGAATGAACTAGGAATTATTTCCACGAATAGTGAAAACGATATTTTCTTCTACCGCCGAATTATAGGTTTTTGATTCTGTCTTAACTTGCTAAATGATCAGCGGTATTAATGTACAAACCATGGCATATTTAAAAAGAATATTAACTGATGTAAGGCTACTTGTTGCAGGCTTAATGATGTACCCACTGTTCATGAATGCTCAGATGACATCAATTAACTTTGATTTTTTACGGGTTAACGAACAGCCACCAAATCCGGAGTATTTAACTATTCTTGGAGATTCGCTTGAACCCATTGGATTTCTCGGAACAGGCGTTTCTATATATCACCCAAATCTACCAATATACGCGGGAATTCGATTAAACAATGCCGTTTGGGGCGTACGAGCGGGTTATTATACTTTCGGTTATCATTTTGGTGCAAATATCAAATTAGCTAATCAATTTTTGATTCATCCTAAAATCATGTTTACTACCGGAGGTGGTGCTGAAAACCACGACGGTTCGGGATGGTTTGTTTCTCCTGCATTGACAATTGATAAGGCATTTGGGAAATATCGCCTCGGGATTGGCGGACAATACAGCTTCATCAGCACAGGAATAATTAGAGGTAGCAGCATTTATTTTTCATTAAATAAAAAGGTCGATTTTTCGCAAAATCTACTCACTCCAGCTCATGCTCAATTATTTACGAATATAGTTTATAGTCCTTTGAATCAAATAAATAGTGGTATTGGTTTTATTGGAATCGGAGGTAGATTTTTCAATAAATATTCCTATCAAAGTGCTTTTTTAACGGCAGCTCTGACAAATCTTGGCGGGTATATGGATGTTTATGGCGGTTACGGAATTTGGAATCAAATTGGTTCTATTCGATTATTAGGTGAAATAAATTTAGGAACAGGAGGTGGAGGCAAGGCGCCGGCAGGCGGCGGCTTAATGTATGGTTCAGGTGTAGAAGGTCAATACCACTTCGATAACTTTTTCATTGGTTCTAGATTAGGGATATTGAAGAGCTTCGATGGTCCGTTTTACTTCTCTTTCATAGGTGCACATTTGGGTACAGAACTATTTTATGACTCACAATTTAGCCAAAGACCAGAATACAATCCAGCGTATTTAATAATTGAAAATTCAATCAGGACTTATTTAGGAAAGGACGGGTTTTCCAATTTAGGTGTTGCCTTTCAATTATACAAAGAGGGTTTAATCAGTTTAAGGGGTGAAAGCTATTGGGCTTTTACCAACGGTCGTGGAGCCTATGCTGAAGGGTTATTTGGCCTTAGACTACAACATGGATGGGTCTATACAGAGGGCCAGATAGGAGCAGGCGCTGGCGGAGGAATAAATCTATGGAATGGTGCAGGTCTTGTTTTCATGAATGTAGGATTAGACATACCTCTATCAAATTCATCAACAATCAATTCAAAATTAGTATATAATCTTTATTCGACTACCGAATTTCCGGAGTTGGGTTTTCAAGTGGGGCTTGGATATCATATTCCGTTTACCAAAAGGTAAAAAATAACAGATTATCAAAATTCAGGTTATCCCATTTTGTATGAAGGGAGCCTTTATATTTGAACTAATGAAAACAAAAATGTTGTTCTTTTTCCCGTCCCGTTATTTCCTTGTGATTTCAATAATTTTCAGTATAAGCAATATAAATGGGCAAGGAACCTCTATGACTTTACTTTTCGAGCCTTTAATGGAAACTAATGAAATGATGTGGGTTACCCAGCGTTTTGAGATGAATAAAACAATAGGTTCTTCAAAAAGAAAAGTTGTTAGCGCAGGGTTGGAGATGCAAAGTGCCGTTCTAGGAAATTATGGTGGTTTTTATGCATTTGGATTTACTGGAAGCTTTTATCAAAATATAGCACCTAGTCTTCAGTTACATATTGGTGGGTCAATGGCTTCTGGAGGTGGGGCCAGTGCTCCAGATGGAGATGGTTTGATGTATAGAGGTTTTATTGGATTATCTCATAGCAGTAAATTGGGAACATTGGAGTTAGGCCTCCACCATATAAACTTTCCAAGTGGTTCGATAAAATCGAACCATATGGCTTTCGGTTATAAGCATGAAATGCCGTACCACTGGCAGAGACAGGATAAATTGACCTATCCGACATTTTTTGAATTGGTAACAGGTCTTTGGTTTCTCGGACCCGAAGATGCCGGTCGTAATTTAGAATCCGTAAAAGCTATTTATGCGGGCATACGTATGGGTCAATACCTAAATTCAAGCAATACTTTGGGTGCTGAACTCCAACTTGGGGCTGGGGCTTTGGGTAATATTGATGGCTACATGAATTATTCAATTGGTGTTAGGTTTAATATGCTTTCGAAAAGATTATTTGCTAGAGGGCATCTAGGATCTGGCGGAGGTGGAAGCGTATATACCGGTGGTGGACTTTCATCTATGGTCAGTACAGGCATAAAATTAGGTCAACATCAGTTCAGTATTGGACAATGGACTGCGCTCACTGATAATGCATCCATACCTTTCTTCTCCTATAGTAGGTATTTTGATATTATTTCTTCATTTGGGTTTCACGATAGCGGAGCGGTTTCAACAAGTAAAAAACCTACTAAGAAAGTCAACCTAAAAGTTTTAGTTGGTGGTGGACAACAACGTTCATCTGGAATGGATAGAAACAATTTCTTATACAATCCGATGTCCGGAATTTCAATGGGCTTAGGAATAGAAGCATGGACCAACACAACCTATACACTAGATATCTACGGTCACACCTTGTGGGCCGCAAGCGGCGGCTACGGGGCATATGCGGAAGGACTTTTTAGTGGTGTATTAAATAGGAATCAAGGAAGTATTAAGTGTGGATTAGATTTTACGACAGGAATTGCAGGTGGTGGTGGTATAAATGTCGGCTCTGGTGTGATGATTGCACCAGGTCTCCAAATTGAAATAAAAATTGGTTCGCTTACTTCGTTGAAAACGAATCTTCGTAAGAAGTACTTCCACGGTGGCAGTTACAGTCCAATTTATTTCGGCATGGAACTAATTCAATCCTTACCGGTTCACTTGTGGTAAGTATCTAAATTTGCATTATGAAATACATTATAACACTATTCATTTTATCCTATGCTTTACCCGTCTTTGCTCAGACGAATTACACAGATGACTTAGGTAAGAAGCAGGGTAAATGGATTAAGAAGTACGATGGAGGAAAAATTAGGTATACAGGTACATTTAGAGACGATATTCCCATTGGTACTTTCACATACTTCTTTGAACGAGACGGCGGAATTATGTCAGAAATTACCTACCGAGGCAATACGGGTATAGGTTATGCCCGGTTGTTTCATCGTTCAGGTACATTACAGGCATCAGGTCTATATAATGCTCAGTTAAAAGACAGCACTTGGACGTATTACTCTCGAAATGGCGTACTGACCCAGCGCGAAGATTATAACATGGGGGTCCTAGAAGGAAAACAATTGACATATTGGGAAAACGGCACGGTCAGTCAGCGCATCGACTTTGTTGGTGACGAAGAAAATGGAAATTGGATACGAAAATGGGATAACGGTAGATTGAGAACCAAGGGGACCTATGAAGATGGCAGTTTAGTTGGTGAATGCAAGTTTTTTAATGAAGAAGGCCAGCTTATTGCTAAGGGACCATATCACAATGGAAAGAAGCACGGCAATTGGTATTATTTTGAAGAGAATAGGGTCGTCTTGAAGGAGTTATATAGATATGGCAGGCTTGAAAGCGAAACCAAATACGATGAGTAAATTTAATGCTGAAACAACGGTTGTTGTAGGACTAAGCGGTGGTGTAGATTCCTCTGTTACAGCTTATTTACTAAAAGAGCAAGGCTACAATGTCATTGGCCTTTTCATGCGCAATTGGGTAGACGAGAATGTTACCATTCACGATGAGTGTCCATGGGTAGAAGATAGTAACGATGCCATGTTGGTTGCGGATAAATTAGGTATTCCGTTTCAGGTAATTGATATGAGTGGTCCCTATCAAGATCGTATCGTTGATTACATGTTTGGTGAGTACGAAAAAGGAAGAACACCAAATCCTGACGTGCTTTGTAATCGTGAAATAAAGTTTGACTTATTCTTGCATACCGCGATAAGCATAGGCGCGGATTATGTCGCTACGGGCCATTACGTTAGGAAAGAAACTATTC
>CACMMX010000046.1 GCA_902614915.1 uncultured Cryomorphaceae bacterium
AATTTTCCAATGCGGCCGTTCCTTTTTTAACGCGATGGCTATGCAGCCTGAACCAGTCCCCACGTCTATAACCCTTAATGACCTTTGCTCAAATTTATGAAGAATAGCGAGGACTAATTCTTCCGTTTCCGGACGGGGGACCAAGGTATTTTCATCCACAAAAAAATCAGCTCCTAAAAAGTGGGCAATTCCCAAAATTAATTGAATAGGCCGGCCCTTTTCTAGGGCCAAAAGGTCGTTGTGAAATTCATCAAAACCTATGTATTCATTTTCAGACAACACACAATCTACAGGACTTAATCCCAATCTTTCTTGGAACCAAAGTGAACGAATTGATTTTGCCTCCCTTTCTCCATACAACGGAGTAAGAACTTCTAGGGCTTTTTGTTTATAAAAAGAGAACTTAAACATAGTGCTTGAATTTACATAACATGAGGTTACCTTTGGGCTATGAATCACCTCAAGTTTCTCACACGTTGCTTACAATTAGCAAATTATGGTCGGGGCGCAACAGTACCGAATCCCATGGTCGGAGCTGTGATTGTACACGAAGGAAAAGTTATTGGGGAAGGTTACCATAAAAAAGCGGGGCAAGCGCACGCTGAGGTATTAGCTATACAAGAAGTTAGAGAACCTCATTTACTTAAAGAAAGCACACTTTATTGTTCGTTAGAACCATGCGCCCATCATGGTAGGACACCACCATGTTGTGAACTCATTGCAAAAAATGACATACCTCATGTAGTTATTGCAACACATGACCCTCATGACAAGGTAAATGGCAAAGGAATTCAATACATGCGAAGTAAGGGTATTTTTGTTGAATTAATTGATGAACAGCGCATTTATCAAAAACTTAATTCAGTCTTCTTTACAAATAAAGTAAAGTTCCGGCCGTATTTCACATTAAAGTGGGCCGAAACAGCTTCTGGTCATATAGATAAGATAAGAGGTACGTCGGAACCCGCACTTTCCATTTCAGGACCTGTAGCTGCTATTAAAACTCATCAACTTCGCTCAAGGGTTGACGGTATATTAATTAGCTCAAAAACCGCAAGTAGAGATTTACCTGCACTCACCACGAGATACTGGAATGGGCCAAACCCAGTTCCAATTATACTTTTAAGCAAAGAGCATCCATTGGATTCAAATTGGTTGGCCTCTTTAGAGGTAAAACCAATACTTATAGGTGAAAATGTTAGAGACGAAGAAGGAATAGTAGCTGACCCAAGGCAACCCGAACAATGGCTAGGGCAATTATTAAAGTTTAACATGTATCACATATTGGTTGAAGGTGGTTCTTCCATACTACATTTTTTCATCAGTAATGGATTAGCAGATGAAGTACATAGGTATACTTCCACATGGACCATCTTAGATGGGATTACTTCACCAAAGTACAACTTGTTCCTTTCTAGCAGCCGTTTAGGCCAAGACCGTTATGATAGAAACTGACACCTATTTAAGTATTGAAGGGCCTGCACTTGGTATTCATAAAGACAAAGGCAGTAAATTCAATGCGTATGTTTTCCCTATTCAGAATGAAAGCAGCTTCAAAAATCAACTGCAATTAATAAAGATTCAAGAGGTTAATGCGCGTCATCACTGTTGGGCGTTCATACTAGGAGAACAAGGAGAATATAGCAAATCAAATGACGATGGCGAGCCTGGAAATTCAGCCGGAGCACCTATCTTAAGATCATTATTGAAGTGTAAAATAACTAATGTTGGGTGCGTAGTAGCTAGGTATTTTGGAGGTACTAAATTGGGCATTCCCGGATTGATAGAGGCCTACGGCAGAAGTGCAGAAAAAGCAGTAAAGAATGCAATTATTCTTAAGCACGTTATTCGTAAACCATTAGAATTGGCCTTTGAGTATTCACATATTAGTTTTGTTGAACGTGTGATTAAGTTTCACGATATTGATGTAGTCAAAAGAGAACAAAAAGAAAACGTTATCTATCACCTTATGGTTAGAAGGTCAAAATTGAATAAAGTAATTGAACATGTACAAAAAAATCATCTCATTACTATTCGTACTGTTTAGTAAGTTGGCCTTTGCTCAAAGTAATCCAGAATTAGAAACACATCATTTTACCTCACGAAAAAGCCCGTACGCAAAGTATGTTCGTTACACCTATTCATTCAATTCGCTTAAGATATTAGACCACCAATTATTGCGAATCTATAGTTTGGATGATAGATACATCAAGAGCAAATCTTCTTTATCCGCCGACGCAAAATCCGCTTTGAATTATTCACTTAAAGGTCCTTACCTGTATTGGAAAGATGGCCAGTGGAGTTCAGTAACCGTTGATACTATAAACGACGGTAAGATTCATGAAGTCATTATTGAAAATAGCGAATTAGAGCTCTTTGAAAGACGAGATCTAAACTTATACGCGACTGATACAATGATTCAAATGCGCGTTTTCAATCCTGACCCTCTATCGCCAAATGGATTAGCATACGGGGGCGCATATACAGATATGAATGATGGGAATGGTTCTGTTTTAGATAGCCTTACCATTGTGGATGCAATTGATGTTGATGCGGTTGGAAGTTCGGTTTATTTAAAAAATAAATATATCGAGGTAATTGATTTTGACTCTCCTTATATTCCTATCAGTACGAATCCGTCCAAATGGTTGGATGGAAGGTCTTCTGATGAATTTGAACAAGTGATGGTCACTTATCATATTACTAAACAAAACCAATACCTTGAAGCCTTAGGTTACAACGGATTACTGAATTACCCGATTCATGTGGATCCGCAAGCCTTAAATGGTCAAGATAACAGTATGTTTAATTGGGGTACAACACCTCCAAGATTATTCTTTGGAGTAGGTGGTGTAGACGATGCGGAAGATGCAGATGTAATTATTCATGAATTAGGACATGCAATTAGTCATGGAGCTGCCCCAAATACAACTAACGGAATGGAGCGTAGAACTTTTGATGAGGCCTTGGGAGATTATTTTGCTGAACGTTATGGAAGACTCAGTGGAGTCAAGAATACGCGTATTTTTAATTGGGACGGTAACAACACCTTTTGGGATGGTCGAAGTGCGGTATATGACGGTATGAAGAATTATCAAAACTTAGTATTTTTTAGTATTTATGAGCATACAGATATAATGACAAGTGCAATGCTAGAATTTTCTGAGAATCTTGCTGTAAATGATTCCGTAGCGGACAAGATAGTATTAGAAAGTTTATACCAATTGATGCCGTTTCAGAGTTTAAATAGTGTAGCTAAAAACATATTATCTGCTGATTCACTTATTACTGGAGGTTTATATAACCATCATATATTTAAGGCCTTTGGAAGTCCAAAGAATATTCTTCAGACATTTCATCTCGAAGAGGCTGTTACCTCATCCAAACCGGAGTTATTTTATGCGGATGGATTTACAATAAAAATTCCAAAAAATCAGATGTTTGAATATGTTTTTTACACCATTGATGGAAGAATTATTCAGTCGGGATGTTTAAAGGAAACGAGCAATTTTAACATCAAAGAACCTTTGGTTATTCACTTAAAAAACTCTAATGGGATTACTACGATTTTAAAGAAGCTTTAAGAAGAAGATTCCTTAAATCCTCTGGACATTGTTTTGTTCTAAAAGATTTCGTTTCTACGAAAACAAGAACAACCTCACCTTTTACCAACAGTTTTCCTTCTTTGTTTCTTAGTGCGTGGTAAAACGATATCTTTCTTGTAGGTATTTCTGTGATAAAAGTATCCAACAAAACCTCTTCATCATACTTGGCTCCAGTTTTAAAATCAATGTTCATGTGAACAACTGGTAACATAGTTCCATTGCGCTCCATTTCTGCATAGTTCATTCCAATAGATCTTAGAAATTCTACTCGGCCAACCTCAAAATATGAAGCGTAATTACCATAATAAACAACTCCCATCTGATCCGTTTCA
>CACMMX010000047.1 GCA_902614915.1 uncultured Cryomorphaceae bacterium
CGAAATGTTATCAATGTACAGATTGTTCCCATAGCCATTTACTGTAACAAATTTAATTTGCACCCCATTTTTACCAGAATAGTTTTGAAGATTTATAGTAGGGCAGGATACAGAGTTGGCGGCATAACACCACTGCGAAGTAGATGAAGGGGTAAAGCTGTTGTTAACCGAACCTGCTGTCGTGAAGTTGGCATCTCGAGTATCATAGGCTGCAACTAAATCCCAAGTTGACCCACAGTTTTCGGAAACATATATTTTTAGACTATCATAGTAGTCATTGGAATAATAAGCTGAAGAATACTCAAATGTTAGTTCGATAGAATCTTTGCCATCAAAGCTAAATGTGGGACTGATGAGTTCATCTATTTCTCCGTTTGATGAACTATAAAAATAATGGTCAACAAAAGCAGAATTATTCCCTGGCTGTTGACCGTTAATATTGGTTGTCGTCCAAGTTGTGCCTCCGTCAGGATTGTTGATACTCCATCGCGAAATACCATTTTCAAAATCCTCAAAGAATGGTATTGATTCTCCACCATCCCCAATGATGTTACTGACAGTAGTGTCGTCTGAGCCATAAGTATTGGAGACCGTGAGAGTTATAGAATATGTTCCGGAACTATTAAAAATTACTTGCGGATTTTCGGATGAATCGGTAGTTCCTCCAACAAATGAAAATGTCGAGGGACTAATGGACCAATACCAATCTTCTACAAACCCTAAACTACTATCGTTCAAAGCTATTATTTGACTGTTAACACAAGCCACATTGGAACTAACGGAAAAGTTTGCTGTTGGCGCTACAGGATTTGATGAAGGGCTTTGCATCAATGGGCTCTGCCAAACGCCACGTCCATAGGTGCCGATACGCAGTAAATCTTCATTTTCAAATATTTCAAAATCGACCACCATAACGTTAGGCAAGTTTTTATTAAAGCTAATCCAGTTGGGATAAGTATTGCTTTTGTAGAATACACCTATATCCATACCTACATATATACCCGTTGAAGTTGTACTTTCAAAAGTGACACAATTAGCTGGAACATTTGGTAATCCCGAGCTTAAGTTTATCCAGTTAGCACCACCGTTAATACTTTCCATTAACTTCTTGTTAGAATTGTACCCGCTAATTGATATGATAATATGATTTTCATCATTTGGATCTATTGCGATACCAGAAATATTTTCGGGTGAAGGTGATAAATTGCCGTTTGGAGTAATATTCGACCAAGTGCTTCCCCCGTTAGTACTTTTATATACACTACTATTAATTATAGCATATATGTAATTCGTGTTCGATTGAGCAACCTCAAATTCATCAATATTCGAGGAACCGCTTAATGAATTAGCTGAAGTAGCACTCCATGAAGAGCCTGCGTTTGTAGATTTCCAAAGTTTGTTGAACCCCGCGTAAATTATATTCCCATTGACAGGGTCTACATTAAATGGGGTAACCCAATTTCCTGTACCTGATGCAGTTAAAGTGGTGATAGGTGAAAAGAAGCTTCCGCCATTAGTACTTTTATAAAAATCACCATAGTATACAGAAGTGTACATGATATCATCATTTATAACATCTATGCCATTATCCATTCCGTCACCTCCAGTAACTTCGCTCCAATTATAAGTAGATGAGCGTAAATGTGAGCCGTTATCTTGAGCACCTCCCAGAACAACTGCGGTATCACTTGTACTATGAGATATTTTATAGTATTGAGTGATATTCATGCCATTGTTTAATGCCGTCCAACTAGAACCTCCGTTTGAAGTTTTATAGACACCACCATCAGTACCTATGTAGAGTTCTGAACTATTTGGACGAAAAATAGCATGGTGGTGATCCGCATGTACATATGGAGTACTTCCTGCACCATACCAATGTCCCACTTGAGACCAAGAAGATCCTCCGTTAGTTGATTTCCAAATATTTACTCCACCTACATAAATAGTGTTTTCATTTTGTGGATCACAAGCTATACTCATATCATACCATGCTTGCCCTCCTGAACCACTTCCATTTGTAGACCAATCCATAATATTTGGTGAAGAACTCATGAGAGTCCAGGTATCACCATTGTTGCTTGACTTATATAGCCCACCAAATCCATAATTACTGCTTCCATACACCGCATATAGAAGTCCAGGGCTATTTCCTACAGCAACTTCGCAACGATACTTGCCAGATGTTGGAAGTCCGCTAGTTAATTGCGACCAGTTAGCTCCTGAATCCTTTGAGCGGTAGATTTTAGGGTTTGATCCTGAGGTTGTTGCGAAAATGGTATTGCCTTCTCCCATTTGAACACCTAGAAACAGTCCACTCCTTTCTAATGTGAATGTTTGACCATAATTGATGCTGCGATAAATTCCAGCACTGGTAGCAACAACAATAATATTGGTGCTAGTTGGATGTACGACTACTCTGCCAATTTTATAGGAATTGTTTAAACCAAAGGATAGCCCAGTGGTGGACCATGTTACTCCACCATCAGTGGATTTCATTAAACCAAAACTATAAGTGTCCCCTGCATCGCGATCTCCTGTCGCTAGATACATTATATTGGGGTTTTGAGGGTCGATGGCTAAATCGCTAATTCCAATATTGGTCAATTTATCTGTGAAAGTCTGCCAATTCTGCCCGTCATCGTAACTTACCCATAGTCCTCCTGAAGGTGCCCCAGCGTAAATGGTATCGTTGTGAAGTGGATGAAAAGCTACATTATTAATTCTTCCAATTCCTCCTCCAGATGGAGAGTTAAACGGTCCCATTTCAGACCAATTTCCATATTCTGTTGAAGATGAAACGCTTTGAATAGCATTGTACATGATACTTGGATGCGGCCTATTACCTGTTTGTCCAACGCGTTCACCCATTATGTGTTCCCACCGCTTGAATTGTTTCATTCCACGCCCCTTTTCGTAGGGTTTATCGGCAAATTCATCGTTGAATTTATCTACCACAGTATGAAAATTGACCCTATAGTCTAACATAGCTTCAACCCAGGTCATTCCCTGAATTTCAGTCTTTGTAATTGGTCTTTGATTACCTTTTTGTGTCTGGGCGGATAGAGTATGGCTCATGAATATCAACGATATGAGTAATGCACG
>CACMMX010000048.1 GCA_902614915.1 uncultured Cryomorphaceae bacterium
ATTAAAACTTGTTACCTCCTAATTACCAAACGTTGTGTTGAAACATTATTTTCGACAATTACTTTAATCATGTAGATTCCGTTCGGTAATTCGGCATCAAAGAAAATATGATTCTTACCATGTTTTGTTAGGCCAGTTTTTCCGCTGAAAATACGACCGGTGATATCAACAATCTCAATCTTATAATCAGCTACTCTGGCTGAATTCAATGAAACATTAAAGTTACCCGATGATGGGTTTGGATATACCTTCAAATTATCAGTTCGACTATATTCATCAATACCAACTGTAGTTGCAATTGTATCACAATTAGAATCTGACGTCATACATAACAATTCATCAACCGTAAGACATACTAAATAAACATCTCCAGAATCCCCGAATACATGAGTAATTGTATCTCCTGTACCCATTGTACCGTCGCCAAAATCCCAAGAGTAAACACTTCCAGTTGAGTTAGTTGCATCAAAAAATATCGTCTTACCATCGTCCCTCATGTTATAAGTAAAGTCTGCTTTCGCTGAATCCTGACGATATTCTACACTAACCGGAACCAATGAATCAGAACACCTACCTCCAGATTTATAGTATATACGACCTGAGAAATTTCTTGGATTATTAGGACTGCCGGTTAAAGAGATAAAGCTAAGACCTTGATAAATACTTAAGTCATTATTTTGAGCCAATACGGCTCCAAAATTAGTTCCTGTTCTATACCTGAGACCTTCAGAAGTTTGAATTCTTAGTGATGAAGTTAAACCGCCCAAAATGCTTAATGGCTTATTCAAAACAACATTAGTCCAGTTTCCAGTGTAAGTAACGGTTATGGTATCAATGTAGACCCAATTTACATCATTCCAATTGGATCCAGTTAATGTCGCATTGGCTAGATAAGATACCCATACGGTTACCGAACTTCCAACGGTTGCATAGGTGGTCAAATCAAAAGCAGTTATAGTTGTATTTTCTTCAGGTTTAATACTGAACGCAACACCACTATTAGATGTAGACAAACCATTATTGGGAACTAGATTAGTTTGAAGGTAATTTGTAGGCTCCTCGTAACCTAAATACCACGTTAATTGACCGGGATTAGCAACAACTAACGAATCTCCTGTAGCATAAGCTGTTGTATCAGTGGGACTTGAATACCACCCATAAGTAAGTCCGTCAAAAGGTTCTGCGTGTAAAACACCAAAAGCATCTGATGAACAAATAGTATCATTTGAAGCTACTTGGGGCACTAAACTAATGTAACCCACATTTTCATAGAATATTGAATCATTAACTGTGTATTGATCAGTTGTTAATGACGAGTATCCAATTATATCAACATCCTTCGCTCCAGCAGAAGAGTTGAATGTACCCATTAAAACGGTATCTATTTCACCAACCGTTAATGTATCTGTGTAAGTTGCTAAGAATGACGCTACTATATCACCGGAAATATCTGTGATTATGGGGAAATTGGAAACATTATATAACCCTCTATTCTCAATAACTGCCTCAACTGTTGTATTTGAGTCACCACAGGTATTCATGGCTACAAATAAATCTTTTAAATTAATATCATACTCACACAAAGCGCCGACAGTTATTGGTCCCACCCACGGACTACCCGAGGCTCCACATAAGGCGCGAACGTATACATCCACTGAATCACACATACCAATTGAAATGGTTACAGAATCATTTGATACATTTAAAATGGTATTTACGCCTGTAGATTGCCCGTAACCAACGGGTCCATAATCAATTTCCCAAGAGTTAGAATTTGAAGTCCAATGCAAATCAAATGAAGTCGTAGTTACATTAGAATAGGCTAGATTGGATACTGGGAACTCACAAGGAATCTGGTAAACTTTCAATTCGTCAATACCTATACCCTCTCTTTGAATGAAAGCGTCAGAGACAAATTGATGACGGAACCGAACCATTTTACCTGCTGAATTTGGTACTATAGCTAAACGATTGGACCAAGAAGTATTATTGGTTCCTGACCACCATTGGTTAATAGTATCGGTGTGCCAATTATTCGAAATGGGACCCGCATTAAGCTTGGTCCATACAAGATCATCAAAAGAGAATTCTACCCAGGTTTTATCAAAGAACTCTGTGGCAAGCGCCATATCAAATTCATACACTAAATCATAAGATCCTCCTGTATTATCAAAATATCCCGTATACAGGGAACTTGACTCGTTACTGTTATAATCCCCATCTAAATTGGTTACCCAAGCCTTGGTGCCATGGGATGCCGATGATATTACGTTACCTGCAGGCGTTCCGTATTCCCAAGAGTTATTAGTTCCAGTTGAGCTAAAGTCTCCCGTACTAATCTCAAAACCCTCGTAATACGGTAATGAAAATATAGATTGAGGTGTAGTGAATTGAAACGGTCCTGCAATAGTCATACTCGTCGCACTACAACTGTCTTTAATGTAAAAATCATAGGATGTACTTCCTACTAAACCTGTTAAAGTTGCGGGACTACTAGCCGATACTATCTTCATGCCTGTTCCTTGAATAAAACCAGTTAATCCATACTCAACAATGTGAGTTGGAGCACCGCTAGTCCATGAAACAGTTGCACTATTTCCTGTAAGATTAGTAACAGAAACATTGTTAGGTCCCGGACAATCTCCAACGT
>CACMMX010000049.1 GCA_902614915.1 uncultured Cryomorphaceae bacterium
TGAGTAAAATAAAGTCACGGAGAAAACTGCATTTTCCAAAACTCTTCAAGTTCTCATTACACAAATCATTCTATTTGTAGAAGACAGACTTCCCTTTTTATATCATAATATAACCCTTTTTTCTACTTTTAGGTTAATAAGTAGGTTTTAGCGAACATCAAATAACTGTTAGTAATGAAGGCAACGATTGAAAATATTCGAATTGCAGAAAAAGAACGCAGTTATCATAGTTATATTCTGAGCCAAACCATTGATGAAAAGAGGTCTTCTGTTTTTACAGATTATTGGCACTACCATCCGGAAATTGAAATCACATACATTGTAAAAGGTAAAGGTCTTGCCTTCATTGGAAATAAAGTTGTTGAATTCAAGGCTGGACAAGCCTTTCTATTGGGGCCATATCTGCCACACAACTTTGTAGCAACGGACGAAGATGAAATAGTTATGGATAGAGAATGCTGGGGTCTTCAATTCACAAAGGAATGGTTGAATTCTTTTAAAGAAAGTGATGCTTTAGGGCCTCTCTATAATGCAATGAGCTTTGGTCTTGACTTGGGAAAGCTCTCAAAAAGTGAACAATTTTATTTCGCCAATATAGTTGGAACGAATTCATTGAGAAGCATGGGGTCTTTTTTTAATCTTATAGCTTCTATCGCAGAGCGTGAAAAATTAAAAACCATTTCAACCACAAGTGCCTATTCAAATGTAATGAGTCAAAAGATTAGTCAACGAATGGAACGGGTTTCAAAATACATTCAAGACAATTACCAACGTTCCATAACATTGAGTGAAATTGCAGATATCGGTAGCATGACGGAACAAAGTTTTAGTAGGTGGTTTCGACAAACTTCTGGCCTTACCTTTATAGATTATCTTATGCAATTACGCACAACGGTGGCTTCACATCTTCTAATAAATACAAATAAACCTATGTCCGAAGTTGCAGAAGAAAGTGGATTCAATTCAAGCTCTGCATTTAATCGATCTTTCTTAAAAGTCAAGGGTTGCTCTCCCCGTGAATTCCGAAAGAAAAAAAGTCGGCTTAATTGTAAATTTTAATCCTTAGGAATATATGTGACCGCCTTCTTATTCGTAATGAGGAAATTAGCAGCAGCAGCGATAATTAATGAGGTCCCTGCTAACAACATAGCGTTGATAGGTTCTTCTCCAAACAAACCCCTGTAAATAGTCGTCAAAGAGGTCGCTGCAACAATCTGAGGGATGACAATAAACATGTTGAAAATACCCATAAAAACTCCCATTTTTTTCGGATTCAACGTAGAACTCAACATCGCGTATGGCATCGAAAGAATCGATCCCCAACTAAAGCCAATACACACGAAACTAACTATCAACATGGACGGATCTGTAATAAAATACATACTCAAAAAACCATAAGCACCGGCGAATAAACTGAACATATGAACGTACTTTCTATTAATTCGTCTTTTGGCGGTCCAAAAGGTTAGCAGCAGAGCAAACACCATTGAGCTTAACCCGTAATTCCCCATGTAGGATCCCACCTTATTTGAGGCGTCGTTAAATGCCCGGTCAGCGACCTGATAGACATCTATTTGCTCAGCAGTACTAAGAGTGAAATTAATAGCCTCGGGCTTAGACGCATGAAAAACATGATCCGTTAGAGCGGGATTCGCCATAGACCACATGCAAAAGAACGCAAACCAAGAGAAGAATTGCACAACACCTAATCGCTTCATGGTTTTGGGCATATCTGCAATATTTTTGAAAACCTCCCTTACCGTATTTCTCATTCCTGACTTTTCAACTTGCTCTTTGCGAAAGGATTCAATATCATCGGGTGGATATTCATCTGTTGTAAATACAGTGTATAAAATGGATAAAATGAATACGGCTGCACCAATTCCAAAGGCCACTTGAACAGACATTGGGATTGCACCTGGTTCTGCTTCATTACTAACCCCTAATGAGCTTACTATTAAAGGTAAATTGGAAGCAACCCACGTGCTTACTCCAATAATGAGTGTTTGAACTACAAAGCCAAAACTTCGTTGACTATCAGGAAGCTTGTCTGCAACCAATGCTCTAAAGGGCTCCATACTAATATTCATACTGGCATCTAAAATCCATAGGGCACCCGCAGCCATCCATAACGCAGAGCTGTGAGGAACGACTAACAGTGTAAGTGATGCCAATATTGCACCGACTAGGAAATATGGTCGACGACGACCAAAGCGCGCGTGCCATGTATTATCACTCATTTGACCAATAATGGGCTGTACAACTAGGCCCGTTAAAGGAGCT
>CACMMX010000050.1 GCA_902614915.1 uncultured Cryomorphaceae bacterium
GCTATAGATACTGTTGAGAAATTGGGTTGGAAACCAGATGTTATTCATGTTCACGGTTGGATGTCCGCTTTAGTTCCAATGTATTTGCGCTTGTTTGAAAGTGAAAATCCAATTTTTAAGGATGCTAAAGTTATTTTCTCAGCTTACGACAATGGATTTAAAGGCAGTCTAGGACCAAAATTAAAGTTAGGAATGGAGTTTGATGAGATAGACCCGGAGCTAACAAAAGGTTTAGAGGCACCTACTACTAATGACCTTCATAAGCTTGCGGCCAAATATGCTGATATTTTGGTCATCGGAGACGAAAACACCAGGGACCTAGAAGAATATGCAAAATCTGAAGGTGTTGACGTGATTGATGGGAAAACATTCGGTGAGCGGCCTGAAGATGGGATTAAAGTTTATGAATCACTTTTCGTAGAAAGCGACGTTGAATAAGTTATTTTTTTTTGTAACCCTGTTGACTATTCTCTCCACAGTTTCATGTGAGCTAGATAATGGTTCCATTGGTTCTGGGAAATTTGTTGATGACCGCCCTGAATTAGGCGAAAAACTTACCTTCCCAGTGGTCTCTTACACAATTGGTTGGGATAGTGTAAATACAAAAAATCCCTCTCAAGTAATCTTAGGGAATTATGAGGATCCTTTATTTGGCAGAACCAATGCCTCTTTTGTTTCAAGAATTCTACTCTCTAAATCCTCGCCAGATTTTGGCGAAGGTACTATTTGCGATTCCGTTAAAGTAAGAATTGCTTATTCTGGTTATTATGGCTTAGATAGAGATAAAATCCATCTTCAGGTATATCCAGTTTCGTCTGAACTAATAGATACAATCTCATATTTCTCAAATGGCTCAGTCAATTATGCTAGTCCAATTGCAGATACAACTATCTCCTTAGCACCTATCGATACTATATTTAATGGAGTCGATACCTTGGTAGGGTACTTTTCATTTAATGCTGATCCAGCCTATTTTCAAGAGCATATTTTTGATGCTTCGGTGAATGGCGAGAATTATTTTGCAGATAATACGTATTTTGTAAGACAGGTCCCTGGTCTTTACTTTCGGGATATAGGCCTAGGCTCTACTATTGCCGGTTATTTTAATTTAGAAGAATCAGGCTCATTAATACAATTATATTACCATACAGGTGTTGATGATACTGTTGCAAAAGTTTTTGATTTAACTTTTGGTCAGAATTTTAGCGACCCTATTTTAAGCTACAACCTTTTCACCAATGATTATACAAACGCAAGTTTTGATATCGATATGATGGACACCGTAAATGGTGAAGTGCTTTCTTATGTTCAAGGCGGATCTGGAGTACGAACGTATCTTAAGTTTCCTGGTTTAGATACGTTAATCGGAAAAGAGTACTCTATTAATAAAGCTGATTTATCTTTTGATGTGCTTCAAGGAACTGCTGGTTTATATAACTTTCCTAGTTCTCTTTTGGTTCTTCAAGATTTGGACTCAGTACAAGAATTAATTAGAGATTACACCTCAACAATCAATTCTACAGGAGGAGTAGTCGCGCGTTCAGACGTGCGGGAATTTAACTACACCTTCAATGTGACTAGGATGGTTCACGATTTTCTGAATGAACGTGATACAATTTTACCTGTAATATTGGCTCCTGCGTCTAGTAGTGGTAACCTTCATCGTGTTGTTCTAGGTGGTGGAATGCACCCTACCATTCCAGCGGAATTCAATGTCTATTTTACGCGCAGTAAATGAGAAGTCTTATTTTCGTCAATTAATCAATTTAACTACTTATTGTTATGTGCGGTATTGTTGCATACCTAGGCGATCGAAAAGCTTTTCCCATATTGGTGAATGGATTGAAGCGTCTCGAATATCGCGGTTATGACAGCTCAGGGGTTGCCATTGCCCGAGACGGGGAAATAACCTTGTATAAAAAGCAAGGTATGGTAAAGGGCATGGAAGACTTGGCCTTAAAACAGAATACGAGTGGTTCAACGGGTATTGCTCATACACGATGGGCAACTCATGGAGAACCTTCTGATGAAAATGCGCATCCACACTTAAGTAATTCCGGTAATCTTGTTCTTGTTCACAATGGTATCATTGAGAA
>CACMMX010000051.1 GCA_902614915.1 uncultured Cryomorphaceae bacterium
CAATCTCACCAAAAATCCTTGTTTTAAACGGAGATATTATTGATATCTGGAATTTTAAAAAATCATATTTCCCCAAAGAACACCTCAGGGTTATCAGAAATTTGTTGAAGATGGCAAGCAAGGGTACTTCCGTTTATTACTTGACAGGTAACCATGATGAAGCCTTAAGGAGATTTACAAATTGGAAATTGGGAAATATACATTTACGTAACCACTTGGTTTTAAATTTAGGTGAAATGAAGGCCTGGTTTTTTCATGGTGACATATTTGATCACACTATACATAGGGCAAAATATATTGCAAAAATGGGTGGTTGGGGTTATGACGTCATCATCTTATTAAACCGAATCGTGAATAAATTTTTAGAGCGAATTGGCAGAAAAAAATATAGCCTTTCCAAAAAAATAAAAGAGAGTGTTAAGAGCGCCATGAAATTTATTTCCGATTTTGAAAAAGCAGCCTCTGATATTGCTATATCTAAGAAGTTTCAATTTGTAATCTGTGGTCATATACATCAACCGACTATTCAGACTATTAAAAATGATCATGGGTCTATCCTCTATTTAAATTCGGGAGACTGGATTGAGAATTGTACGGCTCTTGAATATCAAAAAAGAAGTTGGTCGTTATATAAACATGATCTTTTTTCGAATAAAACAATGGCTCTTCAAAAAGAAGACGATCATTTAAATTCCGTTAATTTGACACCTAAGGAATTAGTTTCTAAAATTACAGAGGAATTCTTGAATAGTTAGATTGAAAATACTTTACGCATTTCAGGGCACGGGAAATGGGCATGTAGCTCGAGCAAGAGATTTGGTGCCAAGATTCAAAAAATATGCGAATGTGGATATTCTTGTAGCGGGCACGCAAAGCGATTTAGCTCTAGGTTTAAATGTCAAATATCGTTTTTATGGTTTAACCATGGTTTACAATAAAAAAGGGGGTGTGAGCTATTGGCGTAGTGCTTTGCAGAATAAACCTTTTCGCTTCATTAGAGATGTTTTCAGCTTACCTGTTAAGAAATACGATGCCGTAATCGTAGATTTTGAAGCAGTCACTTCTTATGCTTGTTTAATTCGGGGTGTTAAATCTTTACAATTAAGTCATCAAGCAGCCTATTGGTCCAAACGGACACCACGTCCAGAAAGAAGAATATGGCATTGGGAATTCGTAATCGCATATATGTCGCCTTCTAAATTTAGATTGGGCTTTCATTTTAGTAGGTATGACGATTTTATTTTACCACCTATTATAACAAGAGAAATACGCGGTGCTGCTCTTGAGAACAAAGGGCATTACACAGTTTATTTACCTTCTTATCATCCGGAAGAAATTGTTTCATTTGTTAATCAATTCCAAAGTCATCGGTTCCACATTTTTGCCCGCGTTCAAGAATCCTATCAAGCAGGAAATGCCAGCGTTCAGACCATAGGGGTAGATGCATACTTAGAAAGTTTTCGCACTTGTGAAGGTTTAATTTGCGGAGCAGGATTTGAGGCCCCTTCAGAAGCTATTTATTGCGGTAAAAAGCTATTAATAAGTCCAATTAAAGATCAATATGAGCAGGCTGCAAATGCCAAGGGTGCTCAGTTATTGGGTATTGAAGTATTTGAATCTTTGGATGCAGACGGGGCAATTATTTGGAATAAATTCTTGTCCTGTAAAGATGCCGTTAGAATTGAGTATCCGGACTACGCAGAGGCCTTGGTTAATTGTATTGTTAAAAACGTAGAAGAGGGTAACGAATATGATGATATTTCCTCATTAGAAGTTTGGTAAATACCTTACATTTGCCCGTTCAATGATGTTCAAGAGAATATATACCTTTTTTGTTGCAGCTTTTATGCTTACTTCCTGTGGCGAATACCAGGAAGTGTTAAAGAGCAAGGATTTAGATTTCAAGCTCGCAAAGGCCGTTGAGTACTATGATGCAAAAGAGTACGCTAAGGCTTTTCCTATTTTTGATGAATTGATTACGTTGTATAGAGGAACGGATAAAGCGCAGGAAGTATATTTTTATTATGCCAACACACTC
>CACMMX010000052.1 GCA_902614915.1 uncultured Cryomorphaceae bacterium
TCATTTTCTATTATTTATTGCGAGGCTAGGCCATTAATTTTTTACTGTTGACGTGAAGAAGATTCTGATTATATGACACTGTCATTGCAACATATTGGTAGTAAAATGGTCAACAAAGCGATGAATAAAATGTTTGATTTCTTATTTGCTATTATTCGCAATTGTAAAATACCCGAAATGTTTCAATTTTGAGGATATGAGAATTGACAAATTTCTATGGTGCGTAAGATTGTTTAAAACACGCAGTATTTCTAACGAAGCAGTGCGTTCGGGCAAAGTTTTAATTGCAGGATCGTGTGTAAAGGCAAGTCGTGAAGTTAAGAAAGGCGAAGAGATTACAATCAAGAGACATGGGTTTGATGAATCTATTAAGATTATTGATGTTCCCAAAAACAGAGTGGCAGCAAAGCTTTTGTCCGACTTTATTCAAGACACTACTAACGATGAAGAAATCCAAAAAAGAGAATTTCTTCGGTTAGCAAGAAATGTTACACGCAAAAAAGGGTTAGGTAGACCCACAAAAAAAGACCGTCGTGATTTAGATGATTTTTCATTGTAAATCAGGTAAATAAAAAAGGGCTTCAAAACGCGAAATACTGTAAATACTAGCCTAGCGATATCCTTGTGTATAATTGTCCGGTTTTTGTCCGGTTTTCGAGACATGCCATGTTGATTTAGTTTCAGACTTTTGAATGTACATCGAACATTTCATAAAATTTAAAGCTCGATCATGAATAATAACAAACACTTGAAGTCGTTCTCTGCAGCTATTGTATTTATTCTTTTATCCTTAACGATGAAAGGTCAATACAATGGTGTTGTTCTAGATGCGGCTGACAATTCTCCACTGCCCGGAGCAGTAGTTACTGCCGGTCAGAATTCAGTATTAACTGATATGGATGGACGCTGGTCCATAGAGGCCAAAAAGGGTACTGAAGTTCAAATTTCATTTGTGGGATACGTTTCCGAAACGGTACAATTAGATGATAAAAGAAGTATCACCGTGAAACTCACCTATGACCAAGCAGGATCTACGTTAAACGAAGTAGTTGTAGTAGGATATGGAGTTCAAAAGAAATCTAATGTAACTGGTGCCATTTCTTCCGTTAAATCGGAGGATTTAGAAGATTTACAATTACCTAGAATTGAAAACGCTTTGCAAGGTAGAACTTCCGGTGTCACCGTAGTCCAAAGTTCCGGTCAACCAGGTTCAGGTTCAATGATACGTATTAGAGGAACATCTTCAATCAACGGATCTGATCCACTTTTCGTGGTTGATGGAGTAATAATTGGTGGTGGAATTGACTTCTTAAATCCAGGAGACATTGAAACAATTGAGGTCCTTAAAGATGCTGCATCAGCTGCCATTTACGGGGCGAGGGGTGCAAATGGAGTTATCATAGTCACCACCAAGAATGGTTCAAAAATTAAAGGAATGGAAGTGAAAGTTGCTTCCTACACTGGAGTTCAAAACCCATGGAAGACTATCCCCGTTTTGAGTGCTACAGAGTACACTACAATTATGAATGAAATGGCAGCTGCGGATGGACAGCCAAAATTATATGATGACCCATCCTCTTATGGTCAAGGGACTAATTGGCAAAGTCATGTGTTTAATCCAAATGCCCTAATGCGTAGTAATGACGTAAGTATCGCAGGTGCTACAAACAAAGGATCATATTATGCTTCTGTCAGCAATTTTAACCAAGAGGGAATAGTCGCGGAAGGTAAATCATATTATGAGCGTCTTGCTGCTAGATTAAATACAGTAACGAACGTTAATGAAAGATTAACGGTTGGTTGGAATGTTGCATATACCCATAACCAAAGTAATGGGGTTGCAGAAAATACAGAATGGGGGTCACCTCTAGGAAGAGCGTTAAATATTGATCCAATTACGCCATTGTACGAGACAGATCCAACTATTTTGGCCTCTGCCCCGTATTCTGCAGGTGGAGTTCTTCGAGGCAACCTTGTAAGAGATGAGGGTGGTATATACGGTATTTCTAACAGAGTAACCTC
>CACMMX010000053.1 GCA_902614915.1 uncultured Cryomorphaceae bacterium
TCTTAAAGATATGGGTACGCCCGAACGATTGCATAAAGTCGAAGAAGCTATTACTTCGGGTAAGGTTGCTGCTCGAAATTTAAACAACAAGCAAAAATGCGTCTATTTAGACAGAGATGGTGTTATTAATATTGATACAGATCTCATTCACCGGCCAGAAGATTTTGAACTTTATCCTTATGCCGCCGATTGCATTAAAAGGCTCAATGAAGAAGGATATTTGGTTATTGTAGTTACTAATCAAAGTGTAATTGCCCGTGGACTATGCACCATGGAAGAACTTTTGGCAATCCATAAAAAAATGGAAACTGAACTTGGAAAGCAAGGCGCTTATATTGAAGCGATATATTTCTGTCCTCATCATCCTCATGGTGGGTTTGAGGGTGAATTACCCGAGTATAAAATTGCATGTGAGTGCCGCAAACCAAGTCCAGGAATGCTCCTTGAAGCACAGAAACGTTTTAATATTGATCTGAATATGAGCTTTTTGGTAGGGGATTCTCCGAGAGATATTGAGGCTGGTAAAAATGCGGGTGTAACTACTATACGTGTAAGAACAGGTCACGGATTGAAACCACATACAGTCAAACCAGACTACTATGTAGATTCGCTGGTAGAAGCTGTGGAAATAATTGAACGTGAGAACTAGTCCTTTAGTACTTTTTCAAATTCTTTATGAAAAAGAATACCCACACCTTGCGTGTAAGGCCCAGAATTTTCCATTAAAGGGTCATTCCTATTACTTCTATTAAAAGCTCTTACTTTGATCTTTCCGTCTTTTGTAAGGGAATAAACTAACTCCGTATCTCCTAGCAACAAGGTACTACCGCCCTCATAACCAATAGGAATATCTAATGAGCTATTTATGCTTAATCTTCCATTCAAAAAGTCCTTTCCAACCTCTAAGTTTAAATTATTTTTAGAATCCATGAGGTTTGAATAAGGGTTCAGACCACTGGTATAATCAAATTCTAAATCTACATACGAACCAATACCTGCAGCTAGCCAGCTACCAAATTCGCTTACTAATAGTTCTGAAGTGTTGCTCTGTACTGAATTTCCTAAATCAAATCCTTCTTGAATCGCTAAATCTTGCTGATAGAAATCACCTAGTAGTAATAAAGAAAACGCTTGAAAATTCATGGCATCTTCATTTAGAAAATGGCGTTGCAGTTCCTCTAAATAACTGGAAGGAGCGTTTGGTAAGTCTATTGAAAAAGAAATGTCCGGATTCATAAGCGCCCCGCTTAAATTTATAATTAAATCAACATCAACGTTTTCATTATTATAATTTGGATTGGATACTAATCCATCAAGATTAGTAGAAAGGGAATATTTCGCATTCATATCGATATTAGCATCATATAGGTCTCCACTCCATAAAATGCTACCCCCATCTAAAATTTCAAATTGCTTATTAATAATATTTTGAAGCGTAAATAAGTAGCTTCCGCTTTTCAGCGTGTAAAGGCCATATAATTCTAAACTTTCATCTTCTAACAACCTCAGCCTCAAATTACCCTTTCCTCTTGCTTTAATAACATCCCCAAGTATTTCATCTAAAACCAATTCAACCTGAGCTTCAGGAGTAGCATTTATGGCAATATCAGTGGTAAAATACTCAAGTGATTTAGTCTTGGTGGTATCCGTGCGGGCTAAATTCATATCTGTGAATCGAATGTAACTCGGCATTTCAATTGCACTAGGATTATCGAGGGGTATTTTGAAATTGGTGCCTTCTTTTGTAGCTACGACTAAATCCAAATGAAGCTGCTCTATAGGACCTTCTAGAAGTAAATCACCCAATACTACAGCAGATCCATAAAAATAACCATCTAAGTTTCGTGGTATATTCATAGCAAGAATGCTGTCACTATGTAATTTTAAATCAAATTCAAGACTATCAAACCTCTGATGGAAGATATCACCATAAATTTCTGCTGAGGTACTATCCCTTGGCACAAAGAACACACCGGTATCTAGACTAATTACATTTTCAGTGAGTCTAATTTCTAGGCCAC
>CACMMX010000054.1 GCA_902614915.1 uncultured Cryomorphaceae bacterium
GATTGGCTTGCCCCAACATGCCGGTTCTCCTGCTTTAGAGCATAAGTTTCATGGCATCTTCGTTGCAAAGGGTCCCTTATTTAAGGATGAAACGGTTTGGAAGGGTTTAAACCTTTTAGATGTGGGGCCAATCTTACTTGCTACGCATAAACTTTTTGCACCATCGTCTATGTCAGGAGTCGTACCTATAAAGTTCTCTGGCAAGCCGATAGAGGAAAAATATCTTCATCCAATACCGTCTTTAAATCATGATTACTCGGGCGATGAAGAACTGCTCCAAAACTTAATTGACTTAGGATATCTAGAGCAAAATCCTATTTTAGGAGAGAAGGGTCGACTACTTGAAAACCAATATTACTTAGCACGAAGTCTTCGAGCTGAAAAACGGCTATCTGAATCGTGGCATATCATTAAAAAAATGATACAAGGTGATGATGTGCCAGAACGATACCTGCAATTGGCCGCATCAGTTCTGGCGGATGGTGGTAATTTCAATGATCTAGAGCGCATCCTCTCCAAGGTCACCAATCGAAGCAATTTGATATGGTTGTATTACCAATCACTTGTAGAACTTAAAAACGGCCAACAGTTACATTTACCCAAGAATCTAAACAATCGTTGCTCAGAAGAGGTAGTCATTCTTTGGGGTAAATTGTTACTTAAATCTAGCTTATATGATGAATTGGAAGAATTAATATCTAATCCGGAATACGAATCTGTAGACATGTGGAATCTACGTGCCAGATTTTTTCTGTTGACTGAAAATTGGGAAAGATCTTTAGATGCCGCACTTCAGAGTGCCAGTCTTTTGTTTTTTCAGCCAGCCATACACGGTATTGCTGCCGTCTCATTTTCCAAACTTGGAATGCAGGATGAAGCAAAAACTGCGAAGGCTTTACAGCGTAAAATGCTTGGGAAAATTCATGAAGAAACTCTGTTTATAATAACAGGCCCCCCGAGAAGCGGAACGTCAATGGCAATGCAGCTGTTGGAGGCATGCGGTATACCCGCTGTGACTGACCGAGTTCGAAAATCAAACGTCTTTAACCCAAAGGGCTTTTATGAGCACGAGAAATTACGGAGTTGGACCGTTGATGCGGAATGGCTTAATGCACAAAGAGGGAAGGCAATTAAGATTGTTGAGCCTCTGATTCAAGATGCCCCTTTACCTCGAGGTAAAAAGGTCGTAGTTAGGATGAGGCGTTCATTGGACCACGTCCTAAAAAGTCAACGGAGAATGAAAGGTCAAGAAACCCTCCCTTTAGGACTAAATGAAAAGATGAATTGGGAGAAAACCTTCAAAAAAACATCGCTCACTTTAGCATTAGATCCACACGCTATTATTATTGAATTAGATTACGATCAGCTCATTAACGCCGTTGAAGAAGGTCGGATCAATAAATCCCTTACGCAGTGTTTACAGAAGCTTTCGTTGGCGGTGGGAAAGAAGATTGATATTTCATTGTTAAAGAGTGTTATTTCTCCACCGCTCAGAAGCTTTTAGGTTATATTTGTAAGATGACAAATAAGTCCAAGAAAATCTCGTCTTACCTAAGTACAGCTGCAGCAATCCTTGGTGCAAATACTGCCCACGGACAATTTCAATACACTGACATTGACGATACAACCATTGTTAATGGTCTGTTTGAATTAGACTTAGATGGTGATACAGTTGTTGATTTCACTATAGAACATGTTTTAAACGGCGGACAGCTAGGTAATGTTACCTCTGTCCTTTTACGACCCGGTGACAGTATTGACGGAAACTTAGCTCTAGGAGCTGCTAAGAACAGTTTTAATTATGTTGATAATGCAATTCCGGGAACAGTTCTTAATTCCAATTCTGTTTTTTTTGGAATAAATTCTACCATAAAATTGGGTTACATGGCATTCTTGGTAGATGGTGTTGCCTATCCAAACTCTAACTGGGCAGGTCCAGTGACGGACGGTTATCTTGGTCTTCGTATTTTAAAAAATGATAGTGCTTGTTATGGCTGGTTGCGCTTAG